>DATHIZ010000301.1:0-47007 GCA_035316385.1 Bryobacteraceae bacterium | reverse complement strand
GTCAACACGGGCTCCGGGCTCTTTTCAGGATGGATGTTCCACTTCTTCCCGTCCGACGGCGCAATGTTGACGCTCTCCACATTCACGCTCTCACTCCCTTGATTGGTAACGTAGGCTTCCACGGCGAACGACTGCCCGGGGATGGCGATAGTAAAGGTCGGAGACTGAGCGCCGCCGGGACGGTTACTGGGAGCCTTCTCGGGCGCTACTACGGTGTTGAAGGAGATGCCCAAAGCCAGCGTAAGCGCCTTCTGAAACTGTTCTTCCTTCCGCTGCAGCTCAAAGGCAACATCGCTTTTGCCGGGCTCGGCTAAAGAGCTGGCATTTACCTGCTGCAGGAGGGCGCGAGTCGCTTTCAGGCCGTCCGCTAAAGTGGGTGCGATGCTGGCTGGTTTGCCCGGCTTGTAGTTGGACTCGGCATCGTCGGCCAGCTTCGCTATCTGCGCCAAGCCGTTCTTCAGGAACGTTGTATCGCCCGCAGCCATGCTCGCGATTCCTATCAGTGAAGTGTCGACGCCATCGTAAAACGAACTCTCCTTAGCGACAGTGGGAACGCGGGAGCCGTAGCGATGGTAACTCACGCTAAGCGGCGCCGGCTGCGGTGTCAGATTCCCGCCGTACTGGCTCTTTTGATAACCCCAGCCGGTGCGCGCAATTTGCAGAAACGTCAATCCGGCGGTGGGATCGGCAATACCTTCCTGTATCTCCACATTCGTGGCGGGCCACTCCGTAATCCAAGTGTTGTTTACATAATCACGAAAGCGGAGAGGTACATACTTGCCAGTCGCGGAGTCAAAAAAGGTTTTGTCTTTCGTGGCTGCAGAAAAGGGCAGGCGCGCATAGACCTTCAACGGCTGCCAGGGTTGCAAACCTTCCTTCAACTGTTCGGGAAAGCGCTTCGGATCGCCGGCCGCGAGAAACGCCTCTTGTGTCATCTGCCCGGACACCTGGTGGTTGCCGTGGCCATCGGTAGGCGCGCCGTTGAAGATGGAAGTAAGCACCAGCGGCCGCGTCATGCGCACGACGCGCACTACATCGGAAAGAACGCGTTCATAGCCCCATTTTTCCAGTGCCTCTTCGCGGGTCTTCGAAAACCCATAGTCCACTACGCTGCCCCAATACTGGTCAACTCCGTAATAGCGGCCGGCCTGCAGCAATTCCTGGGTGCGCAGCAAGCCGAGGTCGTCGTACATGTCGACAGTCATGGCGTTCTGTCCGCCTTCGCCGCGATTGAGCGTCATCATCGCCGCGCGTGCGCCGCGTCCACGCGTTTCCTCCGCCAGCATGCCTCCGTCTTCGTCATCCGGATGGGCGACAATCATGAGGACGCTAGCGCGCGTGCGAATGGCCGCCAGCCAGCGGGAAAGCCCGGCCGTTCCGCGCTCGATATCGATCGGCATTGCGTCTAAAACGACGCTCGAACCGGGCTGCGGCGGGCTACTCGCGGCGCCTGCCCAAACGCCCGCCGACACCAATACCGCGCCGGCGACCGCCAGAATGCGTTTCGTCAAGGTATACCTCAAATAAATGTTACGCTAGGGGCCATTCTAGAGCTAACTGATCTGCATTCGGCATAAGAGCGTCGTCGCCCGAGCGCTCGCGCCGGCGGCGATCGGCGGCGCGTGTTGGAAATAAGGAATTCAATATCAGCTAATAAAGCGGCGCGATTCTGGAAAATCGGTGCATATAAAAAAGCCAACTCCGCGGCGGGTTCTTGATCCTATCCGGGTTCTTGATGGCCCCCGGTGATTGCGCAGCATCGGAACGTGAAAACCTCCTCAGGCCACTTATGTCGAAGCATTACCCACCGGGCGGAATACGCGATACCTGCAATCTACTAGTAATGCGTGTACGGGTAGCATGTTTAGAGGACCTTTCATTGGAAAGACTTCGACAGTCTGCTGCGACGACAACAGGCATTAGGCCGCCCCAGAAACCGTAAGTCGATTAGTAAGTCAAATCAATTTTTTACCATATCCGGGCAATCGTCTGGCGGGAAAGCCGCGCAAACTGGTCAAGCCATTTCGAAGCCTCGGAACGAAAAGTCCCGCGCGTGCTTTCGAGTCGTAGTAAGCAGTATTTGGTGAGGCGTTGATTGCAACCTTATTAAAATCTTGTGCCTTTAGGGATAGAAATGTATTGGTACTCAGACACATTTGCCGAGTGTAAACTGGCTTGCAATTTCCAAATGGATGTAGCATCGTAGTAAGGAAGCGGGATAGCCATAGTCTGCTGCTTTTGCTTTACATATCGGAATAGTATTTACCGCCGTGCAGGAAATTGCCAGACTTTGGGTTCAAGTTCGCCAGTGAAGCAACGCTCGCTTCACCCAGACCAAACGATCTGTAAGTCACTGGGATGCCGTGGTCTTTTCTTATGTAATTGTGTTAGCCCAGCTTCAATAAAGAGGCTGATGTGGCTGAAGGGGCGGTAGCACGTCCGGTTTTCGGGTAGTATTTGCCCTCCTCAGGCAATCGTTCTTCTTGCATATGCATGTCTCCGCTTCGAGGTGTAAACGGATCTCCTGCGTTCCCATGCTTGTTGGAAACGTGAGCGATTGATCTCGTTTCCAGTTGCCATTCGCAACGTCTCCTCTTTGAGTAGCACCACTATGAAAACACTATTTTTGTTGGCCATGCCCGTTCTCTGCCTCCCTTTGTCATCCTGGGCGCAGCAGCGCGTGACCTCGGCGGACATGCGCGCGGCCGGCGCGGCCGGCGCGGCAGGCGGGCCCCAGGCGGGCGCCGGAAAGACGGGTCCGGCGAAAATGGGCGGCGCGGAGAAATCCGGCTCGGCGGCGACGAGTCCCAGCGGTTCGTCAGCCGTTTCCTCTGACTATGTGCTTGGCCCGGCAGACCTTTTGACTATGTCGGAAGCTGATCTTGAAGATTCCGCGGCTTTCACGGACAAAACGTTTCGCATCGATAACAGCGGCGATGTGAGTTTTCCACTAGCTGGCCGGGTTCACGCCGCAGGCCTCACAACTGTTCAATTGGAGGCGGCCGTCAACCAGCAAATGGCTGGCATACTGAAGAACCCGCATGTTGTCATAAATGTCGCTGAGTTTCATAGTCAACCGATCTCAGTTCTTGGCGCGGTTAATAGTCCTGGAATCGTACAGGTTGCGGGAGCCAAGAATCTCTTTGAGGTTCTATCGCTTGCCGGTGGTCTTCGTCCAGACTCGGGCAATAGCATCAGAATTACGCGGAACACGAAATGGGGAGCTATTCCCTTGCCTGACGCTCAGCTGGACTCCACTGGCCAATTCAGTATGGCGACGGTAAAGGTAAAGGCGATCATGTCAGGAACCGAACCCGGGCAAAATATAATTGTTATGCCGGAGGACCAGATAACTGTCCCGAAGGGTGACATTGTGTATGCTATCGGCGCGGTAACTAAGCCGGGCGGTTTTCTCCTCGGTGAAAATGGTGCACTCTCAACCTTGCAGGTCCTCTCGCTGGCCGAGGGACTTACTAAGACCTCGGCTAAAAACAAGGCCAAGATTCTTCGCGTCGTCCCAGGATCGGTTAGCCGCACTGAAATCCCGGTAAATATTAAGGATCTTATGGCGGGTAAAGGGGAGGATCTTGCATTGCGGGCCGATGATATCTTGTTCGTCCCCACCAGTGGTGCAAAATCTACCGGCTATCACACGTTGGATGCTATTGTGGCGGCTTCCGGCAGCGCGATCGTGGCTATCAGCAGGCCGTACTAAGTAGGGAAATTATGGATTATTCGAATCGCTCCTCGTCCGTATCGCCAGAGTCAGTCGCGATCATTCCCCGTTCGTCTGCATCGGCCGTCGCCAATGAGCCTTATTTCATTGGAAGCTCAAGGTATGGAGCGGACGGCTCGGATGATTCCGAATCGGAAAGCATCCTTCTTGAATACTGGCGAATTCTATATCGTCACAAAAAGGCAATTCTGATTTCTGCTCTCTGCGGGCTGCTCCTCGGTTTCCTCGTGGGCATCCCGATGACGCCGGTATACCGCGCGCGTACCTCGCTTGAAGTTCTGAACCTCAATGGAGAGTTCATGAACATGAAGCAGGCTAACCCCACAACCACCAGTAGCAACGATTACGAGACATCGGAGGAGCAAACGCAAGCCAAGCTGCTGGAAGGCAATGCGCTGCTTCACCGGGTAATTGCCAAGCTTGATCCGGACGCAGCTGCTAGCCTCAGCAAAGCCGCCGGTAAGAAAGAGAAGATGGCCACGTCCGGCTGGCGCAGCTGGTTTCATTTGCCTGAAGCTTCCGAGTTGACTCCCCGCCAGAAACTGCTGGCTAACGCCGCTGACAGCCTGAAGATAAAGCCCACCGCGCGTACTCGCATTCTCGAAATCACGATCGACTCGAAAGATGCGCAACTTGCGGCTTCCTTCGCGGACATCCTGCTCCAGGAGTTTATCCAGCAAAACCAGGAAGCGAACTACTCCGCGACGCACAAAACGAGTGAATGGTTAGGTAGGGAAATCGACGACGTGAGGGCGCGCCTGCAAACTTCAGAAGACGCCCTGCAGGCGTACGCACGTCAGAACCAGCTGATTTTTACCGATCAGGAGGACGATACTAACGTCGCAACGGAAAAGCTGAAGCAACTACAGCAGGAGCTTTCGACTGCCACTGGGGACCGGATTGCGAAGCAATCGCGCTTTGAGCTGGCCAAGAGCAGTCCTCCTGAGGCGCTGGCGGATGTGCTGCACGACGAAAACCTGGAGGAATCGCGGTCGAAGGTTGAGGACAAGCGGCGGCAGATCGCAGATTTGTCCGCGGTCTTCAATCCTGAATACACTAAGCTCAAACGAGTCCAGGCCGAACTGACGGCCCTTGAGGCGACCTACGATAACGGCCGGACTAACATGCTGAAAAGCATTGAGAACGACTATCAGCAGGCTATCAGCAAGGAAGCATTGCTGTTGGCGGCCTATAATGCTCAGACTGCTGAAGTTACTGCCCTAAGTCAGAAACAAATTCAATACAACATCCTAAAGCGTGAGCTCGATAGCAATCGGCAGCTCTATGACACGATGCTGCAGCAAACCAAGCAAGCGTCTCTGGCATCCGCCATGCGAGCTAGCAACGTGCGCGTCGTCGATCCCGCTGAAATACCCACCATTCCCGTTTTCCCGAATTTCAAGCTGAATTCCGCGATCGGCCTGTTTGTTGGTCTCTTGTTAAGCACGGTTATCGTGATTCTGCGCGAGCGTGCTGATCGTACACTACAGCAGCCCTCCGATATCAAACTTTGGACTGACCTGGCGGAGCTGGGCACTATTCCCAGGGCATCGACAGGCATCGAGGCCACATACGGGAAGTACGGAGCGTCTTTGCCCGGGGCGAAGCGCGATCGCGCTCTACGGCCCCGCAATCAACCTCGGCCAGTGGAGTTGATTACTTCCGAGTACAAGTCAAGCGTGATTGCGGAAGCGTTTCGTTCCGTGCTGACTTCGCTCCTTTTCGTCGGTGAAAATGGCAGCCGTCCGCGCGTCATCGTCTTTACTAGCTCAAGCCCGTCCGATGGCAAAACTACAGTTGTCAGCAATCTGGCAATAGCCACCGCTGAAATTCGTCGAAAGATCCTAGTCATCGACGCTGACCTGCGGCGGCCGCGCATGCACAGTATCTTCAATCTTCCGAATGACCGCGGCCTCACCGACCTCCTGAGTGAAGACTTTTCGGAGCGGAGCTTGACTAGCCTCATTCATCGGACCAACATTGAAGGCCTGGATGTTCTCCCGGGCGGCCCGCCCGCGCAAGCTGCGGCACACTTGCTCCATTCGCCGAACTTCGCCGCCATGCTTAGCATGTTGAGGAAGGAATACGACATGATCTTGATCGACACGCCTCCCATGTATCAGATGACTGATGCACGCGTCGCGGGCCGGTTAGCGGATGCGGTCGTGCTGGTCGCGCGGGCGGGCCAGACCACGCGGGATTCCTTGCTGGTAATTAAGGATAGATTTGTCGAAGATCGTATCCGGGTGCTCGGAGCGATTCTCAACGACTGGGATCCCAAGCGCTCTCCTAACGGACACTACTCACGCCAATATGGCCGCTATTACGGCCGCTCCGTGCCTGAGAACGTTCAGAACAATTAGACGAGGCCCGGAAGTTGGCCCGGCGCTCTTGGCAGCTGCGGCTCGACTACCCGTTCCCCTAAGGACATAAATGTCATCGCCTCGAGACTACACGCAACGATTTGACAAGCTTGAATCGGACGCTGCGCGGTCGCCATTTAACGCGTTTGCTCCAAGCTCATTGCCAGGAACCAGCCAATGAGCTTGGCACAACTCCGCGGTGCGCTGACCAGCACAACCGCGAAGATAAAAGGTTATGGTCAGTCGCCCGAACTTCGCCGCAGCATCAAAAATTCGATCTACAACACCGCTGACTACGCACTTCTGCCCCTCTTGTGGCTGCTTTCGGCGCGGCTTTTCACAAAACGCCTTGGCGTAGATCAGTACGGAGTCTGGATGCTGACGAACACCATCATGGGAATTGGGGGCACGATGGCTTTCGGGCTGAGCGACGCCACCATTAAGTTTGTCGCCCAGTACCGGGCTCAGAGCAATTTGGCCGCAATTCAGAGAGTCATCCGAACGAGTCTCACGGTCTACACCCTGCTCGGTTGCGTTGCGGCGGCCGCAATCATGGCCCTCGCCCCCGTGATGGTCTCCAGATTGTTTCATGTCGAAGTGCAGAATCAGTCGTTGGCGGTATGGGCGATTGGTCTCGGCGGCATCGGTCTGTTAGTTCGTTTTCTTGACAGCGTGTTCCTTTCAGCGTTGCAAGGGTTTGAACGATACGATGGCAATGCTCGCGTCTCCATGGTGGTCAATCTCGTCACCGTGGGCGCCAACGTTGTCTCCGTTCTGACCGGACATGGGCTGCGATCCATCCTGGTGACGATTGTCGCGCTGCAACTAGCAGGAGCTATCGCCAAGGCGTTCCTGGTTAAGAAATTGCTCGGCGACCATTGGAGCTTCCTTCCGATTTTCGAGAAAGAGGCGCTCCGTGAAATATTTGGCTTTAGCTTTTATAGCTGGATTCAGACTCTAGGAGGCACTTTCCTCCAGCAAGCAGACCGCTTTCTTATCGCGTCGTTAATCAACACTCAGGCTCTGGGATATTACTCTGTTTGTTCGCAGCTGACGCAGCAAATTCAGGCGATCCTCTCCAAGGCAATGGCCTTTCTGTTTCCCTTTGCCAGCGTGGCGCAACAACAAGGTGACGTAGCCAAGCTAAGGCGTTTTTACTTCAAAGGGCTGGCGTTTACGACGATCGTTGCCGTCGCCATGGGGCTTCCGATCTTCCTGCTTGCACACGGTATTCTTTCGCTCTGGATGGGCCCGGCATTTGCCGCAAAGACGGAATCCTCGTTGCGTGTTCTGATTATCAGCGCCACGTTCGTTTCCACTAGCATCGTGCCGTATTACTACATGAATGGTGTCGGATTTGTACGAATGAACGCTCTCAGCTCGGTAGTCTCGGGGATTCTGGTTGTCGGAGCGTCACTCCTGCTGGTCCCTCAGTTTGGAATTTTGGGCGCAGCGCTGGCTCGATTGGCAACAATTCCGGTTACGCTGGTCACACGCACGATCCTGCACCAGCGCGCCCTGGGTGACAATCGCTGGTACGGAGGAGCCGTTATCGTACTCCCGATTTCTGCCTGTTATTTGCTTGGTTATGCGCTGCTCATGGGCGTGGGTGATCCTAGCCGCGGGATTTTTACTCTTTTCCCGGCGGCTGCCGCCTATGCCATCCTCGGCACCATACTGGCCGCGGGGGGCTTGCGCCTGTTTCGGGTTGAGCCCGCTGAGGCATAGCCGGCCGCTCTCTTAGAGTTGAATTGCCGTACCACTAAAAAGTAATGACTAAAATCGGACTTGTTACAACTCTGGATACTAATATCGGCGATGATCTTATCCGGCTCGGGATCCAGAATGTTATTCGCAGTTTTGGCGATAAGGGCGCTATTGATTACATCCCAATCAACAAGCACAAGCCCTGGACGGTATTTCGGGCCCCCCTGCAACGTGGTCTTCTTAAACTCACATGTCAAGCGCCGCGCGGAAGATATTCCCTGCAAACCTTAGTCGACCGGAATACCGCACGGTTCGCATCTTCCTACTTCGATGAATGCGATTTCATCATTCAATGCGGCGCCCCCGTCTTCTGGATGGAATGTCACAAATCCGAATGGGCAACGGCCCTGTGGCGCGGCGTACTTGAGCGCCTGGCCCCACGTATACCCATTCTCAACCTGGCGGCCGGATCAGCTTTCCCATGGGGGCAGCGAGAGAAGCCACGACTGTCGGATGGCGACCGCGATTTCATTCGTCATATAACCGGGTTGTGCCGTGCTACCGCGGTTCGCGATCGTCTGGCGGTTCGCCTGTGCTCTTCATTAGGCCTTGATGTAAACCTAATCCCGTGTTCCGCGTTTTTGTCGGCGGCGACCGTCGAACGTCGGCCGCCAACTTCCGGACCTTTGTCTCTGCTGGTGAATTACATGCAGGGAGGCGGCCACTATAGCTGGGACGAGGAGCCCGTCGATAGCGCGAAATGGGAAGAAACGATGAAAAAGCTGCTTGCCCGCGTTGGCGACCGCTATCGCATCTCTTTTCTTTGCCATAATCTCGCCGAAGAAAAGCTGGCGCAACGGCTCTGGCCCGGCCGGGAAATAATCAAGCCGCGATCCGCTGAAGAATACCATCGGTGCATCGCGGGGGCGGACATTGCGCTATGTAATCGAATGCATGCGAGCGTGGCGCTTGCCAGTATCGGCGTTCCGTCGGTGGCTATTGGCACCGACACCAGGCTGCTGATGGTGGGTGAACTCGGCTTGCCGGTACATTTTGTGAATGATGCGACGGCTGACCTGTTGGAGCACCAGTTGCATCATCTGGCTTCAGGGCGCGAGGCAGAGAGGGAGCGCCTGATGGCCCTAAAGGCGAGCACCCTGGCGCAGTATCGCGAGCTTCTCACCAAGGTGGGTGTCACCGAATACTTCACGGAGCAGCGCCTTGAGAGCTCGGGGCGCCTCGCAGTCTCAAGCCCGAATTGATCTGGACAACCTTACTCGCATCCGTCTTCCGAAGCTCTGAATGCGGATGCCCGGCTCAATACCAACGAGAGTTTGCGGAAAATGACTATCAATAGTGATGCGTCTTCCAGCGGCCGGCCGCGAATCGAGTTCGTCGATGCCATGCGCGCCCTTGCGGCCCTGTTCGTCATTTGCGATCACGGAATGCGCATCGTGTGGCCCCGCTTGCCGGGCGATCCGCTGGGCGCCACGCGCGCCGGATGGATTGGATTCGCGACGGAATGGATGCAGTATGGGCATTTTGCAGTAAGTCTCTTCATCGTCCTCTCCGGCTTCTGTCTCATGTTGCCGGTGGTGCGTTCGGGAATGGTTCTTCGCTCCGGGACAGCCGGGTTCTATCTCAAGCGGGCCAGGCGCATTCTGCCAACTTACTATGCCGCTTTAGCCGTATCACTATTGCTCATCTATACCGTCATTGGGAAGATGACCGGTACCCAATGGGACGCTTGTCTTCCTGTTACAGCGAAAGGCGTTATATCTCGCCTTCTTTTGCTGCAGGACGTATGGATCCCCAGTCAAATCAATAATCCATTCTGGTCGATCGCCGTCGAATGGCGAATATACTTCCTCTTCCCGTTTATCGTACTGGCTTGCGCCCGTTTTGGCGCCGTGAAAACCACTTTAAGTGTCGTGCTGCTGTCGGCCATGCTTACCCTCGCGCTCTGGCATACCCGTCTTTTTGGCGCTTGCCCGCAATATATCGGGTTATTCGCGCTCGGCATGCTTGCGGCTGTTCGCTTTGAGAAGCCGGGCGCCCGCGGTACTCTGTTTGCTTTTGGCGCGGCGGCTGGTTATGCTTTCGTCGCCGCCGTGTGTGCATGGCGCGGGCTCGAATGGGTAGATGGGCACGTTTGGCTCTTTGACTATGTTGTGGGCGCGTCTTCCTTGTGCGCCCTGAAATGGCTGACTGCCGACGCAAAGTTCAGGGCCATTCTGTCTGCGCGGCCGCTTGTGTTTGTCGGAAGCTTCTCCTATAGCGTCTACTTAATCCATTTCCCGCTTCAGCAGGTGGTGTGGCAGTACTTGTTGAATCCCCTGGGCCTTTCTCGCGCGAGCACCTTCGCTCTTCTTATTGGGCCAGGAACATGTCTAATCCTTTGCGGCGCTTATGTCTTCTTCCTGTTGTTCGAACGGCCTTTTGTTAGCGCCCGCGCGGCGGCGGTGGATACCAAGGTTGTCGGCCTCGAAGCGTCTCGCGCGGCGTAAGTAATCACGCTTCAACCGGCATGCGCAATCTAAAAGCTTCTGTAACGGAATTACTGAAATACTCCGTTCCCGCACTGGCGGTGGCTGGTCTCCGGCGGAGCCCCAAATCCGTTTCATCCGCATCTAACCGGCAGCCACCGCGAATTTTGGTCGTCAAAATAGATGCAATGGGAGATTTCATTCTCTCCACTCCCTTTTTTCGAGAGCTCCGTCGAAATTATAGAGACTCCAAAATCACGCTGGTGGTGGGTGACAACGTCTCTGAACTTGCGCTCCCATGTCCTTATGTGGACGCCGTGCTCCCCTTGCGGTTACGCCGGCAAACACCGCTGACTCGCCATCTCAAGTACGTTATGAACTTTGCCGATCAGCATCTTTCGGGGCAGTTTGATTTGGCAATTCAACCCAGGTGGGATATAGACACAGATTGGGCGACTCTTACCGCTTTTCTCTCGAAAGCAGAAAGGATCATTGGCTTTTCCGAGAAGACCTCGGGAATGAAATCCCGCGCCAATTTTGGCTATAACGGCTTATTTACCGAGACTCTGCCGCCAGGGCCGGAGCGGCACGAATCCGACCGCGCGCTAGATATCCTTCGATATCTAGGAGGATCCATATCCAGCAGATCGCCTGAACTCTGGTTACTGCCGGAGGACCAAAGGCAGGCCGACAACTTTTTGCAAGAGAAGAAGCTATTGAACGTGAAGCAAAGCCTGATTGCCTTCGGCATTGGAGCTTCAAGCGCCCGCCGGCAGTGGCCGTTTTATGCTCGCCTGATTCGGACTCTTTCCGGTAGCTTCCCGTTCGCGCCCATGCTGCTTGCGGGACCAGGGGAAGCGGAACTCGTCCGCGGCATAGCGGCCGAGATTCCAAATGCGGTAGTCGTCCAGCAGTTGCCGCTTCGAGTGGTATCTGCCATCTTGTCCCGCTGCAATCTTTTTATCGGAAATGACAGCGGTCCAATGCACTTGGCGTCGGCCGTAGGTTTGCCGGTGATTGAGATTTCGTGCCATCCCCTTGACGGAGATCCGGGACACGCCAACAGCCCTAGCCGCTTCGGACCGCTTGTTTCTCCGAGTGTCGTCATACAGCCCAAGACCTTCTCGGGAGATTGCAGGGGAGGCTGCAAGCAATATGTGCCTCACTGCATTGCCACAATTTCTCCGGAAGACGTCGCCTCGGCGGCAATCAAGCTCATGCGTGGAACACACGAACGCGAACTTTCGCAGCCGGCCTTGGCCTGAAGTAACTGGAATCATGCCGAAGGCGCCGCTGTTCATCACCAGATATTCGTTGTCCCTGAAGAATGCAATTGGGGTTCAGACCAATTTGCTGCTCCACCCCCATCCGGATTGGCTGCATTTTTTTTGGTCTAATCCAGAGCTTGGCACGGGAGATCCGCGCTCAATCAGACTGGAAAATCCTGTCTTCGGTCGAGTTTCATTTTTTCAGCAAAAGAACCCCGTTGTCAGGAATCTTCAACAACTGGGTTTAGGTTGGTGGAAAGAAGATCACCTGCGGCCGGAGCTTTCAAAGAAACTGCTGCACAGCTACCAAAACAAAATTTCAGCCATTTACGCGGCGCCTCTCGAAGCGCGTGATGCGAAGCGTATCAAGCAGTTGGTGCAAATTTTCAAACTCCCATTTGTCTTGCATCTCTGGGACTTTCTTGATCAAAGAATTCGAGACAATGAAGATCTTTGCTGGCTCATCCATCGGGCAGCAAGAATATTTTGCCTGTCTCAGCCTATGCTGAATGAGATCGCGCCATTGCGGCGGGATTCGGAGTATCTTCTTTTCTCCCGCAAACCCTCCCGTTCCTTTGCTGTCCCTCCTCAGGGCAGAAGCATGAGGATTGTTCTCTTGGGAAATATTCATTCCTACCGGCAGGGGTTAGATCTGCTTGACCAGGCTGTTGAGCGTCTTGTGGCGAAAGGTATTAAGATGTCGGTCTGCTACCTGGGCCCCCAAAGGAAGGCATTTCGCTCGCTTGACTCTCCTCTTGTTCGACGGCTTGAGCCATTGGGCTTCGTCAAAGGTGACGACAATCGCGATAAAGTTTTGAGCGACTTCCACGTAGGCTTTCTTCCCGGTCCATGCACCGATCCCGATGTTGACATGAGAAGCCGGTACTCCATTCCGTCTCGAATTCTCGATTTCCTGGCTACGGGCGTTCCCATTGTCGGCACAATTAGACCCGATTCCGCGACGGGCATCTTCTGTAAGAGTCAAGGTGTCGATTCCCACTGTTTTTGTCAGACTTCGGATGACGTTGCACATGCCTTGCTTCAGTTGCTGGATCAGTCTGAATGGTCGCATTTAGCGGCGAAGAATCGTGAAGCCTTTACTCGGCTGACTGAGAATTCGCAGCCGGAGAAATTGAAGCGCGCAATGCTCTGTGCCGTTTAGTAAAGCCAACATGTCTACAGTTTCAGTTCCGGCCAATTCCGAGTCAGGGGGGATGCCCAGCAAAGGCCCGCTAGTCAGCATTCTGATTAACAACTTCAATTACGCGTCCTTCCTTAAAGAAGCAATTCAGAGTGCTCTCGATCAGACCTATCGGAACATCGAAGTCATAGTGGTGGACGATGGGAGCACCGATGGCTCAAGGTCTGTAATCGAGTCGTTTGGCCGCCGGATTTACCCGGTATTTAAGCCAAATGGGGGCCAGGGATCTGCCTACAATGTAGGCTTTGAATCCAGCCGTGGCGATCTGATTCATTTTCTCGATTCGGATGACATGCTTGCGCCAAACGCGATTGAGGAGGCGGTTCGCGTCTGGCAGCCTGGTGTGGCGAAAGTCCAGTTCTACTTGAAAGTAATTCAGGGAGCGGACGGAAATCCAACTGAGGCGCTTGTTCCGGCCGGAACACTGCCAAGCGGCAATTTGCGGGAGGAAATACTGAAGGCCGGAAATTATATATCTCCGCCCTCAAGCGGAAACTTCTATTCCCGCGACGCGCTTTTGGAGTTGCTCCCCATGCCGCCCAAGGACTGGATCACCGAAGCGGACCTTTATTGCATCTTTCAAAGCCCATTTTTTGGTGAAGTTAGATCCATCGATCAGGCGCTGGGCTTTTACCGTGTTCATGAAAAAAACTCCAGCGCAAAAACTACCTTGACCGGTCAAGTCCTGCGGAACAAGTTGAAAGATGAGGCTAGGCGCGATACGCTATTGAGCGCCTTCTGCAGCGTTCGCGGTATTTCCTACGCGCCGGGCACGGTCTCAAGGCACATCGGGCACTATAAGGTGCGATTAGCCTCTTTGCTGGTGGACCCCGGCAATCATCCGTTTCCTCAGGACAAGCCGCTAAGTTTGCTGGTTGAGGCAATTCGGCTCTGCTGGACAGATAATAGTTTGTCAATGAAGCAGAAAGTGTTCTTTTCTGCTTGGCTCGCGGCCCTGGCCATCGGCCCGAAACGTTACCGAAGCCGGCTATTGCAGCTTGGCTTCGCGCCGGTACAGAGACCCAGGATTTTTCAACGTTTTTTGAAGCCCACAACGGCACGTAGCTAACGAGATGATGCGCTTCCAACGGAGACGGCAAACAAACCGGAAATCTGACTGCTGGTGGTTACACCCGTTAGCCGTGATCCTCTGTCTCCACGTCCCGATAATCATCACCGCTCATGTGGTCTCTGAGTCCACTTACATGGAGTTGTGGAAAGTTCCCAAGTTTCTCGACGGGTCAACTCTTCTCCTGAGCCTAAGCAGCGTGGCGGCCATCGTGGTGGGCTACGCCATTGGTGTTTTAGTACGCGGCAGATCGCGAAAATCGGCAACTTCCCTAGTGCAGTTCCGATCGCTCTACGCTCACAATCGTCAGTCGCTCAGGAAGCTTTTCTTCTGGACTCTTAACCTAACTTGGATAGCAGCGGCAATTTGGCTCGCGGGCGCCGTGAGCCAAGGCCTCAGGCCATCTGACATCAAGAGCCTTCTTTTGCAGCAGGCCGCCAGCTCCCTAAAGGACGATTATTTCGTAACCGGCGCAATTCCGGGTGTTACTAGCTTGACTCAATTGGGGATGGCGGCCGTCATTGTTGGCTTCCTTGTCTTTCGCCTGGAAAATCGAAGAAAAACAAAGTGGGCATTGATTGGCCTCTTATCTCTGAATGCCGTCCGGGCTCTTCTGCTGAGCGAGCGAGTCGCCCTCATTGAGGTTGCAGTCCCCGCTGTAGTGCTTTTCGTTCACTTCAAGATTCACGCGGGCATCTCCCGGCGGCTGAAGACCATCATCACGTTGGCGCCAATCGCCGGGCTAGTGCTGCTATTCCTGGTCTTTACCGGATCCGAGATGTTTCGTTCGTGGACTTACTATTCGTCCCGAAGCGACTCCAACATATTCGAATTTGGCGCTGCTCGCCTGATGGGATATTATCTGACCGCTGTGAACAACTCCGGCCTTATCCTGACACGCGTATCAACGTCCTTTCACGCGCCGGTCTTCACTCAGGAATGGCTCTGGAAAATGCCCGTACTCGGGAAGGCAATGGGCGACGCCAGTGTAATGGCCATGGCGCAATATAGAATCCTTCTCAAAGCGAACGCCAACCTCGAGTTCAACAACCCCGGCGGCATTCTGCTTCCGTTATGGGATTTCGGGATTACCGGTGGCTTGTTTTACTGGCTTGCTTTCGGCTTCGTCATATCGAAGATCTACCAGAGTTTCAGACGCGGTGGCCTGGCGGGTCTCCTGCTCTATCCTTTGGTATACGTCGGTCTGCTCGAGCTATCCAGACTTCTCTACCTAAGCGATAGCAGGTGTTTCCCTTCACTTGTAATTCTTGCATCCGCCGCACTGCTTTTGGGATATCCTCGCCGCGTCAAACAAGCACGCCCGGCGCAGGTCCGGCGTCCGAGTGTAGTGGCGCCAACTGCCGGACTGGCCTCAACCACGATACTCTACAAATAAGCTGTATGTTTAAGTCTTCTCTAATTCTCACGGGATTTCTTGGGGGGCTGCTCCTTATGAGTACGGCATCCCGCGCCCAAACGGCTGAAGGAATCGTTAGTGGCGAGATCGATATCCATTCGGCCGGAGCCAAAGGCAACGGCACTACGGTCGACGGAGCCGCAATCGAAATTGCCTTGTTGAAAAACCCTCACGGGAAATTCTACTTTCCCCGTGGAATCTATCTGCTGGACAATTCGAATCGCGGCGGCCTGTCCGGCCGTACCTTCTCAGGCTCGCTTCGTTTTGCCCCTGGAGCGATCTTGAAGTGCACGGATGTCGGCCCCAGGTCGCGCGATTGCGTTGGGTTTAGCCGAGGGTCGGGGCTGACTATCGACGGCATGGAAATCGATTACGCTCAACCTACGCCCCAACCACGAAATCACGCCGCTGGAGCCGCCCTGCACACCATGTTTCAAACGGGTATGAAGGTGTCAAATCTCCGCATAGACGGCAGCACCTCAGCTGGTGTTTACTCTGAAATGGATGTCGACTCGGAGTTCAGCAACATTTCCATCAAAAATACTACTGCTGATGGTTTTAGCGTTGTGAACGGCAAGAATACTCGCCTTTCGAATCTGACGACCGACGTAACCATGGATGACGGCCTGTCCATCATCAACTACGCGTCGAACCCCGACAACCAGGGATTTGTGGGCACAAACATAAAGGTCTCCCGATCCGCCGCTCGCGGGATAACCGTACCAGGTCAAAGCAACGTCCAGGTAAGTAACTTCTCGGTGAGCCAAACTTGTGCGCAGGGCGTATTGATTTTCAACGACCTCAGTTTTAAGACGCGAACGCCTGACAATGTCAAGTTCTCTCAAGGCGAGATCTCGGAGGTGGGCGCCTACACGAATGAGCGCTACCCCTGCAAAAATCAGCAGACCAATGGTATAGGCATTCACTACATCGCCGCCGGGTCCGTATCCCTGGACCACATCAAGATAACCGGTTCGACCGCCGGGGCGCTGGCGGGGAACACTGGACCAACGAGTCATGCGACAGCATCGGCTTCCATAAGCGATATCGATATTGCCGGTCCTCCTCTCGGTACCAATGGAGCAAAAGTAGGTGGCGTTGTTATTTACAAAACGGGGCGCCTCGTAATGAGCAAGATCTCCCTGCAGAATGCTTCGGGAGGCTTTTTCATCTCTCACAATGATGACGTTGAAGCGACTGATCTATCCGCTAAAGACGTCAAGGGCTACTTACATCGCTCTTTTGACTTCGAGAACAACGGCAAAGTCCAAGGCAACCGTCTCATTACCACGGACGACCAAGATACGCCCACTGGAAATGAGTTCGTCGATTTCAACAACAAAGAACCGGCATCCTACAGGGGTGTTGAAGCCCACATCGCAAAGAGCAGTCTGAAAATCGAAAAAGGCTCAAACAGCACAGTTGAGCGCGTTACGCCCCAAAGTGCTCGTTAAGGTATCTGGCGGTCTGGCAAAAAAGGCTTCCGGTGTTTGTTTTCAATCTTCCTTTCGGGACGCGCAGATTTTATGTTCACGGTGAACGGTCGCTTTAAGTCCCACCTGGTTACAGGTATGCAGCGATACGCCATTGAAGTCTGCAATCGCTTCGAGAGTAGCCCGAAAATTGCGCATCCCAAGCAACCTCTGAAGGGCATAAAAGGGCATCTCTGGGAGCAGGTAGTCCTGCCAAAGTCGCTAAAAGGGCTTCTTTGGAGCCCCTGCAACACCGGCCCCATTTATACGCGAAGGCAAGTGCTGACGATACACGACTTAATACCTCTGGATAACCCAGAATGGTACAGCTCGCAGTATTCGTTCCTGTATAGGGCGCTTATGCCAGAACTGATCAGACGAGCGGAACACATTATCGCAGTCTCCGAGTACACTAAGCAGCGCATCATTCAAATCGCCAAGACTGATGAAAAGAAAATCACGGTAATCGCCAATGGCATCGGCGACGAGTTCAGACCGCAAACAAGCGAGAACATCACTCGCGTGACCACGTCTTTGGGAATCCCGGAAGGACCTTATTTGCTTAGTGTCTGTTCTTTGGAGCCACGTAAGAATTTGGCAAGGCTTTTGTCTGCCTGGTCCCTCGTTAATGGACGTGGCCTCTCAGCGACGCTTGTCGTTACCGGCGCCAAGGGAAGGTCCGCGGTTTTTAAAGCCGCTCAATTCGGCAGCATTCCTGACCGGGTGATTTTCACGGGCTATGTGCCTGACCAAGATCTGCCTGCGCTCTACTCCGGTGCACGTGCGTTTGTCTATCCTTCGCTATACGAAGGCTTCGGCCTGCCCGTGCTGGAGGCTGCAGCCTCTGGGACTCAAGTCATCGCGTCGAATTCCACTTCGATCCCTGAAGTCGCTGGCCCGTCCACAATCCTGGTTGATCCACTGAGCACCTCCGACATCGCCGCGGCCATGGAAAGAGTGCTCGATCAGCCGGCAGACTGGAGCGCCGTCTCGTCTGGTCGAGAGCACGCGCGCCGCTACACTTGGGATTCCTCGGCAAAGACTACCGAACAGCTGCTTCTTTCGTACTGTTAGCGCAGTCGAAAAGCCAAGGGTCAGAGCCGGGTCAAGCCCACTTGCAGTGCGCAGCGCTGCGTGAAGCAAACACAACGTGATCAACTCCAATAAAACTAACGCCGCCGTACATGCGGCAGTCGCTCAATTCGACGCTCTAACAGGCTTGCGCGCCTTGGCTGCACTGGGCGTGCTTTTCTGCCACTTTAGTGAAATTGACCCTGTTCACAATGTTTACTTCAACTGGGGATTTCTTGACCCGCTACTCATTCACGGAGCAGTCGGCGTGGATGTTTTCTTCGTTCTCAGCGGATTTATTCTGACCTACGTTTACCGGGGCAAGTTTTCTTCCCAACTGAAGGCGGCTGATTTCATCGACTTCATGAAGTACCGGTTCGCGAGACTCTATCCCGTTCATATTGTCACGACGCTCGCGATGCTGGGTGTCTTCCTTGTCGGACGCCGCCTCGGAACTCTTCCGCAACATACCCAGGCCTTCACACCGCTTTCCGCAATCGCCAACCTCACCATGACACACGCATGGTTCCCGCCTTATGTCGCGGCGATGAACGGCCCGGCGTGGTCGATATCAGCCGAATGGTTTGCGTATCTTCTTTTCCCGGTAACGTATTTCGCGCTAAAGAAAACAGGCGCAATATGGCCGTGGCTTGTCATTGCAATCGCCGCCGTTCTATCCTTCAACCTTCAGGATCCCAATCAACTTACACAGATTGCGCTGGATTTCCCAGTAGGAATGGCTGCCTTTGAGATCTACTCAAAGCTCAATAAAGACACCGGCCGTTGGGGCTCACTGATCCCGATAAGTCTGATTCTTGTTTCAGCCTATCTATTAAGCGCCACCGACCCCATGCCTCTCGACAAAATTCACATCGGTGGTCATCTGCGAACCGGGATAGTGCTCGCCACGATCTTACTGTTGATATCCTTAACTTCCAACAAAGACGCGCTGGGGCGCTTGTTGAGCACCCGGCTCGCTGTGTACGCTGGCGAGATTTCCTACTCCGTGTACATGTGCCACTGGGCTGTGTGGACTGTTTTGCATAAGGGCCTGCCACACTTTCACGCCTTCCGGGAAACTCCGCACACCGTGTTAATGGCATCCGCAACTCTACTTACAATCCTCTGCTCGATGTTTTGTTATCACTTCATTGAGCTGCCAGGACGCGCGCTGATTCGTAACCTTGATTTAAAAGGTCGAGGCCGTTGTGCAATAGCGGCTATGCCCGCGGAATCGCGGATTGCCTCAAATTCTTCGGGTGATTAAGAGGTTTCTTTCTCTTATCCCCAAACGTCACGGCTGCACACGTTTGCAGTGGATTCGTTCTCTTCAAAATGAAGCGCCTATTAATCGTCACAGAACTGTTCTTTCCCAGCATTGGTGGACAGGAGGTTCGCTATCTGGAACTTGGCGGACTTTTCGTTAAGAATGGCTGGGCCGTGGATGTCGTAACGATCGGTTCCCGGGAGTCCGATGCGAAGCAGCAGATTGACGGCATGACCGTGCACCGGTTAATCCGCTCCAGCACTTACAGAAGACCGGATGCCCGCCTCCGGCGCGATCCCAAGATCATGTGGTCGTTTGCGCTGGAGGTAAAAAGACATCTTCGAAAGCACCACTACAACGCTGTTCTGTTCAATATCTGGCCCCTGCTCCCGCAACTGATCAGCCGGGTGCCGCGCAATACAGTCGCCGTGGTTGATTGGTGCGAGCATCGCAGCGGAGTCGCTTGGGCCACGGCAAATACTTTGATATCCAGGTCCACGCGGAAACATATATGCGTCAGCGAGGGCTTGAAGCGGTTACTCTCCAAACGTTATCGCATCAGGGACATCGAAAGTATTCCAAGCGGCATTTTCACGGGTCAATATTCTGTCTCCGCAAACAAGTCCGGGTTGCTATTCTTCGGCCGGCTTTCCCACCATAAACGTCCGGAGGAGGCCATCTCGGCTACGATTCTCGCTCGCGAGCACGGCTTTCGTGAGCACTTGACCGTCGCGGGCGGTGGGCCATTGCTTGACGAACTAAAGTCCAAGTATGGACATCTCGATTTCATCCGAATCTTAGGCCGCGTTTCTGACGAAGAGAAGCTGAACCTGTTTGCCAGCCACCGTCTGCATATACTTCCGAGCGTCCGCGAAGGCTTTCCCCGGACGGTCGCTGAATCCATGGCCTCCGGTACACCCACCATCACGACTAACCATGCGGACAACGGCACAGTCGGTGTGGTGCAGCAATACCGTGCGGGAGTGGTTGTAGAGCCGGGCGCGGGCCAGATCGCCGATGCGGTCCTGCAGCTTACAAATAATACCGAAGAATGGCATGGTTATCACCGGTCCGGACTCGACGGCAGCGCCGAGCTGGACTGGCAGCGAGTTTACGACAAGTTCATTCATCATCTTGGAGAAGTTGGTTGACACAAAGAGCATTAGTCACAGGCGGTTGCGGTTTCATCGGCTCGCATTTACTGGATGTACTTACAGACCATGGATTTGAAACCCTAACGGTCGATATTCTTTTTCATAAGACAAGTCTTCAGAACATCAGGCATCTGGAAGGCCGAATCGAGCTGAACCAGACGGATATTCGGGACACTAAGGCACTCAGGGAGATCTTTGATCGCTTTCGCCCACATCATGTCTATCATTTGGCCGCTCATCACTACATTCCTTATTGCAACCAGTACCCAATTGAAGCAATTGACACGAATCTGTTGGGCACTCAAAACGTGGCCGATGCATGCAGCGCCTACGGGGTAGAACGTCTCTTCTTCGCCTCGACAGCAGCCGTCTACGGCATTTCCGACCATCCTCATCAGGAAACGCAGCTCCCCGACCCGCTGGACGTTTACGGCGTTACGAAAGCCGCGGGCGAAAAGATCGCGGCCTTTACAGCCCGGAATTCGAAGACAAAGGTACGGATAGGACGGTTCTTCAACGCCGTTGGCAACCGGGAAACCAACCCGCACATCATTCCGGAGATCGTTACGCAGCTCCGAGCAAATCCTTCCGGCCCCCTGAAGCTCGGCAATGTTAGTCCCAAGCGCGACTATATCCATGCCGCGGATTTAGCCGATTCGTCTTTCGCCGTATTGAACCGTGGCGAAGAAACGTTGGACACTGTGAATCTAGGCAGCGGTTGCGAATACTCGGTGCGGGACTTAGTCGGCTTGTTTGAGATAGCGCTGCAGCGCAAGATCGAAATCATTAGCGACCCGGAGAGAGTCAGAAAGAACGATCGCCCGCACCTTTGCGCCGATGTCTCGAAGCTTCATCAGGAGTACAACTGGAAGCAAACTCACTCGTTACAAGAAGCGATCGACGAGTTGTCGCAACAGATCCGGAGCGATACCCGGCAATCTGCACCTGCCGAGATGGCGCTGCGCGCCGGGGCATAGTTGCTGGTCATGAGACCGTTCCCAGCTATGTTACGGACTCAGCCGGGGGCGTAACAAGGACAAAGAAATGACTGCTAATCAAACGCAACTAACCGCCGAAGCGGTTGAAGAATTGATTTCCGTCCTCGGCGCATTTCGGGCCATGGCTCCTCTCGTGGATACCACCGCGGGTGTTGTGATCCGAGCGCTAAGGAGCGGTAACAAAATTCTCACCTGTGGGAACGGTGGAAGCGCGGCTGATGCTCTGCACATGGCCGAGGAGCTGGTAGGACGGTACAAGCTAAGCCGGCGACCGCTGCCGGCCATTTCGTTGGCGGCCGACCCAACTCTCCTCACGTGTATCGGCAACGACTTTGGCTATGATTTCATCTTCTCGCGTCAAATTGAAGCACTTGCGCAAAAAGGCGACATTGTCGTTAGCTTTTCCAGCAGCGGAAACTCGCCCAACCTCCTTCGCGCCATCGACGCTGCTAGATCCAATGGTGCAACCTCCATTGCGCTGCTTGGGAAAAAAGGAGGAGCGATGGCGGGAAAGGCGGATTTCGAAATCATCATTCCGTCCAGCGAGACAGCTAGGGTCCAGGAGCTTCACACGCTAATTCTTCATTGTTGGTTAGAGCAAGTAGATGCTGAGTTCGTCAACGGCATCTCCCAGATCTAACTAGATGGCGAAATAACGTACTTCTGCGTGCATACGAAAAAAAAATAATTTTATGGGCGCGAAACCAGCTTTACTAAACAAACCTTCGCATTCATTGGCTCTTCCGCAGTTTGCGAGCAAGACACACTGGACAACGGCAGCTTGCATTTTTGCCGCGGATCTTGTAACTCTGTCGCTCGTTTTCGGACTAGGTATCCTGGGCCGCCACCTTGTAACGCCGACTTACCACCTTAGTTCCTATTTCGAGATATTCCCGTGTTTGGCGCTGCTGCTGTGCGCATTCTGGATTCAGGGCCTATATCCGGGCGTCCTACTCCACGCAGCCGAGGAAATGCGGCGCATCTTTTTCGCCATTACTATAGTTTTCCTCGTAATGGCTTCAACAACTTTCCTGTGGCATAATGCTCTCGCCTATTCGCGTTCGGTGTTTCTCATCACTTGGGCTGCCGGCTCACCGCTTGTGCTGCTTACACGCCATATATTGAGGCGGACGCTGGGCGAAAAACCTTGGTGGGGGGTTCCAGCGCTCGTCTTGGGTTCGGGGCCTCCTGCACAACGGGTTGTGCGAACGCTGCGGGACGGAATGTTGGGAGTAAAAGTCATAGGTATCGTCTCCGATGAAAATGCTCTCTCCTGGGAAGAGGTTCTTCCGCCGGTGCTCGGCGATTTCAGCGCGGCGAGCGGCATTGCTGCGTCTCGCTTTGCCCAATACGCGATTATCGCCATGCCGCAGAAGTCCAATGTTGAATTGCGTCACGTGATTCAAGATTACTGTCATGGCTTCAGCCATGTTCTGCTTGTTCCCGATTTCCCTGGACTGTGCAGCCTCGGTGTTTCCGCTTGCGAGATCGGCGGCGAGGTCGGCTTCGAACTCCCGCAGCGCCTCTTCCATCGCAGCGCCGCCGCTATTAAGCGGGGCCTTGATTTGTTATTGGCTGGCCTTGTGGCAATCGCGATTTCCCCACTGTTTCTCATCATTTGTATCGCAATTAAAGCAACTTCGCGTGGAGCCGTTTTTTACGGCCAGAGCCGCTACGGACGTAAAGGTGAAATCTTCAAAGCATTGAAGTTCCGCAGCATGGCCCCTGATGCGGATGCCCTCCTTGCGGAATATTTAGCGGCTCACCCGGAACATCTTTTTGAATGGCAGCGTGATCATAAGTTGAAGGATGATCCGCGCGTGACCCGTGTGGGGAAGTGGCTACGCCGTTTCAGTCTCGATGAACTACCGCAGATTCTGAACGTCCTGGTTGGGCAGATGAGCTTGGTTGGTCCGCGGCCGATTGTTCAGGCAGAAATCAAGAAGTATGGCCGGGGATACGATCTGTATACCCGTGTTCGTCCCGGAATCACGGGCCTCTGGCAGGTTTCCGGAAGAAGCAATACCACTTACGATGAGCGTGTTGCCTTGGACGAATACTACGTTCGAAACTGGTCCATTTGGTTAGACGCTTACATCCTGGTGCGCACGGTAAAAGTTGTTATCACCGCGGACGGCGCCTACTAGTAAGTTGCTGTTAGCTGGGCCCAACGAGGCAGTACGGGTGTGTGGTCCGCCGCCCATATTGCCTCCTCGTTTCCGATCTAACCCCTGAACGCCCCTCCTTCAATCTGCCCTCCGGAAACTCCTCCCTTTTTTCTGCAAACGCTCACCACCAACGCCCTGAAGAACAGCGGCTCGAGGCGGTCTGGAGCGAACTCCTGATTGCAGACTCCTTCCTCCACTTTTTCCACACCGCATTGCTTTCGCGCCCGGCGTAGCCGGTCGACGGTAGTCCTCCTAAACGGGAATTAATTCTCGGGGCGAGGTCCCGTGGTATCTTTCATGGTCCATGCCCCGTCTATTAGGCAGGCGTTCCTTAAAGAATGGATCGCGGCACGACGATAGGAGATCTGGAATCATGAATACCAAGCCATTTATTTTCAATTTGCTGCGAACTGCGCTTGTCGCCGGTGGGGCCGGAATGCTTGGTCTAGCCCAGCAGTATCCGCAACCTCAGCCCGACCCCCAACAACAGCAGCAATATCCGCCGCAGTACCCACAGCAGCAACCGTATCCGCAGCAACAGCAGCAATATCCTCAACAGCAGCAGGCGCCGCAGGGTTATCCGCAGGCGCAATATCCGCCCGCTCAAGGACAGTACCCCCAGCAGCAGGGTCCTTATGGCCAACAACCGCCGCCGCTGGTTCCCCCGCAGCAACTGGACCAGATGGTTGCATCCATCGCGCTGTACCCCGACGGCTTGCTCGCGCAGGTGTTGACCGCATCCACGTTTCCCGACCAGATTCCAGCTGCGGCGGGTTGGGCGAATCAACATGCTTTTTTGAAAGGCGACGCTCTGGCGCAAGCCATCCGGCAGGATAATCTTCCTTGGGACGTGAGCGTGATGGCGCTCCTGCCATTTCCGCAGGTGTTGAACACAATGGCGCAATACATGTCATGGACGCAGCAGCTCGGTAATGCCGTCCTCGCGCAACGTGGAGACGTCATGGACGCCGTGCAGCGCTTGCGCCAACAAGCCAACCAGTACGGCTATTTACGCGACCCGCAATTCACCCAGTATGAGCGCGTGCAGATCGCCGGTCCCGGAGATATCGAGATCATGCCGCTAACCGGAGACTATTATGTTCCTTATTACAGTCCGGTAGTGGTCTTCGCGCCGCGGCGCGTAGGATTCGTTGGCGCGGCGTTTCACTTCGGCGGTGGCATCTCCTTGGGTGTCTCCTTTGCGCCGTGGGGCTGGGGTACCGGCATTGGATTTGGATGGCGCGAGCACAACATCCTGATCGATCGCCGTCCTTGGGTCCGTACTTGGGCGAATCGCGGAACGTACGTGCATCCTTACGCAGCCCCCTACCGGCGCGTGGAAGGGCCGCGGGCGGAGCATCACGAAGTGCGCCGCGAGGAACGCCGGGAAGACCACCACGACCGTTAAAGATCTCAATCCGGTGGGCGGTATCTTGGTTAGCGATGAAGCTACATCGAACGCCCACCGGATATCTGATCGAACAAAACTCGCGCTTTTACCGTGGAGGAGCCGAGTCTTGGGATTCTCTTCTTTCTCGCGACGATCTTCACGGGTTTCTCCTCAACTCCCTTGACGGTCTGGCCAACGCCCAGGAACCTCCGTCCGATGGTTTGTTAGCCCCGATTGAAAGCCAGGAAGTCTGGGCAGCGGGCGTCACTTACTATCGCAGCCGGGATGCTCGCATGGAGGAATCCAAGTCCGCCGGTGGTGGAGACTTCTACGATCGCGTCTATTCCGCCGATCGTCCCGAGCTCTTTTTCAAAGCGACCAAACATCGCGTAGTCGGGCCAAATGGCAAGGTCGCCATCCGTGAGGATGCCTCCTGGTCGGTTCCTGAACCGGAGTTGACGCTGGTGATTTCCGCCTCGGGGAAGATCGTAGGCTACACCATCGGTAACGACATGAGTTCACGGGACATCGAGGGAGAAAACCCGCTGTATCTACCGCAAGCCAAAGTCTACGACCGCAGTTGCGCGCTTGGTCCCTGCATCCTAGTGACTCCCGAGCCGCTGGCCGCCACTACGGAGATCCGTTTGGAAATTCTGCGTGCCGGCCAAAGCGAGTTTTCCGGCGCCACGACTCTGCAGTCGTTAAAGCGCGATCCGCAATCGTTGGTCCACTACCTCTACCGTAACAACAGCTTTCCGAACGGCTGCTTCCTGCTCACCGGCACGGGCATTGTGCCTCCGGATTCGTTCACCTTGCATCCTGGCGATGAGATCCGCATCACTATCCCTCCCATTGGAACGCTGACCAATACAGTCGGCTGAAGCAGCTAACCAACCCAGGCTCTCAGTTCGAGACTTGCCGGGCCGGATTCAGCAGCGCGTCCAACCCGGTAATTCGATCAAACAGCGTCTCCAGCACGTGGGGCAGAAATTCCTTGGAAATCGCGTCTGGGTCTGAGACTTGCGTTAAGGCTAGCCCCTGCGCAATTGCCAACAACCCGAACGCAATAATCTCGGGCGAACAGGGCGGCTCTTGCCCGGCGGCGGAATAGAGGTATTGGATTTGCCCCGCCACTTTTTTTTGATCCTCCCGCATCATCTCGTTCATATGCGGCTGGATGGACGGATGACGCAGCCCGTAGAGCCGCACCGTCAAGGCAAAGGTGCATCGCTGGGAATTGGCCCCCAAATCGACGTAATAGGCCCGCGCTTTTTGCGCTAGTTCAGCAGGCGAAGCGGCTTCACCGATGATCGTGAGCAACTCCTGCTGCCATCGCTCCTTCTCGCGCGCGAGCAGCGCGCAGAGTAAATCTTCCTTGCTTTCGAAATTTGAGTAGAACGCGCCGCGCGAAAAGCCGGCGGCTTCGGCGATGTCTTCGATGGACGCTTCCTCAATGCCATTGCCCACCACAATTTCGTAGCCCGCATCCAGCAGCCGGTCGCGGGTTTGCGCGCGGCTCTCTTCCCGAGTCAACCGTTTCCTGGCTGACAATGCCTCTGTCATGACTCCTTCATAATAAGCGGACGAATCTAAATACGCAAATGCATTTGGATGTTGACTTGTATTCAAGATCCAGGATACATTTGAGATTCGAGATTCAAATATGTCTTTGAAGTCTGGATTGTCTGCGATTCTGCTCTTGGCGAGTGTGACTGCCGCCCAAACTCCTCTCACGGTCGAGCAGGCGACCGAGCGCGCCGCATCCCAAAGCCGCGACGTCTTACAGTCCAAGGTTGCAGTGCAGGCTAAGGCGGAAGATGCCAGCGTCGCCCGCACGCGGCGTTGGCCATCGCTGTCCACCTCCGCTCAGGCGGGCCCCATTCTGAACCACGCGTCGGTGACATTTGAGCGAGGGGTGCTGGGCAATTTCGCCTCAACTGGTCCAATACCCGCGACAAACACGGAAATAGGCATACCCCGGCGGATTGCCGGATATGATCTGTCCCAGGCCGTTTTGCCGCTGTCGCAGCAGCCGCGTCTCGGGTTAGCCGTCGCCTTGGCCGATCGCGAGACGGACGTTGCGCGGCAGCAGGCGGAAAGCGTCCGTCTGAATCTGGTTTCGCAAACCAGAAACTTATACTTCCAGATTGTCGCCTTGGAGGCAGCCCGGCGCGCGGCGGACGCGCAAGTCCACGCGGCGGAAGAGACTCTGCGGCTGGCGCGGGAAGCCGTGGAAAAAGGAACTGGCCTGCCGCTGGACCAAGCCGGATCGGAGGCCAGGCTGGCGCAAGCCAAAGCGGATGCCGCCGGCCTGGAAACCGACATTCGCGACGGCCGTGAGCAGTTGAACCTGCTGATGTGTGAACCGCTGGATACCCAATTCGACCTGACTAGCGGCGTTCCGCGCGCAGCCATTATGACGCTTGAAGAAGCGCGGCGACGCGCGCTGGACGCGAAACCGGAAGTGAAAGAAGCGCGGCTGCGCCTGGAGCAGACCGGTCTCTCCCTGCGTTCCAAACGCCTGGAGCAGATCCCGGACGTAAACCTGCAGGTGACTTACCTGGCGTTCTTCAACTCCAGCAACACGCTACCGAATCAAATTGCGCTGGCCGGATTCTCGCTGACCTGGGAACCCTGGGATTGGGGTAGAAAACGGCATGAAGCCGCCGGCCTGCGCGACAAGCGGGAGCAAGCGCGGCTAGCCTTGGCACAGACCGAACAGCAGGTGCAATGGGAGGCGGGGCGCGCGTGGCGCGAGCTCGACCGTGCCCAGCGGAATCTGGAAGCGGCGCGATTGGCGAGCAGGAGCGCGGAAGAGAATTTGCGCGTTGTTCGGGAACGCCACGCCAAACAAGCGGCGCTCGAACGCGAACTGCTCGTGGCGCAGACCAACTGGGAAACCGCCGGACAGCAGCAAGCAAGAGCGGTAGCGGCGATGGGCGTCGCTTGGGCAAATTATCAGTCGGCAATAGGAGCGGAGCAATGAATCGGCAGTGGTGGATGGTAGCGGCTATGCCGCTGTTTTTCTGGAACACCGGATGCGGTACGGGCAAAGCGGCGGCTCCCACGCGCGATCCGCTCGCGGTACGCGCCTACAAAGTGGACTGGCGCGAATTCGCAGACGAGCGGCGCTACGCCGCTATTACGGAGCCGCAGGCGCAATTGGATTTGGCCTTCCGGACGGCTGGTGTAGTCACCGCCTTGTATGAAACCGGCGGCCGGGCGCTCGAACCGGGTGATCGCGTGCCTGCCGGTGCGGTGCTGGCGCAGTTGCGCGTGACGGAATATCAGGCGCGGTCGCAGGCCGCCGAAGCGCAGTTGGCTGATGCGCAAGCGGGCAAAGCAGCTTCGGACGCCGGCGTGCTCGAAGCGGAGGCAGCGTTCACGCAGGCGAAACAGGATTTCGAGCGGGCACAGGCTCTATACACCGTCAAAGCGTTGACGCGCGCCGATCTGGACGCCGTTCGCGCGCGGCATGACGCGGCCGGGGCCAGACTCGATGCCGCCCGGCGCAATGTGAATAGCTACTCCTCCCGGATCGAATCCGCCGCCGCCTCGCGCGACGAAAGCCGGGTGCCGTTGAGCGACACCACTATTGGCGCGCCCTTCGCTGGTGCGGTCGTGGCGCGGAGCATTGAGCGCGGCTCCTCGGTCGCTGCCGGCGCCGTAGCCTATACGCTGGCCGATTTGCGCACGATCAAGCTCGGGTTCGGCATTGCTGACACCGCGCTGGGCGGGTTTGCCCCCGGCACAAAAGTGCGAGTCACCGTAGATGCGCTGCCGGGCCAGATCTTTAACGGACAAATTCTGGCGGTTTCGCCCGCAGCCGACCGCGTGAACCGGTTGTTTCGCGCAACTGCCGCTGTCGCCAACGGAGCGGGCCAATTGAAAGCGGGCATGGTCGCTTCCGTCACGCGCAGCCTGCCCGAAAAGACGCTGGCGCTGGCCATTCCCCTGCGCGCTATCCGGCGTCTGAGCGACCGGAGCGATGACTTTGCCGCCTTGGTGATTGCCGGCGGCACTGTGCAAGTTCGACAAGTGACGCTGGGTCCCGCGCTGGGCGAGGTCATCGCCGTACGCTCTGGCCTGCAACCGGGCGACCTGGTTGCCGAGGACGCGGGCATGCGCATCCTGCCCGGCGATCCGGTTCGCGTAATCCGTTAGGTGGAGGACAGCAGCATGGATCATTTAGATCACACCTTAGACAACAAGCACAACACGTCGCGCTACTTTGTCGAGAAGCGTCAAGTCGCCTGGGCCGTGCTGCTGGGCGTGCTGGCTTGGGGATTTTTCGGCTATCTGCACATGCCGCAGCGCAAGGATCCGGAAATTCCGGTGCGCGAAACTGTCGCCATCGCCCACTGGCCGGGCATTCCCGCCGGGCGCGTGGAAGAACTGCTGACCAAACCGGTGGAGCAGGCTATGGCGAAGAACACCAAGGTCACTGAAATCCGTTCCATCACGCGCGATGGCGTCGCCTATGTCTACGCCAAGCTCGACGAAGCCGTGGACGATACCGCCAAAGAGCTGGACGATTTGCGGCTGAAACTGGATGCCCTGCAACTTCCCGCGGGAGCCCAGCCCGTGGAGTTGGTAAAGGACTTCGGCGACACTGCAACGCTGATGCTGACCGTGGCCAGCCCTCGAGTGGATGAGGCCGATCTAGCCTTGCGCGCTCAGCAGATGGGCCGGACAATGCAACCGGGACGGATTGCAATTTTTTTTCCGCATGCACGTTCCCTGGACGCAACAGCGCTGGCGCGTTTGACCGGCCGCCTCGCGGATTGGCTGTCGGAGGAAAAGCTTTTGGCAGGTCCGCATGTATTG
Source organism: Bryobacteraceae bacterium (assembly GCA_035316385.1). Taxonomy (GTDB): domain Bacteria; phylum Acidobacteriota; class Terriglobia; order Bryobacterales; family Bryobacteraceae; genus Bog-105. The sequence goes on along the minus strand of DATHIZ010000301.1, from coordinate 17,413 downwards.
CAGGGTTCGGGCTTCATCGGGTTTGATGCCGTTAGCACTCATTCACCTAGTGAAATCAGCGCGGCACTGAAACGCCTGATGGAGCAGCGCTTACGCGCGCCGGAACTGCAGCCGGATATCTGGCAGCCCATCGTCGTCCGTACATCGCCGGAGTTGCCCGCGGCCCTAACTGCGGTAGCAGGCGCGAAATACAGCTATCGCGAACTCGACCGTTTCACTGAGCAGATTGAGAAAACACTGAAGACGCTCGGAGTGGTTGGCCGGGTCAATCGCTCCGGTCTCATGCCCGAACAGGTGGAACTGACCTACTCGCAAGACCGGCTTGGTGGTGTGCAACTGGACCCCGCCACTCTCCGCAATGCACTGGCCTCGCGTTCCTCGCTCTCTTCATCTGGCGGTGTGGACACTAGCGCTCGCGCCGTTACGCTGGCCTCTGGCGGCGATTTTCAAGATGCCCGGCAGATTGGCGATGTGCTGATTCCCTCCGCCACGCGGGATGCGCCGCCGGCCCGGCTTTCCGAACTGGTCGATGTCGAACGCGGCTACCAAAGCCCCGCCCGGTTTATGAACTTTCATCAGTGGCGCGATGAACACGGCCACTGGCAGCGGGCGCGCGCCATCACGCTCGATATTCAAATGCGCAGCGGTGAACAAATCGGACACTTTTCGCAGGAAGCAGACCGTGAGCTGAACACCCTGTTGATGCGGTTGCCGGCGGATCTCATCGTCCATCGCACTTCCGACCAGCCCTTGCAAGTGACCGACAACGTTCAGCTATTCATGGGCAGCCTGTGGGAAGCCATCGCCCTGGTTGTCCTGGTCTCATGGATCGGGTTCTGGGAGTGGCGGCCGGCGCTGGTGATGGCGCTCGCCATTCCTGTCACACTGGCGATGACCTTCGGCATGATGGCGCTGCTGGGCCTCGATTTGCAGCAGATCTCCATCGCGTCCCTGATCATTGCCCTGGGCCTGCTGGTCGACGATCCGGTAGTCGCCGGCGACGCCATCAAACGCGAGCTGGCAGCCGGACGGTCGCGCCTGTTCGCGGCTTGGCAAGGGCCCACCCGGTTGGCGCGCGCCATTCTTTTCGCTACCGTCACCAACATCGTTTCCTATCTGCCGTTCCTGCTGCTGAAGGGCGATAATCGCCGCTTCCTGTTTACATTGCCGGTCGTGATGACGTGCGCGCTTGTCGCCTCACGGCTGGTTTCCATGACCTTTATTCCCCTGCTCGGCTATTACCTGCTGAGAGAGCACCGGGAACCGTCGCTTGCGCAGCGCCGCCGGAGCGGTTTTGGCGCGTTCTACTATCGTGTCGGCAGCTGGGCGATTGAACATCGCTGGCGCGTGTTGGCCGGCGCGGGCGTGTTGCTGGCTCTATCGTTCGCGGCCGCCGGAACCTTAAAACAGCAGTTCTTCCCTTATGAGCGGCAGTACCTTTCCTTCGTGGATGTCTGGCTGCCGCAAGATTCTCCCGTCAGCGCCACGTCAGCCGCCACCGCCCAGGCAGAGGCCGTTTTGCGAGACGTTGCTAATCAATATGGGCGCGAACACCACCGCAGTTCTCCGGTCTTGAAGTCGTTGACCTCCTGGGTGGGCGGCGGTGCTCCGCGCTACTGGCTATCCAGCAACCCCGAGCCGCAGTTGCCGAATTACGGGCACATTCTGACCCAGGTCGCGGACAAAGAAGACACAGGCGCCTTGATGCCGCTCTGGCAAGGCGCGCTCAACGCCAGAATTTCAGGCGCGACCGTAGATGTGCGGCGGCTGGAGACCAGCGCCCCCATCGGCGTGCCGGTCGCCATCCGCTTGTCGGGAAATGACCTGACCGATTTGCGCGGGCAGGCCGCGTCTCTAAAACAGATCCTGAAAAATACTGGTTTGTCGGCGCGTGTGCGCGATGACTGGGGCGAAGACGCCCTCGCGGTTCGTCTGGAAGTCAACAACGACAAAGCTTCATTGGCCGGATTATCGGAGCGCGACGTGACCGATGCCGCGGCGGGCGCGCTGGAGGGCGTCAACGTCGGCTCTATGCACGAACTGGATCATACGATTCCAATCGTGCTGCGGCTGCGGATGGATGAGCGGGCCAACTTGAGCGACCTCTCGAATCTTTACGTATATTCCCCGGACGGCGCGACCCGCACTCCGCTCACCCAGGTGGCGCAAATCGCTTACCGCTTGCAGCCCGCGCGCATCGCACGCTATCAACAGTTCCGCACCATCACCGTTTCCAGCTTTCCCTTGGTGGGTCACTTGCCGTCGGAATTGCTCATGGCCGCCATGCCGCAAATCAAAGATCTGCAGACGCACTTGCCATCCGGAGTCCGCCTGGAGATCGCCGGCGAATACAAGGAGCAGATGAAAGGTTTCGGTCAACTGGCCGTGGTGATGCTTATCTCGGTTCTGAGCATTTTCTTCGCTCTGGTCGTGCAGTTCCGCAGCGCCGTAAAGCCGCTTATCGTATTCGCGGCGATTCCATTTGGCATCGGCGGCGCGTTGACCGGCCTCGCTGTCATGGGCGAACCGTTCGGTTTCATGGCATTCCTCGGAATTGCCAGTTTGATTGGTGTAATCGTCAGCCACATCATCGTGCTGTTCGATTTCATCGAAGAGAAGCACGCCGAAGGCGAGCCGCTGCAACAGGCCCTCCTCGATGCCGGTATCTTGCGGTTGCGGCCGGTTCTGATCACCGTCGCCGCCACCGTGACCGCATTTATCCCCTTGGCCGCCCATGGTGGTCCTCTATGGGAACCTTTGTGCTACGCCCAAATCGCGGGACTGCTCGTCTCCACCACCATCACTTTGTTATTGGTGCCCGTGGTCTATGCGGTCTTTGTCATGGACTTGAAATGGGTGCGCTGGGAGCTTGCTCCGGAGACGGCCCATCCGCCCGTTGAGGCTGAATATTACGGCGAGCTTGTGTCCGGAGTGTCATCTATGAAATCCTAATTTTGCGCCGGGTAACTCGGCGTGTTAGAGAGTAGAGTGACCCATGCCATGCGACTCGGAAGTCTTAAAAGCCGTCCCGCTATTTGCCTTGTTGGATGATGATGAATTCGCTATTTTGGCGGCCCAGGTAGAAGTCAAAACCTTCGCCATTCGCCAGAGGATTTACAAGATTGGCGACGCAGGAGGCCAGGCGTACATTCTTGTTTCGGGCGTCGTCCGTCTCACCACCGTGGATGAAGAAAATCAGGAGGTGGTGGTTGACGAGCCCGGGCAGGGTGAGTTTTTTGGGTTCGCTTCCATGCTCGATCGGACGCCGCATCAGACCGAGGCGATAGCTCTCGAAGAATCGGTCTGCATCGAAGTCGATCGCGATGACATCGCCATTCTGCTGCAGCGCAAGCCGCACGCCGGAATGGACATGTTGACGGTGCTCGGGCGCCAGTTTCATGCCGCTCAGCAACTGGTGCGCCTACGCTCCACGCATAACCCGAATCAGGTGATCGAACAGGAATCGACGCTGGGCGAACGCATCGCCGACGGGGTGGCGCGCTTTGGCGGCTCGTGGAAATTCATCATCTCTTTTGCCGTTGTGCTCATCGTCTACAGTTCGACCAACATCGTGCTGGGGCGGAGGGCGTGGGACCCGTATCCGTTTATCTTGTTAAACCTCTTCCTGTCCATGTTGGCGGCTATACAAGCGCCTGTGATCATGATGAGCCAGAACCGGCAGGACACCAAAGACAGGCTGCGCGGCGAACTCGATTTCGACGTGAACCGGCGCGCCGAGAGTGAAATCCAAAGCCTGTCGCGCAAATTAAACTTGCTGGGTGAAAAAATGGGCGATATTGAAGATCTGGTCCGCGAGAAACTGCCCGGCGCGAGCGAAACTTACAAGAGGTGAAACTCGATCTCGAGCGTGACCTTGACATGCACCGGCTTGCCGCTTTTGGTCCCCGGATCGAAGCGCCACTGCTCAACTGCTTTCATCGCGGTGCGATCCTCCTGGGCATTCAGGCCGTGGACCACCGCCAACTGTGTTGGCAGGCCTTCGGGCGTGACGACCGTGGAGATTCTTACCACGCCTTCCACGTACGCTTCCTTCGAAGACGGCGAGAATTCCGGTTCCACGTAATGCGTCAACTTCGGTGCTTTGATTTCGCCGCCGGGCGTGTAAACCGGCGGCGGGGGAGTTTTGGGCTCGTCCTTTTTTTCCTTGGAATCGGAGGTCTGGGCGGCCCTGCAAGCTGTTGCCATCGTTACGAACAAACAAAAATTCCTTCTGCTTAAACCAAAACACACCACGACCTCCTGAAGACGGATATTGTGAGGAAAGACGGCGCGCTTACCCTCTAGGTTTCACATGGGGCAGGTTTCAATTGGTAAGATTGCGATGCGGGCCCTTAGCTCAATGGTTAGAGCAGTGGACTCATAATCCATTGGTTGTAGGTTCAAATCCTACAGGGCCCACCACCGGCTTCCGGTGCGCTTCGCGTCAACCGTTTTTCACATTCAGGGCAGAAAGGCATCACTCATGAAACAGATCACTCTTGGATTGCTCGCGGCATCCGTTTTGTTGGGCGCGGCTGGGCCGGTCGATATTTATTCGGCCAAAGATTTACAAGTGATGGAGGCGAAGCTGGCCGAAACGCATCCTTCGTTCAAATCGCAGGCTTTGAAGAACTACGGTAACCACTACTCGATGCTGGCCTACCGCGAAGCCACCGGATCATCGGAGTTGCATGAGCATGAAGCCGACATTCTCGTCTTCGAGGAGGGAGAAGGGACGATTATCACCGGCGGAAAAATGGTCGACGCGCACACCGAAAAACCCGGCGAGATCCGCGGAAAGTCCATCTCTGGCGGCGAGCGGCATCCTTTCGGACCGGGTTGTGTAATCCACGTTCCTGCCGGAGTTCCGCACCAGGTAGTTTTGGAGAAGGGAAAGAAGGTCGCGTATTTTGTGGTGAAGGTAACCGGCCAGTAAAAGCATTGCCGTGCGGTTTTGTTCATCACGCGCTCGCGCCGCCGCTGCTGGTGTACGCCGACCTCATGGCCACCGGCGATCCCCGGAATCTTGAAACCGCGAAGATTCTCTATGAGCAATTCCTCAAACCTCTTGTCCGTCCGCTCTGACCGCCCCTGGGGATCGGCAATTCATCCGGCATTAATCACCGAAAATTAAGCAACAAGCATTTTATTTTGTTATACTTACTGCGGCAATAAAACCGGCAAAATAGATGGTTCGAGATGATGGCTTAATTACCCACCCATCGTGGATGGAGCCAATGCTCCCTCCGGAGGGGCAGCGGCAAATCGAAGACGCTGCCTTCGATCTCATCGCGGAGGCCAGTTCACTCGCTGGGCAGATCAATCCCATTGTCGTTGAGGCGGTGGGATCCCTTGTCCGTTCGATGAATTGCTACTACTCAAATCTCATCGAAGGGCACAATACACATCCACGCGATATTGACCGCGCTCTGCACAATGATTATTCCAGCGAACCAAAGCGTCGCACTCTACAGTTGGAAGCCGTGGCGCACATCGAAGTTCAACAGGCCATAGATGAAGGCCGGGACGGTTCGGCCTTCCCTGCATCGATGGAATACGCTCTTTGGCTCCATCGGGAGTTCTGTAGCCGTTTGCCTGATGAACTTCTCTGGGTGGAAGACCCCGAATCAAAGCGTTCTGTTCACGTCAAACCGGGTACGCTCCGTGACGGAGAGGTGATGGTTGGCAGGCATCTCCCACCTGCAGCGGCGGCTCTGCCAAGTTTTTTTGACCGCTTCGATCAGGTGTATAACCCGAAGAATCTTTCGAAAGTGCGCCAGATAGTAGCTGTTGCTGCGGCGCATCACCGGTTTCTCTGGATTCACCCGTTTTATGACGGCAATGGTCGTGTTGCACGGTTGATGTCTCACGCCCTGCTGAAGCGGCTCGGCGTGGGTAGTGGTCTCTGGTCTGCTGCGCGTGGACTGGCTCGCAACGTCGGCCGCTATAAGGCGTTGCTGATGGCTGCGGACGAGCCCCGCCACGATGACCTGGATGGCCGTGGAAACCTCTCGCAGGCGGCATTGATTGATTTCTGCCTGTTCTTTTTGACCATCTGCGTAGACCAGGTGAATTACATGCGCTCGATTCTTCAGCCCTCGGAGTTGCTTCGCAGGATGGAGATTTACGTGGAGGAGGAAGTGCGCGCGAGCCGTCTGCCGAAGGGCAGCTTCCCTTTGCTCCGCGAGGCGCTTCTCGCCGGTGAGTTTGAGCGTGGCCAGGCGCCCGCTCTTACCGGCTACAAAGAGCGCATGGGCCGCAACGTTCTAGCGCATTTGCTAGATTTGGGCCTGCTGGTTTCGTCCGGCCCAAAGGCGGCTGTTCGGCTTGGGCTTCCGATAAACGTCGTCGAACGATGGTTTCCTGCTTTGTATCCGCCAATAGCTATGTAGGGGAGTGATGAGGCCAACCCTGCAGCTCATCCGGAAACAACCGGATGCTGCTTATGGAAATCCGTCCGCTGCTGAAATTCCTTGCCTAAAGCCAAAATCCGATTCTCCGAAAACGGCCGACCCACGATCTGCAGTCCCACCGGCAGCCCGTCTGCATACCCACACGGAATAGTGAGCGCCGGCAGCCCGCAGAGATTGCTCGCCCGGACTAAATCCGCCGCCACGCCTTTCTGTTCCGGACCTTTCGGCTCGGTGTCATCGAACGGACGGTCCGCGCGATCCGGCGGCTTCAGATTCGTCGGCGCCACTAGCAGATCGACGTTGGCGAAAAGACCGCCGAACGCCTCCTGAATCTGGCTGCGGACGCGCATAGCCTTCAGATAATCGGTCGCGGAATAATTGAGCGCCGCCTTGAGACCCTCGATCTGGATTGGATCGCCAAGCTGGCCAATATCATTGCTCCGAATCAGCGGCTCGAAGATCGAGGCGGCTTCGGAGTCGATAATGCAGCTGATAATGGGCCCGTACGGAAAATCAGGCAGCTTCGTCTCCACCATCTTCGCGCCGGTGGATTTGATCGTAGCCAGCGCGGCGGCAAAGACCGGGCGCAGCGCGGCATCCGGCCAGTCGGAGAAATCGATTTCCGCATAGCCGATTCTCTGCTCTTTGAGCTCACCATAATATTGGGGGCCGTAATAATACCGTGTCTGGGCGGAAGCCGCGTCCTCGCCCCCGCCGCCCGAGATAACTTGTAAAACCAACCCGCAATCCTCGGCCGAACGCGCCAGCACGCCGACTTTATCCATCGTCCAGGAAAGCGCCATGGCGCCGTGCCTGCTGACCAGGCCGTAGGTGGGGCGCAGACCGCTGATACCGCAGTACGACGCGGGCGTAAGGATGGAGCCGGACGTCTCGGAGCCCAGTGCGTAAGGCGTCAGCCCGGCCGCCACGGCTGCTCCGGACCCGCTCGACGACCCGCCGGCCCAATAGAGCTTGTTCCAAGGATTGAGCGCGGGGCCATGCAAAGAAGCGGAAGCCGAGCTATAACCGCCGCCGCCCGCGAGCTGGATCATGGCCAGTTTACCGATCAGGATGCCGCCGCGCCCATCCAGGCGGTCCACCACCGTGGCGTTGTAATCGAACACTTGCTTGGCGTACAGCTTCGTGCCCCAGGTAGTGGGATAACCCGCCACGGCGAACAGATCTTTCACCGCGTAGGGGACGCCCTGCAGCGGTCCACGAAAACGCTCCCGCTTGATATCGCCGTCGACGTCCTTGGCGGCTTTGTGGCCCTCCTTCAGCAACGAGCAGGCGAGGGCATTGTAAACAGGGCCCAGCGTTTCCAAACGCTGGCCGAAAAATCTGGTCAATTCGACGCAGGAGATCTGGCGGCTGCGCAGCGCGGCATTGAGCTCGCTGATGCTGGCAAACGGCAGCGTGCTTTCATCCAGCGTGCTTTTACCCAGCGGTGTTTTCGGTCCACGCATGGCAAGTCTCAGGGCACAAATCGAAAGCTCGGTTCGACGCTCATCGGTACTTGTATTTCCGCCAGCTTTTGTCTGGTCTGTTGCACATCGGCAACGGCTTTCGCCGCCGTCTCAGCGGGTGCTGTAGCAGCCGGAACTTGGACGGAGGTTTGCGCCACCAGCGGAGCCGCCGCAAACAGAGTGCTCCACTCCCGGCGAGTCAGGCCGGGCAAGGTTTTGCGACGGGATGCCATGGGCACATTATACGGGGCGGCGCTTGGAAACGGCGCGCTGGTCACCGCCCGCCGCACGGATGCTCTTTGGATCGCGCCGCCGTATCTGCAATCTGCCGATGGACACCTCCAGCAATATTTGCTGCTCGGTAAGCTGGACCACAAATGGGACGATCAGATCAGCATTCCTTCGCCGTTCGCCTCAACGGTAGCCGCAATTCAAAAACGTTGTGTCCGATTGGGAATTTCCATCCCCGGTTACGCCACCGCCGAAGCCTCAGGAAGCGCCTGGGCCCGCGGCCAGAGCTATGATTTTGGCGAAACCCCCAGCCCTCGCAATCTCTATCTGCAGCCCCGCCAGCGGTTGAATCCTTATGATCTTCAGTACAGCCACGGCATCAGGCAAAACCTTGGCCGGGAACTGGTTTATGACCGTTGACGGCATGTACTCCCACACTGTGCACCTGGCGCGTCCGGACGATATCACCGCGTCCCGTTCACGTCCTTTGATGGTGTTGCCGCAAACAGCGTGCTCGTCATTGAGAACAGCAACGCCCAGCCTTTATGAGGCTCTTGAACTGGGCATCTCCCATCGCTTGTCGTCGCGCGCCCAGTTTGAAGCGCACTACACGTACGCCTACTCGATGACCTACTCTACGTTTCAAGGCGAACCGAATACTGGTCTTCCCAATGACTTCGGAAATCTCGGCGTGGCTGAGCGAGGCCCCAGCGATTACTTCCAGCGCCATCATCTTGTGATAAACGGCTATCTCCGTCTCCCGTATTCCCTGCAGCTTTCCGGTGTCGCTCGTCTTGCCTCCGGCCGTCCCGTCAATCCTTTGACCGGCGTGGACAATAATGGCGATAGCAATCTCATCGATCGCCCGGGCGGATGTGGGTCGCGACGCATTTCGCGTTCCCGAGAATCAGATCACGGCCGACATGGCGCTAGGGCGCATCTTTGTCCTTCACGAGCACCTGACCCTCGATGCGCGATTCGAAGTGTTTAATCTCTTCAATTAAGAACAATCCGTTTAGCGTCAATAACACCCACGGCAATGGCGCCGTCCCTGCCCCCGTTTTTCTTCAGCCTCTGGCGGGAAGCACGAACATAGACCCTTCGCGCCAAATGCAATTCACAATCAAATTTTCGTTTTGAGCAGGGCGCCCGTTCAACCATGTCCCTCAAGCGCGTTTCGCATCACGGAACGTGGCGCCGTTTCCCCGGTCCAAATCTCAAATTGGTGGGCCGCCTGCTCCAGCAGCATCTCAATCCCTGGAATCACGGTCAAGCCCTGTTCCTTGGCGCGCCGCAGCAGCACAGTCTCTCGTGGGTTGTACACCATATCCAACACCACATCCGCCGGGATCGCACCGTCAAACAGGCAGCCGTCCACTTCCGGATGCATCCCGAGCGGCGTCGCATGCACCAGCGCGTCGTAGTGCCCTTTCGATGCCTCCTGGAGAGACGCGGCCTCGCCCTTGACGGCCCGCGCCAGCGTCTGGGCGGTTTTCAAATTGCGGCCCGTGATGGTGATGTTGGCCGAGGCATCGGAAAGGGCGATGGCGGCGGCTCGCGCGGCGCCCCCATAACCCGCGATCAAAATCGACGCATGCGCCAGACGCAGATGGCGGCTCAGCGGCTTCACTACCCCCTCGGTGTCGGTGTTCGTCCCGCGCCACTTGCCCGCCTTGCGCCATACCGTGTTCACCGCGCCGATGCGCCGGGCTTGCGAATCCACCACATCCAAATAACGCAGGATGCGCTGCTTGTGCGGAATCGTGACGCTGAAGCCTGCAACGGGCAGGGCGGCGGCGAACTTCATCCAATCGGCCAATTGCGCGGGCTGGACCAGAAACGGCAGATATACCGCGTCCACTCGGCGCGAGTGGAATGCGCGGTTGTGAATCAGCGGTGACTTCGAATGCGCTACCGGATTCGCGACGACGCCATATACACGGCTTTGCTTGGTCAACTTCTCGCAGCGGTAGAGCGTGTGCATGACGCTGGCAGGCACCTGTCCTGGAGCGGTGCCCGCGTCGCCGGCTGGGGCGGCGTACGTGTAAACACAGCCCATTGATGGCGTCAGGACGCGCGTGACCAGCCCGGTTTCCGACATCGCCATGGCAATTAACGGTTCGCTATGCTTGCCGCGGGCGAACTCGATCAAGCGCAGGCTGTCGGAATATTTACGCGCGGTCGTGGCGATCTTGTAAGCATCGGCCGGCAGCCGCTGCAGGCGGCGCAGCACCACTGCCAGCGTGGGCGTGCTTTGGAAATTGTGATAGGAAAGGCACAGCGGCGTGCTTGCCCGCAAGCCCGGCAGCGCGGATTTAGCTTGTTCGGCGGATTCGATTTCCAGATCCACAAACGCCGCGCCCGCCTGGGCAGCCCCCTGGAGCAGCGCCAGTTGCTGCTCAATCTCTCCCTTGTAGTAGCCGGATGCCTCTTTGTGCCGGCAGGTCGCGAGTACATACGCGTCCGGATAGCTTGCGCGGAATTTACGGATCACTTCGAGGCCGGCCGCGGGGTTCTGCAGATAATCCAAACGGAATTCGAGAAAGGCGCTCCCGTCTTTGTACTCGCATTCCGCGGCGCGCGCCAGTTGCGCGGCCGTCGAGAAGCCTAGAGCGACACAAATACGAGGAAGCGATCGGGGAAGAGCAGGCATGCAATGGGCGTGCTGGTTAGAATACCAACTATTCACAATCATTTCACGGCAATCGTTTTTCGTATGCTGCGATGAGGAGCAATGTTGCCTCGCCTTACATTCCTGCTTTTGGCCTTTTTCGCGAGTTTAGCCGGGCAGGGCATTCAGTCCGCCGCGCGCCAGCGCGTCCAAATTTACGATCAGCCGTATCGGCCGCAGTTTCATTTCTCGCCGCGGGAGCACTGGATGAACGATCCGAATGGCTTGGTCTTCTTCGAAGGCGAATACCATTTATTTTTTCAATACAACCCGCTTGGCGGCGAGTGGGGCCACATGAGCTGGGGGCACGCCGTCAGCCGCGACCTGCTCCACTGGAAAGAATTGCCGGTGGCTCTGCCGGAAGAGCACGGCATCATGATGTTTACCGGCAGCACCGTGGTGGATGAGCACAACACCAGCGGCTTTTGCAGAGGCGGAAAGCCCTGCCTCGTGGCCATCTACACCGGCCACACCCCGGCCAAAGGTGCCAAACCCGCTTTGGAGACACAAAATTTGGCCTATAGCAATGACCGTGGACGCACCTGGGTGAAATATCGCCGCAATCCGGTCTTGGATATGCATCTGGCCAACTTTCGCGATCCAAAAGTTTTCTGGTCGCAGCAAAAGAAACGCTGGACCCTGATCGTCGCGTTGCCGGATAAACACAAAGTCCGTCTTTATGCGTCGCCCGATCTGAAGCTTTGGACGGCAATCAGCGAGTTCGGTCCGGCTGGGGCTACCGGCGGTCAATGGGAATGCCCTGAGCTGTTTGAACTGCCCGTCCGGGGCCGCACGGAGACCCGCTGGGTGTTGAAGGTAGGCCTGAATCCAGGCGGCCGCGTGGGCGGCTCGGGCGAGCAATACTTCATCGGGCATTTCAACGGGCAGCGTTTCAGGAACGATAATCCAGCTTCCCTGACCCTATGGACCGATTACGGCAAAGATTGTTATTGCGCGCTCACGTTCAACGGGCTTCCCGGAAATCGCAGTCCGGTGATGATGGGCTGGATGGATAACTGGCAATATGCAGCCAAACTGCCCACGGAGCCGTGGCGGGGTCAGATGACGCTGCCGAGAAAGCTGTCGCTGCGCGCAACAGCCAACGGGATACGGCTTATCCAGACTCCAATAGACGCGTTTGCCGGCCTCCGGACGGAGAGGCTGGATCTGACTGATTCCGTCGACTTGCCGTCCCGCGCTTTTCAACTCACCGTGACCCATGATCTGGGGCAAGCCCGGGAGATCGGCTGGAAGTTGCTGATGAAAAACGATACCTACACCACTGTCGGCTATAACCGGCGGAAGGGAGTCCTGTTCGTGGACCGGTCGCATTCGGGTGATTCCGGCTTCAGCAAAGACTTCCCCGCGCGGATCGAGGCGCCGTTGCGGCTGCCGGGTTCCATCCTAAGCCTGAACATAATCGTCGATCGCTCGTCCATCGAAGTATTCGCTGATAACGGCCGCGTAACGATGACTAATTTGCTCTTCCCCGGCGAAGGAGCAAATGGATTACAGTTCTATTCGATAGGCGCGGAAGAACAGGCTATACTCCCCGGCGCCCCACCGCCCGCCAGCCTATGGCGGCTAAAATCTATTCACTAGTGGGGCGGACGCCCTGGTCCGGCTGTGTCCCGGTTAACGCCGAGTAGTGGCGGTTCCCGCGGAAACACCCAGGGTGCGCAGTTGCTGCAGTGCCTGGCGCGCATTCTCCGTGCGAGGGTAATTTGTCACTAGGATGCGAAACTCCTGCACCGCCCGGCCGCGCTGGTTCGATTTCAGCAAGGCCTGCGCCTTCATAAGATGCGCGTCCGCTGTCTTGGGATTTTCCGGATAGCGCTCCAGCACTCCATCGAAGCCCTTGATGGCGTTATTGTAGTCGCCGCGCTTATAGTCGATTTCGCCTAGGTAATACTGCGCTTTGGCGGCGAGCTCGGTGTTCGGATAATAGCTCAGGAACTGTTGGAACTCGGTATAGGCCAAGTCCATCTTGCCGGTTTGCATGTCACGCATTGCCGCCGTATAACTCGCCTCCGCGCTCATCCCGGCGGGAGGCACCGCCGCTCCAGCTGGAGGCTGGCTGGGAAGTAGTCCGGATTGAGGCCCTGAACCCGTAGGTATCGACCCCGTAGGTAGTGAACCTTGAGGTGACGAACCAGGAGGAGCCATTGCACTTGCATCCCCTGCAGGCGGAGCGGCCGGCGGGCTCTGGATGATCTGAATCTGGTTTTTCATGTCGGTCAGCTTGGCGTCCATGCGCTCCAGGCGCGTGTTGAGCTCTGCCAGCGAGTCCTTAAGCGAGCGAACCTCGTCTCCTACCGCGTCCACCCGCCCGCCCATGCCCGCCACGGGCGTAAGCGATTTGGCAACGCTATTGGCCACCGAATCCTGCAGCGTCGCAACCTGCTCCGCCGTCCGCCGCGTGTCGTTCTGCATGGCCGAGAGGGTGCCTGCCAGCGTGTCCAGCTTGCTGTTGAGGCCGGACTGCATGGCTTCCATCCGGGCCTCTATCTCTCGCTGCATTTGAATCAGGTCTTTGTTGACGGCAAAGGAAAAAGACGAACAGGTGAGCAGCAGGGCTGCAAGGCGCACAAATTTCATAAAAGGCACTCCTCGAAATAAAGGGACGGCGGTTAGCCGTCCCCGTTTCACGACTTGCTTTAAGTGTAAGAGAATCGCCCGCCGAAGTCAGGGCCATTCCGTGATTTCTGCCAGTCTGGCCAGATCATCGGTCTACTGCGTAGCCGAGAAGTGGGCGCGCCGGTTGCGTCCGTAGCAATCTTCCGATGCATCGGTGCAGACCGGGCGTTCCTTCCCGTAGCTGATCGTCCGCAGTTTGTCGCCGGGGACGCCCAGCGCGACCAGAGCGTCTTTGGTGGCTGACGCACGGCGGTCGCCGAGCGCCAAATTGTATTCACCCGAACCGCGTTCGTCGCAGTGTCCTTCCACCGTTACGATGAAGTTCGCATCCAATTGGAAAATGCTTTTCAGGGCCGCCGCGTCGCTCTGCAGAATGGATTGATCTTCGGCTCGGATATCGCTCTTGTCATAGTCGAAGTGCAAGTCCTGCACTTGCTTCGCTAAAATCTCCTGAACCGTCGGCGCGGGGGCGCTTGGCGCAGGCTGCGGCGGAGGCGGTGTGCTGACCGTAACCGTGGCATCGCCTTCGGTGGTGCCGCCGGTGTTTGTTGCCGTCAGGTGATAAGTAGTGGTGGCAGTCGGGTAAACACCACGCCGCCCATCCGGACTTACCTGGCCGATTTGATTGTCGATCGTCACGTTGTTTGCGCCGGTCACTGACCAACGCAAAGAGGAAGGCTGACCCGCGGTAACAGTGGTCGGCTCGGCTGTGAAGTAGTTCAGCACCGGCTTAGCGGCCGGCGGTGGCGCCTCAACGGGCGGCGGCGGCGGTGGCGGTGGCGGAACTTTCTTGTGGCACGCCGCCGTTAACAGTAACAGAAAAGTGGCCGATAGCGCCAACGATGCTCTGCGATTGATCATGATAGTTTTCATCCGTCCTGACAAGTAACTTGGTATTTCCTTATTTCTCCGCGTTCACCCATACCGGCTTCTCATTGTTGCCGGTTTGAGTAAGTGGATGTTTCCCCGTGCCATCCGCGTTCATCACCCAGATCTGCGATTGGCGGCCGCGTTTAGAAGCATATACGATGTGCGCTCCATCCGGCGCCCAACTCGGATTTTCATTCCGCCCTTCATTAGCGGTGAGCTGCGTCGTCTGTTGTGAAACCACGTCCATCAGGAAGATGTTGTAATTACCCGGCTCAAAACCCTTCGTCCAGGCGAACGCAATGTGCGCGCCGTCGGGACTCCACGCCGGGTTGGTCGCTTCACCGGTTCCGGCCGAGAGGCGCTGCACATCGGCTCCGTCCAAGTTCATCTTATATATCTGCGGCATTCCCGAACGGCCGGACACCGCCACTAAATCTGACCCCGTCTTAGGATTGATCTTGGCTTCCACTTCAATGCTGTTCGAGTGAGTCAAACGGCGCAGTCCGGTGCCATCTATGTTAGCCATATACAGCTGTGCCGGGCCGCCTGCCGCGGTAGAAGAAAACACCACCTGTTTGGAGTCTGGCGTGAATGTTACGAAAGCGTTCATGGAAGCGCGCTGATTATAAAACTGTAGCTTACGTCCGGTACCGAGCGAGTATAACTGAATGGCCGGATAACCGCCGGCATAAGTCGTGAAAGCCGCGACGCGGCCGTCCGGTGAGGCGGAGGGAAAGGTGCTGATGGAGCCGTACTTGGTGAGCGGCCGCTGGTCGGTGCCGTCAAAATTCATCACCCAGATTTCCTTTGCTCCGGAACGGTCCGACACAAATAAGATGCGTGTGCCTACCAGGCTCTGGCCCCCGAACTGCGCCAGGATATCCGCGGCGTAGTGATGCGCTGCGTCAATCGCGCCGTTCTGGTCGAGCGAGGCGGTATAAACCTTGCCGAAAAGCTGGGCCTGCTGCAAATTCGTCATGGTGGGCGAGGCTGTGTAAAGCGAGCCGAACGCAACAAATAGATTCCGGTCCTCCGCTCCGTAGCCCATGCCCAGATAATTGGCAGCTATCGGGGGCAGGCTCCAATCGGTCAGACGGTTTCCCTGCGGAGCAGCCGCGCTGCCTCCCGGGGGCGGAGCCTGGCGGGGGGCCGGCGGCGCGGCATCCGTGATGAAATCTTTTGGCGTCTGCGGAATTTGCAGCGGGTACAGCGTCTTCGGAACGAAGTTGATCAGCGGAGAGCTTTGCAGGTCGTTAGCGACAGTACTGTTGAAAGTTGCGATCAGGGGGGCGGCGCCGCCGGCTGCCCGGAAATCCGGGACGGCAATGCGTGGTTTGCCGGGGTTCTTGTCGATGGTGCCGACCACCTGCTGGGCCGAAAGGCTGCCTGTACCCGCAATGGCGACACTCATCAAAAAGGAAGCTGTAAATATTCGCATCAGCATAGGTTGAACTCAGCGTAAGTTGAAAGTGAATTGAGCCGAGATGGAGCTTTCGGAGATTTGCGGCGGCAGCGGCGGCAGCGGACTCGCGTCATACACCGCGCGCAAAGCCGTATTGTCGATAGTCGGGTTACCGCTGGATTGAGCAATGCGGGGGTTGCGGATACCGCCCTCGCGCGAAATGTCGAAACTGACTATCGCCGGCGCGCTCTGCGAACGCACATCCAAACCGTTGGTCTGCCACTTCTCCGCAATTCTCTGCCGGATCAATTCGGCGTAAGCGCCCAGGCGGCTCCCCAAGGGCGAGTTCGGACCGATGCCGACTTGACCCGCGCCCGATTGCATGCCGTACATCGGATTCGATACCGCTTGCGGCGAACGGCTATAAACCTGGTTCTGCGGAGCTGGCTGCGTATACTGGCGCTGCGGCTGCGGCCGCTCGGCTTCGCGCTTGATCTTCTGCTGCGGCAGCTCAAACGCATCCTTTTGTGGCTCCGGAACTTTCTTCTCTACCTCCTGCTTCGCGGGCGCGGTCGGCACGCTCGATTGGGTGTCATTCGCCACCGGATTCAGCGGGGCCTGACGCTGCGGGATGGGAATGTTATGAACCGGAGAAACGGAATAGGCAGGACCTCCGGCCGGGTGCGGATCGCCCAGCGTTTCTTTCGGTTGGTTCATCCAGAACCAGCCGCCGAACAACAGCGCGGCAACTCCCGCATGGACCGCCAGCGATCCGGCAAAAAATTTGCCCAATGGATCGCGCTGATCGAGAATGTCAAGTTGATGCGGCATGCAATCAGCGGGACCGGCGGGTGGCCGCATCGATCGGCGCAGTCACCATCTTGACCTCAAACTTGGCTTCTCCCAGTTCGGCCACCACTTGCGCGATCGGATCCCACGGTGTTTCCTTGTCGGCGCGCACGTAAACCGAAGTCGCGCTGCGAAAGCGATTATGAATTTCGCGCGGCAGCAGATTGATGTTCACCGGACGCTCATTCAGAAACGATTCGCCCGTCTTGCTGATGCTCACCACCGGCAAATCCTGCGCCGTGTTCTGCACGCGGCGCACCTGCGGCACCCGGATTTCCAAGCCGAACTCCATCACATTGGCGGTAATCATGAAAATGATCAACAACACCAGCACCACATCCACGAGTGGCACGACGTTGATTTCCGACATGGCTTGCGGTCCCCCGAACCGGCGTCCGCGTCCGCTGCCCCCGCTGCCATTGAATGAGAAGGCCATGCTAGCCGCCGAAATCTCTTTCGGCGAAATTCTGAAACTCGATGGCGAAATCTTCCATGCGGGTTCCCAGCTCTTTGATCCGGCTGCCGAAAATGTTGTAAAAAATCGCGGCCGGAATAGCGGCGGCCAGTCCGACGGCCGTCGTGATCAGTGCTTCCGAAATACCCGGAGCCACCGCCCGCAGGCTCGCGCTGCCGGCATTTCCTAAACCCACGAACGCGTCGATAATGCCCCACACCGTGCCGAACAAGCCGATAAAGGGCGACACGGAAGCCACCGTCGCCAGCCAGCTCATATTCATTTCCAGTTTGGCCACTTCCTCGCTGATGCCCAATTGCAGACTGCGCTCGATAGCCGGTTTGTTCACCAGCGATCCGCGCTGCTTGACCTGGCGTTCGATCTCGCTGTATCCAAAATCAAAAACGGCCACCAGGGGTG
>DATHIZ010000300.1:0-2382 GCA_035316385.1 Bryobacteraceae bacterium | reverse complement strand
TAAACCGATGCGCCCGAGGAGCAGCCCGGGCAGGAGCGCGGAGTAATTCTTCGGAAAACGGCCATCGCTCGAAAGGAGAGTTGGGATGTCTGCGGGCGGTGCGACCGGCAGTTCCTCCACCAGCGTCAGGTGCACTCCAACGCCGAGATTCGGATTCGACTGTGTTTTTGCGATGGCATACGCAAAGGCCGCGCCCGAAGCGACAATCGACGTGCTAGTGACAATTCCGCGCCGGTGCGATTCAACAATCCCGTCCGTGATTCCGCGGCTTAAGCCGAAATCATCGGCATTCACGAGCAGTTGCTTCATTGCGGAACTATCGCAGCAAACGGCTGCTGGTGCGCTTGAGCGCCTTAGCTTTCCGCTTCGCCGCGATGCCGAGTTCTTCGCGTGCGATATACAGCGGCCGCTTTTTCACTTCCTCCAAGACCCGTCCCAGATACAGCCCGATCACTCCGATCATAATGAGTTGTATCCCGTTTAGCGCGAGCATGGTGATGAAGGTGGACGCCCACTCGGAGAGATCCTTATCGTCATACACCTTGTTGTAAATCGCGTAGCCCATCAGGATCACACACACTACATTGACCGCGAGGCCGAAATAGAAGCCGAGCGTGAGCGGAAGCGTGGAGAAGGAAGAAATCGCATTGACTGCAAGGCGCATCATCTTCCGTATCGAATATTTGGTGCTGCCGGAAAAACGCGCCGACGCAGTATAAGTCAGCTCTGCTTCTCTAAATCCGATCCAGGAGATGATTCCGCGCAGAAAACGCGCCCTTTCGCGCATGGAGTTCAGCCGCTTGACAACGCGCCGGTCCAGCAGCTTAAAATCGGCCACGGCGCTTCGGATAGTGATATCGGAGAGTCCGTTGATCAGCTTGTAAAAGAATGCCGACGAGGTCTTCTTGAACCAGGATTCTTGCAGCGTCGCTTCGCGCTTCATGGAAACTACGTCATAGCCTTCGCGCCATTTTTCGATCATGGCGGGCAGCATTTCGGGAGGATGCTGCAGATCGCCGTCCATCGTAATCACCGCATTGCCGCTGGCATAGTCGTAGCCCGCCGTCAACGCCGCTTGATGCCCGAAGTTGCGCGACAGCCGGACGCCCTTAATCCGGTTATCCTCCTCGTGCAACTCACTGATCGTTCTCCAGGAACTGTCGCGGCTGCCATCGTCTACCAGAATAATTTCGTAGGCGATATCGTCGACCGTGCCCAGGTATCGCGCCGCCAGCGTACACAAATGGCGGACATTCTCGGCTTCGTTATAGAGCGGTACAACGACCGAGATCAAGCTGATGAGCGGCGTTTCGATATCTGGCAAACCCAAGAGAAGTGTAACAAACTACTAGGATTACGGGGGTTGCCAGTAGGACTGCTATGTTGGAACGTATTGCCTGCGGGAAATTCCGATCTTGTCTACCAATACTGAAAATACTGCCAATCGGCCGAAACATCTCTATCTGTACCTTGCCGTCGTGATGGTGGCCGCCGCGGTTTACCTGGGCTGCATCATTTCTCCCCCATCCCTCATGGACGACGTGGATGCCACACAGGCCCAGATTGCGCGCAACATGGTGACTTCGGGCGATTGGGTGACGGCGCGCCTGGACGGAGTTCCTTTCCTTGAAAAAGGGCCGTTCATCTATTGGTCTATCGCGACGCTCTATACGTTCTTCGGCGTCCACGATTGGCTGGCGCGCATTCCGGTCGCGCTCGCGTCCGTGGGTCTCGCCTGGCTAACCGCGGCTTTTGGCGTCTGGGCGTTCGGCCGCAGGGCCGGACTTTACGCCGGGCTCATTATCGGGACTTGCATCGGGCTCTTTCTCTTCACCCGCATCCTTATTCCGGACGTCATGCTGACCTTCACCATTGCGCTCAGTATGTGGGCCTTCCTGCGCGCGCTTGAGGAAGAGGAACCGCACCCGCGCTTTTGGGCCTTCGTGCTTGCCGCGAGCCTGGGTACCGGATTGTTGCTGAAGAGTCTGATCGGCTTGCTGTTCCCTTTGGGCGCCGGCGTGATCTATCTGGCCCTCACCCATCAACTCTTCCTTGCGCGTACTTGGAAACGGCTGCGTCCATTCTCCGGAATATTGATCGCCCTGGCCATCGCCGCGCCCTGGCATGTTCTGGCGACCATTCGGAACCCGCCATATTTTGAGTTCACCATGCGCAGCGTTCCAGGCGAATATCACGGCTTCTTCTGGTTCTACTTCATCAATGAACAGCTTCTCCGTTTCCTGAATATCCGCTCGCCGCGCGATTACGATACCGTTCCCCGGCTTTACTTCTGGCTGTCCCATCTGCTCTGGCTGTTTCCCTGGAGCGTCTATATTCCCGCCATCGCAAAGCTTTCATTCAAGCCCGCCGGCCGGGCCGGTC
>DATHIZ010000299.1:0-8329 GCA_035316385.1 Bryobacteraceae bacterium | reverse complement strand
TTCCCGCCATCACCGTACCCGTGCGGCTTCACGGCTGAGGGGCTTCCCAGCGGCCTGATGATTGCCGGTCCGCGCTTCGCCGAGGAAAAGTTCTCGCCCTGGCCCGGGCTTATCAGCCAACCACCAACTGGCATCAGCGCCAGCCCCCGATTCGCCCGAATACACAGGTTCCGAAACTCGCCGTCCTGGACGATCAATTCAAATAGCGGCGCCATATGGCGGTATCCATATGGTTCCGCTATAGTGCTGTGTACACCATGCGCTTACATTCCATCAGCGTTATCGCATTTTTTTTGGTGTCCGTTCCGGCCTGCCCGCAAAACGCCGCGCCGGCCGCGCCTGAAAAATCGGCTTTTAGCCTGAAGGAAGTCATGATTACGATGCGGGACGGCGTTCGCCTCCAAACGGCTATCCTAGTCCCGCTCGATCAGAAAGCGCCGCTGCCCATCCTGCTCCAGCGCACGCCCTACGGCATTCCCAACAAGCCTCCCGCGCCCACACCTGAAAAGTGGAAAGAACTCGCCAGCGACGGCTATATTTTCGTCATCCAAAATCTGCGCGGCCGGTTCGAATCCGAAGGCACATTCAAACTCTCCTCTTATGTCGATCTCAGCGATCCCAAAGCCACCAACGAAACTACCGATGCATACGACACCATCGAGTGGCTTGTCAAAAACGTTCCCCAAAACAACGGTCGAGCCGGTATCTACGGAGTCTCATACGACGGGCTTACCGCTGCGTTAACCCTGCTCCACCCGCACCCCGCGCTGAAGGCTGTTTCCGAGCAAGCCTCTCCCGCCGATCAATGGATGAATGACGACGATCATCGCTACGGAGCGCTCCGCCTGAGCTACTCTTTCGAATACGCCGTTCTGGAACAGGCTGACAAGAATGCCAACACCAACTTCGCCTTCGATATCTTTGACACCTACGATTGGTATCTCAAACTCGGCCCGATTTCGAACATTAACTCCAAATACTTACACGGTTCTCTGCCCTACTGGAACGATACCGTGGCTCATCCCGATTACGATGAATTCTGGCGCCGGGAAGCCTGGGTCAATCAGTTGCACGCCAGCCCTGTTCCCAACCTCAATGTAGCCGGATTCTGGGATCAGGAAGATCCATGGGGTCCCTGGCAGATCTTTCGCAATTCTGAAAAAGACGGTCCCGCCGCGCACAACTTGATGGTTGCCGGACCCTGGTTCCACGGCGAGTGGCAATCCCCGAAGGGCGACAGAATCGGTGAAATTCCTTTCGGCGGCCACGAAACGGCTCGTGAATTCCGCGAGCAGATCGAGGCGCCCTTCTTCCGGTATTACCTGCACGGCGCCGGCGAAAAAATCGCCTGGAAAGCCAGCACGTTTCAATCCGGCTCGAACACCTGGCACACTTATAGCGCCTGGCCGCCCAAAGAAGCCAAGCCGGCTAACCTGTACTTACAGGCCGATGGCTCTCTCTCGTTTAGCCCGCCCGCATCCCCCACGGCGGACTTTGTCGAGTACATCTCCGACCCTGCCAATCCCGTCCCCTATCGCCAGCGTCCCATTTCGCCTACTTATCCTGGAGGCGATTGGCGGACCTGGGAGTCGGCCGACCAGCGCTTTGTGGATCATCGGCCCGACGTTCTCAGCTTCGTGAGTGCGCCGCTCGACCACGATCTCACGGTCACCGGTGCTGTCGCTGCCCAACTCTACGCTTCGACCTCCGGCACCGACAGCGATTTCGTGGTCAAGCTGATCGACGTCTACCCAGAAAAGGCGGTAAAAAAAGGCTGGGAGGAAAACTCAGGCCCCAAGCCGGGAGACTATGCCAAGTCACTCAACGGATACCAGTTGCCGGTCGCCATGGAAGTGCGCCGCGGCCGCTTTAACAAAAGCTTCGAGCATCCTGAGCCCCTTTTGCCAAACGAACCCAATCTGTTCGCCATTCCGCTGCGGGACCGGGATCACGTGTTTCTGAAAGGTCATCGAATCATGGTGCAGGTTCAATCCACGTGGTTTCCTTTGATTGACCGCAACCCTCAGAAATTCACCCCAAGCATCTACAACGCGTCCGCCAGCGACTACGTGAAGGCCACGCAGCGCGTCTATTGTTCGCCCTCCCTGCCTTCGCACATCGAACTGCCCGTGGTTCCTTGACCCGCCCGGCTTATTGGGCGGTGCTGGCAGTGGGAACGAAGGCGAGCTTCCCGGACGAGTTCGCAAGTTCGTCGACGGACAGAAACACCAGGCGGACGATCTTTGTCAATTTTGGATAGTTGATCCGGTCCCAGGTGTCGTGGTCGGTGTGATAATCCGGGTGCAACCCGGCCTGGAACTCCACCTGCGGGATGTGCAGCGTCGCGAACCAGAAATGATCGCTGCGGGACCACAGCGAATCCGGATCCACCGTGTCCATCTTGTAATCGAGTTTCAGGCCCACCTGAGCGTTTTCATGCTCAATCACCTTGCGCAGGCCGGGATTGTAGCGCGTGCCGAGCACGTTGACCATATTGACGTTGCCGTCCGCAGGCACTGGCCAATTGGCGTCATTCTCGTTGCGGCCGATCATATCCAGATTGATATTTGCGACCGTCTGGTCCAGCGGAATGAGGGGATGCGTCACATAGTAGTAAGAGCCGAGGAAGATTCGCTCCTCACCGTCATACGCGATAAACAGCACGCTGCGCTTGGGATGAAGCTTGCCCTGGGTAAAAGCCCTCGCAATTTCGAGAAGCCCGGCGATCCCCGAGCCATCGTCGTCCGCGCCATTGTAAATGTGGCCATTTGCCACGCCCATGTGATCGTGGTGCGCAGTCACGAGAATCGCCTGAGCCTTGAGAGTTGGATCCGAGCCTTCGAGCAACGCCACCACATTGCGTCCTTTATGTGTCTGGAGATTGGTGAAACTCTTGGACATGCGAACCGAGCTGGTGGAAACTTCGATCGAAGCTGGATGCAGCGTGCGGTCGATGACGGCTTGCAGTTCGCCGGTGGTTTTACCGCTGGGGGCGAGAAGCTGGTCGGCGACTTCGCGCGAAATAGTAAAGGTGGGTATATCCCACATCGGGCCGGCGAGAGCAAAATTGGGACCACCGCTCGACCTTGGGGAACTGGCCGGAATTGGCTTAACAGCGCGGGGGAAGCGGTCCTGCACCATCAGTATGCCGGCCGCACCGCGCTCGCGGAGTTCCTCCAGTTTTTCCCAATAGAACGCATGGTACGTGTCCCAGGCGCCGGCGAATTTCGAGTTGGCGTCGTTGGCTTGAGGTTCACGGCCAAGCACCAGAACCACTTTACCCTTCACATCGATACCGACAAAATCGTTGTAGCCATACTCGGGAGCGTCTATGCCGTATCCGGCAAAGACGATCGCGCCCGAGACCGATGCCTGACGCAGGCTCTGCCGTGACCAGTGAAACTCCTTGTTGAAACTGTAGGTGTGCTCCACGCCTGCAACCTTCGCTGTCAGAGTGGTGTGTTCGCGATCGACGTCGGCCGTATTGATGTCTATGTCCTGGAAATAGGAGCCTTTCTCGCCGGCCGGCTTCAGGCCAAGGCGCATGAACTCCGCTGCAATGTAGCCCGCGGCAATGTGGTCTTCGGCGCTGCCGGCATTGCGCCCCTTCAAATCGTCGGAGGCAAGAAAGGCGAGATCGGCTTTGAGATTCGCGGGCTGAATGAAATCGGCGGCCCGCTTGACGTCCTGCGCGGCGAGGCCGCCGGCGAGCACGATGACAAGAGTAAGGTGATGACAGATTTTGGTGACGAGGTTCATTCCACGGCAGCTAACATGTTAAACCGACCGCCATAGAGTGGTCAGCGGCCCGCTAGCGCCCGCGATTGGATCGGACTTAGGAAACGGTAACGCGTGCATTCGCGCTATGGCTTCTCCAGAAGGAGCACTGCGGCAGATATCCCAATGCTGGTCTGGCGGATAGGCGCCTATGACAAGGAAATCGGAGCTCGCTGTCAACCGGCAGTGACCGGTACCGGCGGGCAGCACCAGAATGTCTCCAGCGCGCACTTCGAACTGGCGCCCGTTCTCACCACCCAATATCAGCTTGGCGTGACCGCCCGCAAATCCCAGCACCTCGTGGGCGGTCGAGTGATAGTGATGAAAATCGTACACCCCGTCGCGCCATTGCGGAGGCCAGCCGTTGTGTTGAAACTGGGATTCAAAGAGGGCGGCTGGGTCAGGACCATCCGTGCGAAGCGCGTTCCGGTAAAACAGAACAGGCAGGCGCTCATTGTTCGGCATCCAGCCATTTCGCGGGAGCTGAATTGCTTCGGGCCGCGGGGCAGGCACGGGATTCTCCGCCGCATAGCCTTCTCCCGGCAGACTGAATCCCGCGGCGCCCAGGATGGTATTGAATTGCCTTCGTTTCATATACAGATTGATCCATGCCGGATGGTCAGAGTTTCGTTGAACGCGCGCGCGAGTGCGACAATCGCCTTATTCTCATGATGCAAGCCGCCCGCCGTTGGCGAACCAGGCTGGAAGAATACTTCGAGTTCGCGCGTCTGGGAACCACATGGCGCACCGAGCTTTTTGCCGGCCTGACCACATTCATCACCATGGCGTACATCGTTGTGGTGAACCCCTCCATCCTGCACGATGCCGGCATGCCGTATGCGGCTGTCGTCAGCGCCACGTGCCTTTCGGCGGCCTATGGCAGCTTGGTCATGGGCATTTGGGCCCGCTACCCCTTGGCGCTGGCCCCGGGCATGGGACTGAATGCCTATTTCGCCTATAGCGTTGTAATTGGCATGCATGTTCCGTGGCAGACTGCACTCGGAGCGGTATTTCTGTCGGGCATCGCCTTTTTGCTGCTAACACTCTTCGGCGTGCGGCAGGTGCTGCTGGCTACCATTCCCGCTGAGCTTTATGCGGCCATATCGGCTGGCGTGGGCGTCTTCATCGCCTTCATCGGTCTGCGCAGCGCCGGATTGCTTGTGCCCCATCCAGCGACAGTGCTCGCACTCGGAAATCTGCGGGATCCCAAAGTGGCATTGTCCTGTTTTGGACTGCTGCTGATGGCGGGCCTCATGGCGAAACGCGTGCCTGCAGCTATCCTCATCGGCGTTCTCGCCAGCACGCTCCTGGCGCTTTGCTTTGGGCTGACGCACTGGCAGTGGCAGAGCTATCATCTGGCCGACCTGTCTGCCACGGCCTTTCACGCCGACATACGGTCAAGCCTTCACCTGGGGCTTCTGGAAATTGTTTTTGTCTTCTTGTTTGTCGATTTCTTCGACAATGTCGGAACTCTGGTGGCAGTGGGCAAAAAGGCCGGCTTGGTGCAAGAATCGGTGCGCGACATCCCGCGGCTGAACCGGATTCTATTCGCGGACTCGACGGCCACTATCTTCAGTTCGCTTGCGGGCACATCCACCGTGGTGAGCTATGTGGAGAGTGCCGCCGGTGTCGGAGCGGGCGGCAGATCCGGCATCACCGCTATCGTCGTTGGCCTGCTCTTTTTGTTGTCTCTGCTCGCTGTTCCGGTGTTGGGAGCCATTCCCTCCGCGGCAACGGCGCCCGCCCTCATTGTAGTCGGGAGTCTCATGATGGGCAGCGTGAGCGAAATTAAATGGTCAGATCCGGTAATTGCAGTACCGGCGTTTCTCACTATCCTCATGATCCCGTTGACCTACAGCATCGCCAACGGGCTCGCGTTCGGCTTCGTGACCTTTACCTTGCTGAAGATTGCTACCGGGCGTGCACGAGAGGTTCACTGGCTCATGTATGTCTTGACCATATTGTTTGTCGGGCGATTTCTATACCTCGGAGGGCTCGGTTGAGAGTTCGCTTGCTTTGTTTGGCCTTGTTAGGCAGCGTGTTGTGTACAAGGTTCGCCGTTGCAGCGGCCCGGTGTTCTCGGAATGGTCAGCGGCATTGGCGCCGCCCAAGCAAGCGCTTCCGTGATGGCCTTGGGTCTTGATCCGCGCTTTGATCTGACGCATTCTTATTGGGTGGTCGCCGGTATCGGCGGAGCAGATCCGTCGGACATTTCGCTCGGCTCTGTGGTTGGGCCAACCGGGTTGTGGATGGCGATCTGGGTTACGAAATCGATGCGCGTGAAATTCCGCGCCGCTGGTCCACAGGCTACCTCCCGTTGCGCAAGTCGGAGCCCTTTGAGCAGCCGGTCCGAAGCGAACTCGAAGGCGAAGTTTATCAATTGAACGCCGGTCTCGTGGACTGGGCTTTCGCATTAACCCGATCTTTAAAGCTGCCCGATGACCAGACCCTACGCGCCGCGCGCGCCCGCTACAAGGGGTTTCCGAATGCGCGGAAAGCGCCGTTCGTTGCGGAAGGCGACGTCCTGTCGGCCAGCACCTTCTGGCATGGCGAACTTCTGAATCAGTGGGCCAACCAGTGGGTGAAGTACTACACGCAAGGCAAAGGCAACTATATGATTGCGGCGATGGAGATTCGGGCACGCTCCAAGCGCTCACGTTCCTCAAGGCGGCGGGCCGGGTAGATCTCAATCGCGTTCTGGTTCTGCGGGCAGCCAGCAATTACGATCGTCCACCGCCCGGCGTCTCTCCCGCCGGCAATTTGAAAACCATGAATGCCGGCGGATACTCCGCCTTTCGTCAGTCCCTGGAGAGCGCAGAACGCGTGGGCGATGCTTGGTCCGCTACATCGTAGGCCACTGGAGCGATTGCCGGGACCGCGTTCCCGGCAAATAATCAAGTGGCCATGCTGGCGACCTGATACATGAAATCGATCTGGGAGCGCGCAGCTCCATCGTAGCCCTGAATCTTAGGATTGGACGAATCAATCACATAGTATTCGTTGGGCGCGTGAGCCCCGTTGCCGTGCCCCAGGCCAAACTGAATGGCGGCGAGGTTCAGCGGTGCTCCGGTGAACACGTAGCCAGGCCAGGAGCCGGCCTGCCTGGGCCACATAATCGGGTCGATGTTGTACTTCTTATAAACTGCCTCTTCCGCCTTAACGAACACGGAATCCGAAGACGTTGATGTGGGATCGTAGCCGCCCGTCATGTTGACTTCGATGTCCTTGAAGCCCTTCTTTGCCAAATGCGCCTTCAAGAGTTCGAGTGTGCCGAGCGCTGTCATATCGGGCACGAGACGCATATCGATTTTCGCGACAGCCTTGTGAGGCAGGATAGTTTTACCGCCCGGACCTGTGTAACCGCCCACTAACCCCTCGATATTGATCGTGGGCTTCGATGCCAGCAATTCGAGAGACTCCAAATAGTCGACATCATGAACCCAGTGTGTGACGCCGAGTTGTTTTTTGACCATCTCCTCGCTTTGACGCTTTGAAGCCTCGCGAATCATTGCTTTTTCGGCCGGAGTGAGTTTGCGGGCTTTGTCCAAAAATCCTTCCACGGCGGGGGTGTGCCCATCGGGACCGACGAGCGTGGCCAGAGCTTCCACCAGCCGCCAGGCAGGACTGTCGACTCGAGCTTCGTTGCTCGAATGGAGGTCCGCTTGCGGGCCGCGTCCCCATTTTTCCGAGCTCGATACCAGTTCGAGTTCCACAATGCCTTTGGCTCCGAGGCTCAACGTAACAGAGCCTTCGGTCGATTGAGTCGCCATCGGGATTGTGACACCGCTGCACTTCTTCAGCGCAGCCAGCACTTCGGGGCGATGGACGACTTGTTTGAAATGCGGAGAACCAATCTCTTCTTCTCCTTCCGCTACGAAGACAATGTTCACGGGAGGCTTGCGTCCAGCCGCCTTCAATGCTCGTAACGCGAACAGCAGAGCGGATTGAGGACCCTTGCTGTTCACGGCGCCGCGCCCGACAATGCATTTCCCAAGGTTGGGCTTATCGATAAGCGCCGCGGCGAACGGCGGGGAGGACCATTCGGAGGGATCAACTTGCTTGACGTCGTACATGAAGTAAATTCCGATAGTCTTCGGCGCGCCTGCATCGAAGGTCGCGAATACGCCGGGATGACGATCGGTAGGGGCTTTGGTGACGTGATCGAAACCAACTTCCTTGAGGAGCTGCATCATGAGCTCGCAGCCTTCGTTCATTCCGCGGTTTTCGGCGGCGATAGAAGGCTGCTTGATCCAGTCCTGGAGGCGTTTGACAGCTGCCTCATGATTCTTTTTCAGCTGTTCGTAAACCGGTTGAAGATCCGGAGCGGAAACTGCCCGCGAGGGGAGTGCCGCAGTCAAGCCAACTGCACCCAAGGCAGCATTTTGAAGGAAATCACGACGATGCATGTTCATTGCGATTGACCAACCCTCGAGGAAATTTGATTAGCTTTGTCAGAGCGGCAAAACTTGCCTTCCAGTGTAAACACAAATCCGGCAAGCGGCTTGTTAATTTCTATGACTGGCCTGATAAGAAATTTTAATGGACAATCCCG
>DATHIZ010000298.1:0-7741 GCA_035316385.1 Bryobacteraceae bacterium | reverse complement strand
TCAAATCAAATCGGTGTATTAGAAGAACGGGTAGGTGTCACGATTCCCTGGCATCAGGCGAAAGTGCTCCGGGACAATCTCAATGCAGCGATTGCGGCATACGAAAAAGTCAATGGGGAGTTGATTCATCCCCAACTTCCTTACGTCGATTGACGAATGCTTTTAGCTGGTAGGTTATATACGCCGCATACAAGGGTTACCGCACTCTAGCGCTATTGTGGATCAACCCCATGTTTAGCTAGAATCGCGTCTTTCTCCGCCGTCATCGGCTTCGTCGCCGATTCGGTCTAAGTTCGTCAGTCAGTTCGGCTCCGCCTGTGTTTTATAGTCGTCCGTGAGTGTCCTCAGGAACGCGACGATAGCGTCTTCCTCCTGGTCAGACAGTTGGAGATCACCGAGTTGCTTCCGGTTGAGGTTCGCCGGATTTTCCGGCGGGGGCCAGCAGGTGAGTTTTTCGCCGGGGTCGCCTGATTTGCACTTGGGCAGAACGTCGCGCGTGTTGTAAAAGTGCGTCACTTCTTTCAGGCTTTTGAAGTAGCCGTTATGCATGTAAGCCTTCACAAAATCAGGCTTGGGCCGCATATCGACATTCCGCAGCGTCGGCACCTGGATCTTTCCGTCAAACTTTGGCGCTAGTTTGATCCATTCGGAATCCGGATTTAACTGGCCGCTCAGGCTCTTGAGCTTGCGCAGAAAAAATCCAACTCCCGCATCTACGTAAGCTGGTCCCGCGGGGTTGGGGCTATACCCGCTCGATTCGGCAGTGCCCTCATAGTAGTACTGCACTCCGGGATTGGCTGGGACGCCTAGATTGCTGGCGGTGAAGTCCGTGAACAGGGGCTCTTCGCCGGGGCCGCCATCGCGATGACATTGGTTGCATTTTGCCTTGCCGCGAAATAGATCGTAGCCCCATTTTTCCTGCGCCGTGAATTGTTCCTGTCCTGCCTGCACGTAGTCATATTTCGACGTAAACGGACTGACCTCCGGCGAGGCTTCGTAGGCCGCTGCCGCCAGCCCGAAACCGTCATACACATGGTCGGTACGCGCTCGGTCTGCTGTGCTGAGGTGGACCGGAAGTTCGTCGTTTGCGGGCGGGGGAGCCGGAGTCGAGCACACCGTTTCGACATCCGGCGGCCAGTGAATGCTGAAAGAATCAGCGCCCCACACGGTCTCGAACAGTTTGCGGTAAGGAGCTTTCGAGAGGCGGTACGCTAAACAGGCAGAGTCGGGCAGGCCCATTTCGACCGGATTGGTCGGCGGTCCCTGCGCTTGTTCCGCGCTCGGATTCTGTAGGCGGTAGCCGCTCGCGCGCATATCCCAGAAGTTTCCGCCGATAAAGTCACCCTGCAGGGCATTGTAGTGCAGCACCGGGGCGAAAGTGGCGTACATGTAACTCTGCGGTTTGCGCTGGCTGAAGCGTGTCCTCACTGATCCTGGATAGGACACTGTGGTCAGATTCAATGACTGGATCGGGCCCGTGAATCCGGTCTCCGGCGTATGGCAGAAACTGCAGGCCTCGTTTTGATTGATAGAAAGGTGCTTGTCGAAGAGCAATAACTTTCCGAGTGTTCGCAGTTGCCCTTGCCGGTCGAGCGTCGTTTGATTCATCTGTCGAAGTGCATCGGCTTCAATCCGGTCGAGGTTGGCCACAACTGCCGCCACATCGCGGTCGAAGGATGCGGGCATTTTGCCCCGGAGGTTGCTAACTGCCGCCCCGCCCGGCTGCGATTTGGCCCTGGTGGAAAGGAACAGCGTACCGAATGCGAGAAGAACGATCAGCGCCGGCGCTAGGTTTCGACCGCGTATGCTTACTCTACTTCTCATGGCTGGGATATATTCCAGTATCCCAGGGGCATGGGCAGCAACTTCGCCTCGCTGAGCTACGCTACCAACCCTCCACCAAATACAGGCGTGAGAGATTCTGCTGCGCGGTGTAAGCATAGGCACCGGCCTCGGGCGCCGCAACCGCGGCAGTCAGCCCCGCAAATCCTGGTGTTTCCTTGGGAGCGATCGTCTTCCAATCCGTTGTCCGGCCTGTAGCTAAATCCACTCTTGCGATCCGGTACGGAGCGCCACGGCCCATCAGGAGAAACAGATCTTTCCCGTCGCCGCTCCAGGCCAGCGGCAGGGCCGCATCGCCCAGAGCGAGAGGGCGGCTGACACGGCTGTTGACATCGAACACGGTCACTTGGCTCCCCGCAAAGCCCGCGATCTTTGAACCGTCCGGAGATATTTCGACGTAATCCATGTAGGGCGAACCACTGAGGGGCACTGGCTTTCCGCCAGCCAGCGACTGCTCGCACATGGTCAGAGGCTCTTGCGGGAAAGCTCCGCCCACCAGAAGGCGGCGACCATCCGGAAGGAACTTCGCCCACTGATAGGCGTAGCCGTTCCCTAGGATTTGCCGCGATTCGCCAGTCTTGATTACCGTCAAAGTTAGACGGGTGCGATCTTGCGGATCAATGGTCAGCGCCGATCGCTTATCCGGCGACAGCGCCAACCCGCGTCCAGCGGCAAAGCGCACCGGCCGCCCTGTTTTTCGATCGAGCGTGTACGCCGAATAGTGCTCACCGCCCGCGCTCCCGCCTTCGGTGAAAAGAACCAGCTCGCCGTCCTTTGACATACCGTCGACATGAGAACCGTCGAGATCCGAGACGTCGGTTTCTCCTGTCTCGCCGGCAAGCTGTGCGGCCATCGTTGCGAGCGAATCCTCCACGGCAATCAGCACCTGCCCGGTGCTAGATATATCGAACAGCCGCAGGGACGAAGGCGCGTGGGAAATTTGCCTCAGCCGTGGCGTGGAGGAAACGGCATACAGCTCCCGTGCCGCGCCTGTCGTGCTTGCGGTGAACCAAACTTCGTCCCCGGAAGGCGACCAGGCCAGCCCCGCGGCGCTGCTCCAAACCTTGGTTAGCGCGCGGGTTCGTGCCTGCAGATCAACGATACGGACGTAGCCGCCGTCATCGTCTCGAACCGGATGTTCTAAAAACGCGATCCTGTCTCCACCAGGCGAAACGCGCAGGCAATCGAGGCGGCCCCGTGAACTATAGACCACATGTCCGAGCGGAAATTCAACCAGAGTCTCGGCCCCGTGATCCCGCACAACCGCCAATTCCTTTCCACTGGGAAGCCAGTCCGCCGAACGTGTTCCGTCCGCCAAAGACTGTATGAGGCCGCCGATTTGGGAAACGCTGGTAAGCCGGATCGCTTTCCCTTCGCTGGAGAAACTCTTGGCAAGCAAGGCCAGCTTTCCTTGCTGCGATACCGAAGCCAATAGGCCTGCCGCGAAAGCGAGGTTACGCGAAGCGGAGCCATCTAGATTCACGGCCGCCGTTTGCCACCGGGCATCCTCCTCCATGACCGAGAAAATGGCGCCTTTCGAGCCGGGAAGAAAGCGAGCGGCCCCGATGGTGCCCGACCGGAAGCTCAGTTGGTGAAAGCTGGGCCCGTATTTCGTGTGGCCTTCAGCCTGCGACTGTCGAAGATAAAGGAATAGAAGCGCAACCGATATCATTGAAACGGCGACCGATATCCCGGTAGCCGGTCTTCTGGTCAGCCAGTTTCGTATTAACCGGCTGGTTCGCTTGTCGGGTAGCGGCTTATCCGCTTTATCCTGCTCCGCGTCTGAAATCGGACAGATGAACCGGTACCCCAAGCGAGGGAGCGTCTCGATGTAGCGCGCAGCTTCGGCGGAATCACCCAGCGCCGCGCGCAACCGGTTTGTGGCGGTGTTGATGCCACTATCGAAGTCAACGAATGTGCCCGCGGGCCAGAGCCGTTCGCATAGTTCCTTGCGTGTCACCAGTTCGCCGGGTTTTTCGAGCAAGGCTTCCAGCACCTGCAGCGGCTTGCCTTGTAACTTGACCGGGATGCCATGCGCATAAAACTGCCCGGTTCCGGTGTTAAGTTCGAAAGCGCCAAACCGGATGCGTGTGGCGCGCGAGATTCTAGGATCGGGGTCCGGCACAGCGGCTCTCCCCAATTCTTCAGCAATGCAGATGCCACTCAGCGCGGCTTGGCAATGTGCTGATTAAACTCACGTTCACAGCCCACGTGCCGGTTTCACACCGGCTCAAAGTGTTTGCTTCCGGAACACTCTGTCACAAAATGGGATTGGGACCGCCGCGGCCCTAGTTCTGAAATGCCATTCCGGAGCGCCTCCCGCTGTCCGCCCGCTCCGCGTTGATTGCGGTCTTTACCTCAATTCTTGATGCCCGCGCGTCCGTCTGCTCTGCTTCGCTGAAGCGTTGTAACTTCCTCAAAAAGGCGGCATATTCCCGCAGGCATTTGGAAAGCGCCGGGTTGGTGGTTCCGGGCTGTGATTCAAACGCCTCGATGGAGTTGCGGTAGGCGGTTTCCGCGTTTGCATCCTGCTTGGCGACCTCATAGACCACAGCCAAGTTACGCCAGGTACCGGCGACCTCTGGATGTTTTGAACCAAGCATTGCGGCCTGCATGAATTCCGCGCGTTTGTAGAGACCGATTGCTTCGTCAAAATGCCGCTGGAAAAAGGCTTGAGACGCGAGGTTCGCCAGGTCGATCGCTACCTGCGGATGGACCGGCCCCCAGCGCGCCTGATCGATTCGAAGGGCTTCGGTGAGAAGCGTTTGCGCCTGTTTATGCTTGCCATGTTTCGCTTCGAGCCCCGCCAGGTTCGACAAAGTGGAGGAGTATTTAGGACTGTCCCTTCCCACTGTTTCGATCCAGCGCTGCCTTGCTTTCTCGAACAGCCGCTTGGCTTTGCGAAGATCGTGCTGAGCCACGGCTGTCGCTCCCAGGTTGTTCCATATGCTGGCAAATATCTGATCGTTCTTCCCCAAACGCTGATCCGCCAGGCGCAGAGCTTCCTGAGAATATTGTTCAGCGGCAACCAACCGGCCGATTCTTGTCTCGACTACCGCCAGACTGTTTAGCACCTCTATTACTCGTATGCTCAGTCTGGGAGGACCGTGCTTCTCAAGCTCTAGCGCTTTCAGGAAGGAAGATTCAGCTTCGGAGAATTCATTGAGGGCGAAAAGCGTTAGCCCCAGATTGTTCATTACGTATCCACGGTCGTCATCGCGAACGAAGGGAAGCGTGTTCTGAATCTGGATCGCCCTACGCTGCTTTGCCAAGGCATCGGAGAGCCGTCCGGCTTCAAAATCGAATGCGCCCGCGTTTACGAGGAGCCGCGCGAATTCCAAAGTGTTTTCGCCTTGAATCCGGCGGAAAGCGGCGAAAGCAAGAGCGTAAAAAGATTCCGCTTCCTTGTAACGGCCTTGCTGTTGCAAATCCAAGGCTAAGTTGTTGAGCACCGGGCCGGCCGTCGCCGTCTCTTTCAGTTGCTTTTCTTCGAGTAGGGCATACGCTTGCCGGAAATACTTCTCGGCATCCTTCCACTCACCCTGCGATTGCGAAATCGTTCCCAGATTGCTGAGCACGGAGGCAGTCTGCAAGGTGTTTGGCTCAGTCACGCGTTGGTTGAACTCCAGCGCGTGCCGGAAGTCTTGTGCTGCCTCCTCCCACCTGTATTCCGCCTGGTGAACAAGACCTAGCTGGTTCCAAAGGCCCACGCCATCCTTTGCTGCTCCGCCCAAATTTGCATGAGATGTTATAGCCGAGCGTAGAATCTCCTCGGCTTTATCAAAGGACCCTGCGGACGAAGCCGCAAGCGCCTGCTGGCGTAGAGGCATCCACGGGGACGGGGGCAAGTCGGCCGGAAGAAGGATAGACGGCGCGAACAAGGCCGCCACCGTGAGGAATTTGGGTCTCAGGAAAGGCATTGCGGCCGATCCTCCTTTGAGGCGAACTTACGCCGCGCTCGAACAGGCTGCAATGGACGGGAGCTAAATTCGCCGATTAGTTGGTAAGTAAGCTCCGAGTTAGATTGCCAAGCGATTGAATTAGCCAATTCCGCGAAATTACAACGAACAAAACTGCTCATTGTTCGTCTTAACTAGATAGCCGTCCCTAACTTATGAACGAACGCGCGGCCGACTCGCTACTTCCGGCAAAGGCCGCGTCAATTGCCGGACTTTCTACGGCCGGGTTTTCGGTTGCCAGATTTGGCCCGTTCGAGTTACGTTTTGCGACGCGAGAACTGTACAGAGATGGGGCGCCGGTGCGCTTGCAGAGAGCGCCGTTTCAACTTCTCCAGGCCTTACTCCTACAGCCAGGGGGAATCGTTACCCGGGAAGCGCTGCGTTCCGAACTCTGGTCTTCCGACAGTTTGGTTGATTTCGAAAGTGGGTTGAACACTGCGATCAATCGTCTGCGTTCGGCGTTGGGTGATTCGACGGAGAATCCAATCTATATTGAGACGCTAGCCCGGGTCGGCTATCGCTTCATCACTCCGGTGACTATGCTGCCGCGACCTTCGCCACCCGGATCGATATTTCCGGCCGCAATCGAATTATCAAACGTTACAGGCACGGAATCGTCTCCACGAAAAGGTCTTCGAAAGCGAGCGTTGTGGATAGCCGCCACCATATCCGCCTTGCTCGCAGCCTTTGTTGCCTTCCGTTTACACACCGCTGCCGCGCCCGCGCCGGCCTTTCACCAACTCACGTTTTCAAGGGGCTTCGTGCAGAACGCACGTTTTGCCAGCGATGGCAAACACGTTCTTTATAGTGCTGCGTGGAACGGAAAGGGCAGCCGGCTGTTTCTAGAGGACGCCACGAGCGGAGAGAGTCAGGACCTCGGATTCAAGCACGCGCGTCTCGCAAGCTTGTCGCCGTCTGGACAGATCGCGCTTTTTTCCGACCCGGACATGAGCCGGCCGCCGCCGGGCGCGCCGCAAATCATATCCGTTGACGATGCCGGCGCCGACTGGGGACCAGGCAACACTTTATGCCTGCTGCGAAGGAGCGCCGATTCCTACACCATTGAATATCCAGCTGGCCGGGCCCTCTATACATCCACTGCTGCTATCGGTGACATCCGTGTCTCGCGGCGCGGGGATTACGTGGCCTTTCTGCAGCACCCGATTCGTAACGACGATGCCGGGAACGTTGTTGTGGTAAACGCCTCGGGGAAGGCGCGCGTGCTGAGCTCGGGCTGGGGATCGGTGGATGGCCTGGCTTGGCATCCCTCTGGCCGCGAGGTCTGGTTTACGGCGGCGCAGTCCGGAATTGACCGCAATTTGATGGCTGTCGACTTGAACGGGCGCACTCGCCAGGTTGCTCAAATTCCCGGGGGCATGCTGCTTCACGACATAAACGCAGCCGGTGACGTCTTGATCGCGCGCTCTACCGCACGAATGAACATGCTCTCCGGTACGTTCGGCGCCAGAGCTCCGCAAGATATCTCATGGCTCGATTTGTCGAGAGCTGCTGCGATCTCTTCCGATGGCGATCGAATTCTATTTGATGAAAGCGGGCAAGGGGGCGGGAGCGATTACGGCGTTTACGTTTACGATACGAGAAAACGCGTATCCAAACTTCTAGGCGCCGGTCGAGCTTTAGATCTTTCGCCCGACGGGCAGTGGGTATTGACGCAGAACGCTCGCGATGTTACGGCGCTTTCGCTGATCTCGGTCGACGGCTTGCAAGCCCGGCCTGTTGCAGCGGGAGGACTGGCGCACGCCTGGGGAAAATTCCTCCCCGGTGCAAATCGCTTGGAAATTTTGATGGCGGCAAACTATCCCGGAAAGCGACTGCAGCTATACAGACAATCACTTCCCGATGGCAAGCCCGTTTTGATAAACACCTCGGCATGGTTAGGTGCGGCGATTATCGATGATGCCGGCCGGCTGGCGGTGGGG
>DATHIZ010000297.1:0-6949 GCA_035316385.1 Bryobacteraceae bacterium | reverse complement strand
ACTATAAGCAGCACCTGACCTACTATTTTGCCGAGCAAATTCGAATGGAACTAGCCCAACCAGGAGTCGCGGCATGAAGTACACCGTCAACGGAGCTCTATTTTCCGCTGAACCGCAAGCCGGTCAATGCCTGCGCACGCTGCTGCGTGACTTTGGGATTTTCGGGGTGAAGAAGGGTTGCGATTCGGGCGATTGTGGCGCTTGCACGGTCTGGCTTGACGGCGAACCCGTGCATAGCTGCCTGGTTCCGGCGTTTCGCGGAGCGAACCGCAAGATCACGACAATTGAGGGACTCGCGGTTGAGGGCCAGCTTCACCCGATGCAGCAGGCCTTCCTCGATTCGCAAGCATTCCAGTGCGGCTTTTGCACGGCGGGAATGATCATGACGGCTGCGTCGCTTGACGATCACCGGCGGCAGGATTTGCCTCACGCTTTGAAAGGCAATCTCTGCCGCTGTACGGGCTATCGCAGTATCGATGACGCGCTTCACGGCAGAAAATCCACCGAAGATGATGTGGCCGGCCATGCCTGCGGAGCCAACTTGGAGAATCCGTTCGGCAAATTCATTGTGACCGGCCGGGCCCGCTACACCATGGACATCGCGGTTGACAACCTGCTGCACTTAAAGGTTGTACGGTCGCCGCATGCCCATGCGCGCATTCGCTGCATTGACCGCACGAAGGCGCTGGCCATGCCCGGCGTCGTGGATATTTTCACCTGGGAAGATGTGCCGCGACGGCTTTTCAGTTCAGCCACGCATGAGGATCACCTTGTCGATCCCGACGATACATACGTCCTGGACAAAGTGGTCCGTTTCGTGGGTCAACGCGTAGTGGCAGTGGTGGCGGAGACGGAAGCCGCGGCGGACAATGCCTGCCGTTTTGTCGAGATCGAATACGAATTGCTGGCGGCGGTCTTCGATCCGGAAACGGCTATGGAACCACACGCTCCGGTTCTGCATGACAAGGGACAAGCGGCGAAGGGCAACATCTACGTGGATATTCACGGCGAGGTGGGCAGTGTTAAAGTCGGATTCGCCGCGGCCGAGGCCATTCACGAGCAGACGTACTCGACTTCACGAGTGCAGCATGTTCATCTAGAAACGCACGGATCCATCGCTTGGACCAGCGAGGATGGTAGGGTGCATGTACGCACGAGCTCGCAGGCTCCCTTCATCACTCAGCAAAAGCTGTGTCACATCTTCGGTCTGCGGCCCAGCCTGGTACACGTCTTTACGGAGCGAGTGGGTGGCGGTTTCGGCGGCAAACAGGAAATGCTCTCGGAGGATCTATGCGTCCTGGCGACACTGAAGACCGGCCGGCCGGTTAAGTGGGAATTCTCCCGCGAGGAACAATTCATCGCGGCGTCCACGCGCCATCAGATGACAACGCATGTGAAACTGGGCGCTACGAAAGACGGAATCATCACAGCCTTGCAGGTTAGGGTTGTTTCCAATACTGGCGCGTATGGCGGCCATGGTGGTGAGACGCTCGCCGCCGCGCTGGGCAGCCCTCTGGCGGCCTATCGTTGTCCGAATAAGAAGGCCGATGGGTATGCGGTCTACACCAACATGGTTCCGGGCGGCGGCTTCCGCGGCTATGGCGCATCACAAACCACCTTTGCAGTCGAATCCGCGATGGATGAATTAGGGCAGTTGCTTGGATTAGACTCGTTTGAAATTCGCCGGCGAAACAGGGTTGGTCCAAAGGACTGTATTGAATCGGTCTGGAAGGACATCAGCGATATCGAGTTCGGCAGCTATGGCCTGGATCAGTGTTTTGATCTGGTTGAGAACGCGCTTGCCGCTGAAGGCGGGTTGCCGAAGCCGGAGGGGAATGAGTGGAGGGAAGGTACGGGTATTGCCTACGCGATGCTCGACTGCGGTCCGCCGACGGAGCACAGGTCCAGCGCTTTGATGACGCTATTACCCTGCGGCGGCTACCACCTGGCGGTCGGTTCCACGGAAATGGGCAATGGGTCGGTGACCTCACACCGGCAACTGGCGGCTTCGGTGCTTGGCGCCCGAGCCGACGACATCGATATCATTAACGCCGATACGGATCTTACGCCTTACGACACTGGAACGTTCGCTAGCACCGGAACGGTGGTTGCGGGTAAAGCGGTGGTACTCACGGCCGAGGCGCTGCGCGACAACATCCTCACCTATGCAGGCCAGCACACCGGCACGCCTTGCTCAGATTGGCGGCTGGAGGGTGGCGCAGTGGTTTCGGGCGATCGCCGGATATCACTGACCGACCTTCACGCCGCCGGCTGCCGCGAGGGGCATCGCTTCGAAGCGAAGCGGAAGGCATATCTTTCGCCTCGGACCACTGCATTCAACGTTCAGGGCTTCCGCGTTGCCGTTCACCTGGTCACAGGTGAGATCCGGATTTTGCGGAGTGTGCACGCGGCGGACATTGGCCGGTTGATCAATCCGATGCAATGCCGCGGACAGATTGACGGCGCCATCGCCATGGGCATTGGTTGGGTGCTAACTGAAAACATGGTGCACGACGCAGATGGCCGCGTAGTAAACGCGGCGTTGCGGAATTACCGTATTCCCGCATTTGCCGATATCCCCCGTACCGAGTTGTTCTTTGCGGATACCTATGACAGCATCGGACCGTTAGGCGCCAAATCACAAGGCGAGTGCGCGATCAACCCGGTCGCACCGGCGCTCGCAAATGCCGTTAAGAATGCCACGGGCGTTCGATTTTGTCATTTGCCATTGACGCCAGACCATATCTTCGACCGGCTGGTCCCCGTTCCGGAAAGAGCCTAAACGGTGGCTCAAGATCAGAATCGAGGCCCGGCTACAGCCGGTGGCGTGACGGTTGTCACGCAGACTAGGCCGGTCACCGGGCAGGAAAAGACTTTTGCGCGCTGGCAGGACACAATCGGCGCTGCAGTAGCCAAGTGGCCCGGTTTCATCGACCAAAAGGTGATCCAGCCAAGTCCGCCCGCACAGATCGATTGGGTCATCCTGCAGCGTTTTTCGTCGCTGGCCGGGGCTACCGCGTGGCTGCATTCGGCCGAACGGCTCAGCCTGGTGGACACCATCCAGTCCGCCTTGGCGGGGACTGACGACATTCATATCGTAAAAGACGGCGCATCCGGCGTATTGCCCGCGCCGGTTTCCCTAGTCATCTCCACGCGTGTCAAGCCCGGCCACGAAGTCGCCTATCGCCGATGGGAACAACGGATTGCCGCCGTCCAAGCGCATGCGCCCGGATTTGAAGGCTACCGTTTCGAGCCGCCGGTCCCGGGCGTGCAGGAAGATTGGCTGGCGATCATCCGGTTCGACTCTGAGCCTAACCTTGAAAATTGGCTCAAATCTCCCGAACGGCTCAAGCTATTAAAGGATGCGGAATCCTTCACCGAGCGTTTCAACACGCGCGTGGTCCGGAGCGGATTTGACCAATGGTTTTCCGGCAGCCAGAGAGGCATGCCGCCACCTCCTGTATGGAAGCAGAACATGATTGTTCTGCTCCAGCTCTATCCGGTCGTCTTCTTATTCGGAATGTTCGTGCAAAATCCCGTGCTGATCAAGCGGCTCGGAATGCCGTTTTGGCTGGCGCTGTTTGTTGGCAATCTTACTAGCGTGGTGTCGCTGAATTGGTTGGTCCCCTGGGCTAGCAAGCGCTTAGGCTGGTGGTTGCAACCCACTGGGCCGGCTTCCATGAAAACGCATATTCTCGGCGCGGGCGTCGTCACCGGCATTTATGCGCTATGGCTGCTTGCATTTTCACGCTTGTAGGCGGTCGCTGCCGGAAGGAATCCTCTTACAATGTTTCAGGCGGCACGGCTGGACCGATCCTCTCAGATCTTTTTCGCGGTTCTCTCTGTTCTCTTCCCTCTGGTTAGCACCGGGTCAGCGGAATCACAGAATTGGATACCGGCTCCGGGGGCAAAGCCGGCTTACTCCGTGGTTTACACCGGACGCCTGTTCGGCTATTTTCGATATCCCGACGTACAGAGCAGCTCTCAGAAAGGATGTCCGTCGGAGCAGGACGTTCCACTACCGCCGCAAGTGACGCAGTTCCGCTCGGCTCTTCAGCGGATTCATTCCAGCGGCGACGTACTCGTATCGATGGGCGACAACTTTGCGCCCGAGTTGCTTTCGCGGACCATCCGCAACGATCTGTCAGGAACAGCCCATCAAGGAGAGATGGTCAGTAAGAATCTGTTTGACCCCGAGCCGCAAGGCGCGAGCTGGATTCCGGTGATGTCTTCGCTCTCTCGCCAAGCAGGCTCCGTGGAGGGTACAGTTCCCTCCGACAACGTCGGGTGTTTTTTCCGGTTGATGCAATTTGACGCGGTTGTTCCCGGGTTCGACGACTTCTACTTTGGACCGGCGCGCTTGCGGGAGATAGCACGCTTCCTCGCCGGGCCCGCGGCCGGAAACGAGCGGCCCACGCAATTGCTTGCGGCCAACCTTCTGATTAGACCCACCGGGGCTGAGGCTGGCTCTCCTTTCCCCGCATCTCAATTGCCGCGGCCTCTGCGGCAAGCATTTGCTCCTAGCGAAGCCGTTCATTTCGATCTGCCGTCGGATGTACTGCCTTGGTTGAAACAGGTCGCCGTACACAGCGAGTGGAAGCAGACGCGTGTATTCGATTGCCTCGTGAACCTAGGCAACATGGGTGAATTCAAGCTGCCGCTGCAGCCGGGCAGTGGATGCGTGCCGCTGCGGGAGCCGGCGCACGGTTCCGGGA
The DNA here is from genome assembly GCA_035316385.1 of Bryobacteraceae bacterium. Taxonomy (GTDB): domain Bacteria; phylum Acidobacteriota; class Terriglobia; order Bryobacterales; family Bryobacteraceae; genus Bog-105. The sequence goes on along the minus strand of DATHIZ010000297.1, from coordinate 2,234 downwards.
TCTACCGTTTTCAACCGCCAGCGAATCCTTCTGGGAATTTTCTTCCTGCTTACTATTCACTGGATCCAGGGGACAACCACGCTCTCTGCGCCGTGTACACGGAAGAAAGTCAGGAAGCTACTCACTGCGAGTTCTTCCGCGTACAATATCCTCTCTTTCAATACCGTCCCCAAACCTCGGGGGCAACACCCGCGCCGTACTATCTTGCGGCGGATGGAAATGGACCCGCCGTTTTCGGCGTACTCGATCCTGAGATCGCGAAACGCGCCAGTGAGTTCAACAAGAGCTCCGATACGGAAGTTGCCATCAGTGACCCGGCGGAAGCGCTGCGCCAGATGCTACAGCTGTGTGAATCCGAGGTAACTTGTAGAGACCGGCCCAAAGTACTGCTCGCGCAAATGCCGTTTTATAAGGCTTCGGAACTGGCCGCCAAGTTGAAGTTATTCGACATTGTAGTGGCGGAGTCGAATGCGGAACATGCGAGCGGTGAGGAGTACATTGGCAGGTCTGGCGCAACATCATCGTACTTGTTGACACCTGGCGCCGTCTACCAGACGAATAGAGCGGACGTGCTGAGTACAAATCTGCGGCGCCTGGAGGCATACGCCAACTCCGGTGGCGACGCACTTCCCACTCGTTTCTTTAAGAATCGCGTCGAGGATGTAGCCGTGCAATTCCCCAAACGCGGCGGCTGCCTTACCTGTGATCTAAACGCCGAGGTCGGCCGCTCAGCGAAAGTGGCCGGATCGGATCCCCAGGAAGTCTACGCCAAGCTTGCACTCGAATCGATGCAGCAGTATTGCCACTCTGATGTTGCGCTCCTCCAGCGAAGAGACGTATTTTCCGGTTTCGAACAGACTGTTCAGCTCTGGCCCGCCGATTTTCACTACACTCCGCAACAGCTTATTGACGAAGTGCTCTGGAAAGGGGACTTCACGCTATGTGCGCCCGTGGCAGGTTCCATTTTGCGGAAGCTATTGACTGAATCGGCCGCGTTCGACCGGCAAGATCGAGATCTCTTTTCGGTCGAAGTCGAGCTCGGAAGAGGCTTACACACACTCGGAATTCAAAAGGATATCTCGACGGGAGGCCCGCTGATTCGTGGACTTCCGATCGAAGACAATGTAATTTATGCGGTCGCTCTACCAAGCGAACTCGGATTCGGAAACTCGGGCTATCCGGAATTTCCAAAGGCCGCCATGCCCCCTGGCGTTCAGTTAAGTTCGCTAAATCCCGGGGCCAGCCTGAGCGGACTCGCCTGCGCAAAACTGCCGGATACGGTCAAGCTCGGCTTCTGCCAGGCCGGACAATTCGACAAAACCGGCCGCTCAGATGCTCTTCCGCAAGAGCCCATCGTAAACGGCCGAAGATTGCCCAAGTGGCTGCTGCAATGGAGCGATTTCTTCAGTCGGCCTGACCGTCCTGAGGTTTCCGCCGGCATAGCAAGTAAGAATTCGCCCGACGAGGAAGTGGCGCGCCGCGGTCTCTGGTGGATCAGCGTACAGAACATTTCGATTGGATACGCTTTGACCTTCATTGGCGGTTCCGACCGGACAAAACCCGGCTACTTTGTTGGCAACAACGCTTTTTCACAATTGTCAACGCCGGAACAGTCAGTCTTTAGCTTCTGGGGGCGGGCTCGTGGAGGATACTCATTTCCGCGATTTCTGGACTTCTATGTGTCAGCGGAGGCGAGATACGCGCAGACAGCCATTCGCACTCCCGACGAACGAGGAAACTTTGCAGACTATCAAAAAAACATCAGAAACAACCTGATGCGCGACGAAGTGGGCTTGCTTTCCAAACCGCTATTCCGAAAGGTCCCGGTCCGTTTGCTTCTATCGGAAAATTTGTTGACACAGGTGGTCCATCCCATTCAGCAATTTGCCGTCCCGCCTCCCTGCCCAACTGCCTCCTCCTGCGCGGAACAGACCACCATTGCCACGTTCGCTCTGAACAAGAACTATCAAGTCCTGACGCGGTTCGGAGCGCGCCTGCAAAACAGCCGGGACTGGATAGAAGCGGGAAGAGAATATGGCGCAAACATCAACACAGCGTACGACTACGCAATACAGGATGTTGGCTTCTCACACCCGTTTCCTTGTCAGATTTCGGTGAACTACACGCTCAGCAACTGCGTGAATTTAGATCGGTCATTCAGCACGGCAAGCAGAATCACTCCATCGACAACTACCCGGCACTTAAACGGCTGGTTTCTGAATTTTCATTCGACG
>DATHIZ010000296.1:0-3463 GCA_035316385.1 Bryobacteraceae bacterium | reverse complement strand
TCTCGATGCACTTATGATCTCCGCGTCAATCTGTTGAACCCTTTTCCCAGAAGCCGCGTTCCAATAACAATAACTGCCAAAACCACCAGGCATGCAATGGCTTGGATGCCGATACCGGCGAGATTTCGCGAGACAAACTTCCGGGTTGCTCCGCGGATGTAGGCGGTGCGTGGAGACGAACTCTCGTAGTCCACCGGCACGGACGATTTTTCCTTCAGGCCTGGCAACGATCCCGCGTCGATTAGATCGACCGCGAGAACGGGCTCCGTTCTGCCCTGCGGCGTAAACTCAACGCCGATCACCTCGATCGGTTGATCGGCGACCAGGCCCCTGCTGCGAGATCCGTTGAAAAGCTTATCGATTCGGTCCACAGTTTTCACCCGGCCCAATCCCTGCCGTACTGCCACGGCAGGCGGCGGCATCGGCCTGGGAAAGTCTTCCACCATCACAGCAATCAGCGTCAAAAGGACGCACACGCCCACGGCCCATCCGAATTTCGGAATACGAGTCATTCGCCAGAAGAGCAGCAGAATGGCAGCTGCCGCGATTGTTACGGCAAAAGTGGCTGCCTGTCCAGTGAACAGCACTTTAAGGCCGGAGAATATCTGCTGATCTGCCAGACGCACCGTGGGAAGCAACTGCGCTCCGCGGAGGAATTTTGAGAGAGGCAGGTCCGGGACATCCTGCGGGCGCAGATAGTGCAGGCTGACGGCTTGACCAACCCGCATTGCGTCGTAATCAATTGGAGCGAATTGAGTCGTGAGGAACGAGACACCTGTTCCGTCCGGCTTTGAATACTCGACGGTGATTTCCGATGAACGCTTTAACGTTGAGTAGCGGACGCCGACGTCTTCGCGCTTCGAGTAGACGGTACCTGGAATGGTTACACCGCGCCAATCGATGTACAGCGAGGAAATCAAAAAAGGCAGAACGAGGAATGCGGTAAGGCCCAGCAGGAGCAGGAGAATCAGGCCGCGGAGCATTCGGTTGTATGGGCAAGCATATCACCGCGTGGCCTGCGGCTCCTACAATTTCTGCTGCCGCCCTACTTGCGGCCGTTCGGGCCGGCTTTGCCGCGCTTTTTCACCACTTCGGCCACTAACTCGGAGGTTTCCTCCAAGTGCACCCACATGGCCGCGCGAGCTGCCTCACTATCGCGCTCTTTGATCGCCCGGAATATAGCGTCATGCTGCTTCAGTACTTTTCCCGGAACTTGCGGAATCAGCAGCTTCAGCATCAACCATTGCTTCATCAGGTTTCGCAGCAGTTGGACCGCGTTGCGCAGCACTTCATTGTGGGCGGCCCTGGCAATGGCTAAGTGAAAGGCCAGGTCCGGTTCCAGGATGGATTCGCCATTCGCAACGCAGTCGCGCATTTGCTTAATCGCTTGCGCGATGGCTTCGATCTCAGCTTCGGTGGCTCGTTCCGCCGCCAGACCCGCTAAGTCTCTCTCCAGAAATTCGCGGGCCTCCATAATGTCGCGCAACTCTTCGTGATCGGTGCCGGTAAATGCCCACAGCAGCGGCCGCGATAGAAATTCCGAGCGCGGGCAGACGAATGTTCCATCCCCCACGCGGCTATCCAGCATGCCAATCAGCTCCATGGCTTTCAGCGCCTCGCGCAGTGAGGTTCTGGCGATTCCCAGCTGCTGGCAAAGTTCACGTTCCGGCGGAATGCGGTCGCCCGCCTTCCACGAGCCATTTACCACGTAGGAAATGAGTTGTTCAAAAGCAGACGCGGTCAATGTGGTGCGCACTAATGGCACAATCGCCGTCGCTACTCTACGTCGTTCAGGCATAATTATTCAAGGCTTCAGAAATCCTGGTAAAAAACTATTATGCCAGTGCCCTGCGATTTGTTCGCTTTCCATACGAAAAACTCTCCCTAACTGCTTGACACAATGGTCAGTCCAAAGTACCATTTCGTTTAGCACAAAATGGTAAGACCATTGATCTACGGCCTCTCCCTTCGAATGGACGCTTCGTTCCGGGCATGACTTCGGTTTGGCGCCAGTCTTATCTGTTATGGGGGCAAGGCCTCGGCGTCTCATCGTTGATTGCTGCCCTCCCAACACTATTATTGTTGTTCTTGCTGGCGGTGAAGCGCAAGCCCGCGTGGCAGGCGGCGCTAGCCGGCCTAGCCGCAACGCTTGTGCTGGCCACGGCAGGTTATGGCATGTCAGCTCGCCACACGCTCAGTTCCGCCGCTTACGGAGCCGCCTTCGGCCTGTTTCCCATTAACTGGATTGTCTTCTGGGCGATTGTGCTCTACCGCATTACGGTCGAGACCGGCAAGTTCGAAATTATCAAGGCCTCGATCGAGTCGGTCACCACCGACATGCGGCTGCAGATCTTGCTGGTGGCGTTTGCGTTTGGCGCGTTTCTGGAGGGCGGCGCCGGTTTTGGAACTCCGGTAGCCGTGGCCGCGGCCATGATGGCGGGGCTTGGATTTGCGCCTCTCTACGCCTCCAGTATTTGCCTGCTCGCCAATACCGCGCCGGTCGCTTTCGGAGCCATTGGCACGCCCGTCATCACGCTTGCGGCTATCACGGCCTTGCCCGTCGATAAGCTGAGTGCGGACGTGGGTAGAATCTGCGCCCCCATCTCGTTCCTGCTGCCGGCCTATCTCATCGCGACCGTAGGCGGAGCTTCCGGAGTCTGGGAAGTCTGGCCGGCTCTGCTGGTGTGCGGGGCGGCGTTCGCCGGCGTTCAATTCCTGGTCTCGAACTTTATCGGAGCGCAGCTCACTGATATTCTCAGCTCGCTCTCCGCCATTGCGGCCCTGATCGTGCTGTTGCGGTTCTGGAGCCCCCGGCGAATTCTTACCGCCCGCGAAGCCAGCGGCGCGCCCGCTCCCCCGGCCAGCGCCGCGCCGGTTGTCGTGGTTCAGTACGGCGCGCGCGACATTCTCGCGGCCTGGATGCCCTACATGCTGCTGGTGGTGTTTGTCCTTGCGTGGGGTTACAAACCCGTGCAGCAAGTTCTGAACACCGTCAGTGTTTCTTTTCCGTGGCCGTGGCTGCATAATGAGATTCACCGCATGCCCCCGGTCATTCCCAAGGCCGCCGCTTATGGAGCCGTCTACAGTCTGAACTGGCTATCGGCTGCCGGTACTTCCTGCATGCTCGCCGCGCTGCTTTCCGCGCTATTCCTGGGCGTGAAGCCGGGCATGTTCTTGCGCTTACTCCGCACCGTTGCGCGCCAGTTATTTCTGCCGACCGTTACCGTTTCGGCCGTGCTCGCCATGGCCTTCGTGATGAATTACTGCGGAGCTACCGGGACCCTCGGTCTGGCGTTTGCCGCGACGGGAATCCTGTTTCCATTTTTCAGCGCGCTGCTCGGCTGGCTGGGCGTATTTCTCACCGGCTCCGACACGTCATCGAACGCGCTCTTCGGCAGCCTGCAGGTGGTGACGGCGACCAAGTTGGGCTTCGGCGCCACCTTGATAGCCGCCTCGAATTCTG
>DATHIZ010000295.1:0-4242 GCA_035316385.1 Bryobacteraceae bacterium | reverse complement strand
CTTCAAGTTTGGGCATTCTGGTTGTTCCAAGAAGCCGAAGGAATTAATTTTGACCCGCGTTCGGTCTGGGGCAACATGGGTGTCCTGGCCAAGTTGGTCGTTTTGGTGCTGTTCATCATGTCCGCATGGTCGATTGGCGTGATGATCGACCGCGTAATCGCTTACAACGCGGCCCGGAAACAGTCGCGTGCGTTTGCTCCCGCCGTGGCCGGCGCTTTGCGCGAAGGCAAGCTGGATGAAGCCATCAAGATTGCGGACCGTTTCAACAAGAGCCACCTGGCCAAAGTGGTTGTAGCTGGTTTGCAGGAATTCAAAGCGCATCAATTGAGCGCGGATATTCCCGGCAACGACATTGAAGCTTCGCGCCGCGCCCTGGAACGCGCCGAAGCGATTGTGCACGCCGAACTGAAACGCGGCGTCAGCAGCCTGGCAACCATCGGTTCCACCGCGCCGTTCGTCGGACTGTTCGGAACGGTCGTCGGCATCATGAACGCGTTCAAGTCGATCTCGACCTCGAAATCGACCGGTTTGGGCGCGGTCGCCGGCGGTATTTCGGAAGCCTTGATCACGACCGCCGTCGGCTTGTTCGTGGCTATCCCGGCCGTCTGGATGTTCAACTACTTCTCAAACCGCATTGAAGCGTTTGATGTGGAGATGGGCAACTCCAGCTCTGAGTTGATCGACTACTTCCTGAAGCGCAGCCAGCAGCGGGTTGCCGCCAAGTAGTCTTTGTTGTCCGAGTAAGAGAGCGAACCGGTCTAAGTTGAATCGGCGGGAGGGTGGCGGCGAGCGCCGCTCCTCTCCCGTCCGGATCTGATACGCGAACGGAACGTTCTGGCAAAGTGCTTGCAGGTTGGCCAAAGGAGAACTGAATGTCTGAGAAGAAAAAAGCGCCGCCAGTGGTATCCGACATCAACGTCACTCCCATGGTGGATGTGATGTTAGTGCTGCTGATCATCTTCATGGTGATTACGCCCATGTTGTCAAAGGGCCAAACCGTGAACATGGTGAAGACCCACAACGATCAAAAGATGGTTGAGGCGGACAAAGAAGATGCCGTGCTGATTGCGATCACGCGTGACGGCAAGGCGTATTTGAGCCCCGGAAACACACTCGTACAACCGGGCGATCTGGGTCCCAAGGTGAAAGATTTGCAGACCAACCGTTCCGACAAAGTCGTGTACGTAAAGGCAGACGCGCGCGCGCGGTTTGCGAGCGTAACGGATGTGATCGATAACCTCCGCGTGGCGGGAGTCGATCAGGTTGGCTTGCTCACGGAACAAATACAAGACAAGAACAAAAAGACAACCGGTCTTTAAGATCATCTGTTAGAGGATTATTTCTTATGGCAATGGCAGTTGGCGGCTCCGGCGGAGCCAGGGCGGACATTAACGTCACGCCGCTTATCGACGTCTTATTAGTGCTGTTGATCATCTTTATGGTCATCACACCGCTCACTCCACATGGATTAGACACCTTGGTGCCGCAACCACCGCCGCCCAATCAACCACCGCCGCCTCCTCAATCGGATCCGACCGTGGTGATCGAAGTCGCTAAAGAGGGAACCTTGAAGATCAACGGGCAAGATATCAAGGAAACCGACCTGCAAGAGAAATTGGAAGGTATCTTCAAGACGCGCGCGACGAAAGTAGTATTCGTCAAGGGCGATCCTGACGTGGACTACCGGTATGTTGCGCAGGCAATTGACGATTCCAAGGGCGCCGGTCTGGACAAAGTCGGCATCATGACTCCGAAAGTGGAGGCAGGTCAATAACAATGACAACAACCACAGTGTTTTCTCAAGGGCAGCGCCTCGTCGCGCTCAGTGCGCTGTGTGCCGGATTCCTGGCGCTTACCGGCTGCGCCAAGCTGCAGTCCCGCGATCACATGAACAACGGCGTGCAGGCGTACAAGAATAATCACTACGCCGATGCGGTGAAGCAGTTCAAGCAAGCCGTGGAACTTGATCCGTCGAACCAGAACGCGGAGCTTTATCTGGCTACTTCGTACATGATCCAATGGGTGCCGGGAGTGGAAGCGCCGGACAATCAAAAGAACTACGATATGGCGAAGACAACCTTCGACCAGGTTCTTCAAAGAGACCCGGCAAATTCGCTTGCGTTGGCCTCGCGCGCCTCAATGGCGTATAACTCGGCCATCAGCGGCACGCCGGAACAGAAGAACGCCGCTTTGGAAGAAGCCAAGAAGTGGAACTTGCGGCGCATTGAAGTAGATCCCAAAGAAGCCGAACCTTATTACTACTTGGGAGTGATCGACTGGTCGCAGGCGTTTACGCCTATCCAGAGCGCTCGCGTCGAACTCCGCATGAAGGGCGACGATCCGGGTCCGATCAAGGATGAGAAGGTCAAGGCGGAGCTGAAGGAAAAGTACGGCAAGGCCATAGAAGACGGCATTGCGAATCTGAAGAAGGCCCTGGAAGTGGACAAGGAAAACGAAGACGCCATGTCTTATATGAACCTGCTGCTCCGGAAGAAAGCCGACCTCGAAGATTCGGTGGAGGCCGCGAAGGCGGATATCGCGCAAGCTGAAGACTGGTCTAACAAGTCGCTTGACATGAAGAAGATCAAGGCGGCGCGTCCACAGAAGTCGCAAGCTACTTAGTGCCGGACCTGGGGGTTCGGCGCGGACGAGGGCGTCCGCACCACTTGGTACAAAGGGCTCACCTTACGGGGTGAGCCCTTTCCATTTTCAGTTGAGGAAGTAAGTGCGGTAGAGCGTGTCGCGCTGCTTGGGAACGAAGCCAGCGTCGCGGATGAGACGGCGCAATTGCTCCTCAGTGGCGCGATGATGGGCGCCGGCGGCGGAGACCACGTTCTCCTCAATCATGATGCTGCCGACGTCGTTACCCCCGAAGCGCAAGCCCATCTGGCAAACCTTCAAGCCGGGTGTCACCCAGGATGCCTGGATGTTGGAGATGTTATCGAAGAAAATCCGCGACAAGGCCAGCATTTTTAGATACTCGACGGCAGTGGCTTCCTCCTTCACAAAGCGGCCCAGCGACGTATTCTCGCGCTGGAAAAACCAGGGAATGAAGGCCGTGAAGCCGCCGGTGTCTTCCTGAATCCGCCGGACGATTTCGAAGTGGTTCAAGCGCTGGTCAATCGTCTCTCCGGCGCCGAACATCATGGTGGCGGTGGTGCGCATGCCCAGGGCGTGGGCGGTGCGGTGGACATCAATCCAATCGTTTGTGCTGCACTTTAAGCGGCTGATGCGGTGACGGACGTCCTCATCCAAGATTTCGGCGCCACCGCCGGGAATCGAGTCCAAGCCGGCATCCCGCAGCCGGGCGATGGTGTCGCGCAGCGAAAGCCCGCTGACCTCGGCAATGTTCATGATTTCGGGCGCCGAGAAGCAATGGCACCAGATGTCATGGCGAGCTTTGATGGCGCGAAGCAGGTCTTCGTACCATTCGATTTTCAGGTCCGGATGCAGACCTCCTTGCATCAGGATGCCGGTGCCGCCGAGATCGATCGTTTCCTTGATCTTTTCGAGGATGACTTCGGTCGGCAGGATGTAGCCTTCCTTGTGGCCCATGGGCCGGTAGAAGGCACAAAAGCTGCAGTACTCGGTGCAGAAGTTGGTGTAGTTGATATTGCGATCGATGATGTAGCTGACAACGCCCTCCGGGTGCAGCTTCCGGCGCACCGCGTCGGCTTCCATGCCGATGGCGATCAAATCGTCGCTCTGGAACATTTCGATGGCTTGGTGGCGGGTAATCATGATCGTTTCCTTTAACTGGCTGTGGTGAAGGCTGGCCGCGGAAGGCGCGCAAGTTCGTAGAAAGCTTGTAGGCCGCGGTGCTCCTCGGGCCCGAACTCGAAGCGAATGTACTGCCGCAGGTAACGGCCGGCGAGTTCCTGGGTCACGCCGCGCTGGGCGTACTGGCCGCGGACAATTTCGTCGATGGCAGCTTTTCCGAATTCGTAGGAACCGCGCGTGAGGTCCGTGAGCAAGTCAACCGGCAAGCCAGGCTTTCCGGCCCAGGCGGCGAAGACCATGGGCAGGCCGGTGAGCGCAAACCATTCCGCCCCCAGGTCGAGGCATTCGTAAGGCAATTGTTCGGGTATGAGCCGGAGGGCGGGGTCGCCGATGATCAGAGCCGCATCGGAGTGAGCCAGCATCTGCTCGAGGTCAGGCTGGGCGGGCGTGAACTCAGGTTCGACGCCGAACCGTTCCCGCAAGATGACACGCGCCAACTGTACAGAGGTTCGCGAACTGAGA
>DATHIZ010000294.1:0-3332 GCA_035316385.1 Bryobacteraceae bacterium | reverse complement strand
AGTTCCAGTTCCCGAGACGTCAGGCCCGGCAAAGGTGCACCAGGGAGGCTCTCCTGCTGCCCTCGCAGCATCGTCCCGGCAAGCAGCCCGGCTGCGAGTACGGCAAGTAAACCGAATTGCGCTTTCTTACTCAACGACGATCCGCCCCCTCATCAGATTGTGACCCGCACCGCAGGCGCGGGAGCATTCGAAAACGTATTCGCCCTTTTCTGTCGCGACGAACTTCACGCGGACCTCACCCTTGCCCCGCTGCGGTATCGCCACATCGATATTCGCCCGGGAAATGCGAAAGCCGTGGTCGGTGTCGTCGCTCGTGATCACCAGTTCGACAATCGATCCTTTCTTGACACGAATCTTGGATGGCGAGAATGTAAAGCGCTCCGCCGTGATCGAAATGACTTTGTCCGGCTTCGCGGCAGGCTCTTGCGCTGTAGTCCATACCGCCAGCGAAGCCGCGAGGCTCACGAACAGGAAACGTGAATAAATTCTCATCAGAACCACCAGCCTAGTCCCAGGTTGATCGCGTTTAGCGGGCGAACCACGGAATTTGCGTTTCTATTGAATACATAATCAAACTTGATTGCCACGTCTGCATTCGGTTTGAACGTCACTCCTGTAATCACTGAGGAGCGGTCAAATTCAGGTAGCGGCTGAAATCCTGCCGCCATTCGATGCTGCGTGTTGTATTTTTCATAACGAGTGAACAAGATCAGGTCGCTTCGCAGACGGCGAGGGAAGACGTGAAGCGCCGGCTCGACATAATAACCCAGAAGCTGCTTGGCGATATTTGGATTGAACCCGCTGAGCCGTTCGAGCTCGAAATTGAGCTCGCGCGTCTTCGTGATCCAAGTATTCGCGAAGAGCCCTCGGAAGTCGATACGTCCTAAGCTGTACCGGCCATCGAATGAAGCAATGCTGACGCGCGGTGTAACCTTGACAAAGTCACTGCTCGAAACACCGCTGTAGCCGCTTAGGCCGAGAGTCAGTCTTCTGACACCTGCGAATTCTAACCGTCCCACGATTGCCGGGTTCCGAAACGGCGCCTCGAAGCCGCCGGTCCGACCGTTCCGAATACCCTCTTCGGCACTGAAGCCGGTCGGATCGAGCGCCGAGATCATGTACGTACGGTATCGAAAGCCCCTGCCCAAATCGCCCGTCAAGCCGACGCCCATTTCGCGCCAGGTAGTCGGGATGAGTATCGTCTCGACAAACGGGCGCTCCACGCCATTGAAGGACGGAGGCTCATGCCGTTCGTTAATAATGCCCACCGGGGACAACACCATGCCGCCGCGAAAGTTCAGCCATGGTTTGACGAGGAAGTCCAAATAAGCTTGCTCCAGCGCCACTTCGCCTTTCTCTTCGCCGCCCTCGACCAAGGCGTGCTCAACTTCAAGTTCACTCCAAAACTTGATCCGCTCCGAAAAACTGTGCCCAAACAGCAGAACAAATCGGTGAAAGTCCGCGCGCCCCGGCTGGCCTGCGTCCTTGTTGAAGTGGGCGTCCATGTAACCGGAGACCGGGAGCCGTGTTTCGCCCTCGCCGGATGCCTGATAGTCGCCAGTGACGGACAGCGGTTGCAACGGAGCCTGATCTGCGGGTGGAACGGTTGGCGCGGTAACTTGCGCTGGTTGGACGGCGGCCGCCAATTCCGGCGCCGCCTTCGGGGCAGCCGCCAGAAGACCATCGATCCGCAACTCCAGTTCCGCGAGACGAACATCGACTGACGCGCTGTTTGACGGGGAGAAGTTCGGATCCAAGAGGCGCATCTTCCGTTCGAGATCGGCCAGACGCCGCTCCCGGTCAACATCAGTTTGAGCGTTCAGCACTGCTGCAGCCACCAACCCGATCAGGCACTTTACTGTAGCTGTTCGGAATAACTTTACTATAGTAAACAAGAACGATGTATACCAGGATCTATTGACCCTGTCAATAGCCCGGAAACAAACGGTACGGAACAGTTTTTATCTCTGCTAACATTAAGAGGCAGCGCGAATGGAAACCACGGTCTCCAAAGAAGACTACCTTAAGGCCATTGCAGAGGCCGAAACGGATGGCGAACCGGTTATTGCCGCGACATTGGTCCGCTGGCTGAAGGTAACGCCTGCCGCGGTGACCATGGCACTACGGCGGCTTCGACGCGATGGACTTGCGCTTGTCAGAAAACGCGGTAGAGTCGAGCTCACCGCCCATGGGCGCGAAATCGCCGACCGCATTCGATTCCGCCATCACCTCATCGAGCGAATGCTGGCCGAGATTTTTAAAATGGAGTGGTCCAAGATCCACGAAGAAGCCGAGCGTCTGGAGCACGCCGTATCCGCGGATTTCGAGGAGAGATTGATCGCCAAGCTTGGCGCTAACGGCGTCTGTCCTCACGGAAACGATATCCGGGGCGATGGGCCGTCTGAGCGCAGATTGCGTGGACTTCTGGTCCTCGGAGAGTTGCCAGCCGGCTCGACTGCGATTATCGAGAGCGTCTTTGAACGCGACCGCGCGTTGTTAGAGTATCTTGACGAGCGTGGGCTCCATCCCGGGGCCGGCATTCGGGCGGTTCACCACAATCCCGACGGCACAATTAAATTCGAGACTGGTGCCTCTTCGGTATTGCTGGGAGCCGCCGCTGCCGCGAAGATTTGGGTCAAGCCGATTAGAGGTCCCGCCATCAGCTAAAATCAATCCACCATGCTCGCCTTGGCCCTTCTCGCCTCGATCTCTCTCCACTTCCATTACGATGCCTCGGAATTCACGAATGCGGTCTACCACGTAAGCTGCCTCACCGGCCGTGTCCCCTGCACCAACTCCGTCTTCACCCGCTTTTGGAACGACGAATTCCACGTCACCCGCGACGACGGCGCTCAACTGGATGCATGGCTCGAAATCTTCCGCAAGCTCGAAAGCGCCGCGCCCGCGCCAGCTTCCGCACCCTTGCTCCCCAACTACGCCAGCTACTACCCCAGCATGAAGTTGAGACACAGTATCATCGCTGCCGCCGTCGAATCCCGGTCATCTGAAGACTTCCGCAGGCGCGCCGCCAAACTCACCAATCCTTCGGACGCAGCCCGTCTCAGTCAAGTGCTCCAGCACTTCCAGCGTCGACTCCATCCCTGGTGGCTCGCCACCGGCAGACATTCTGTAAAAACTCATATTCGCCAGGTGCGGCGAGAAATGCGCGCGAGCGAACTTATGCCGCTGGCGAGCCAGGTAGCCGCTTTCACGGAGGCGAACCTGCCAACGCGCGACATCTATATCCACGCCATCCCCGGACCGTTTCCAACCTCCAAAGAAGCCGCCGCCACCGTGATCGCGAACCACTTTTTCGTCGAAATTCTCGCCTC
>DATHIZ010000293.1:0-10318 GCA_035316385.1 Bryobacteraceae bacterium | reverse complement strand
GAAGGTCAAAGGATCTTATTCGGCGTTCGACCGCAGCGATATAGCCGCTATTCTCGCGTCCGCCATTCGCCCAAGGAGGTTGCCGAATATTTCTCAGCCCTTGCATCTTCTGGCATCCGCGTGGATACCCCGCTGGCGTCTTAACTTAGTGGCGCGTCACCCGGCCTTGCGCAGCACCCACGTCGTCATGCAGCGCTCATTCTGCACCACGGTCGTCTTCAGGGGGTCGATCATCCGTCCGCCCAGATCGTTTGTGAATTGAGCCAGCAGCGCTTCGTCCACCAGATATCGTTCCGAGCCGTCCGGCAATAGAAAGCGGCGTCCCGCGACGTGCTGCATCCGGTGCTCCAAGCCGATGGAGGACGCCAGGCGGCAGAATAGGAACCCGCCCGGTTTCAGCACTCGCCAAGTGTCTTGCAGCATGTTTCGAAAGTGTTCGTCATTCCGTGCAAAGTGGAGGACAGCGCTACTAATCACCACGTCCGCAAAGGCGTCGGGAAAGGACATGGATTCGACTGCTTCCGCGCGAAAGTTATCCGGCGGCAGGTTTGGCGCCAGCGCGGCCGCCAGGCGGCGCACATCGTCCACGCTCTTTGGATCCCGATCCACGCCGAATACTTCGTAGCTTTGGCGTAAGAAATAAATCAAGTTCCGGCCAAAGCCGCAGCCCGCATCCAGAATCCGCATACCGGGTGCGACGCGGCCGCGCAGAAGTTGGTCGAACAGATAAATGTCGATATCGCCGAATTGCTTCCGGAGCTCCATCATGGACATGTCCCGATGGTACGCCGTCGGGGCACTATAAACCCAACAGCAGCGCCGGGTTGCGCGCAGACATCATGCGAATTTGACTGTCGGTGAGACCGGCCTTTTTCAATCCTTCGAAAAAGAGCAGCAGGCCATCCGGGTGCAGGGGGTTGGACGCCGCTCCCATGTCGCTGGAGAGGATGCAATGCTCCGCGCCCACTGCCTGAATCGCTTTGGCATAATCGGCAAAAGTGAACTCTTTGTAATGGCCGATCAGCCCGTTGTACACGAATTCCAGGAAGGCGCCTAAACCGGCAGCCTGCTTCATCTCATCAATAGACATATGAATCGGCGCCATCATGGCATGAGTGACGATGGTGTGGCGCACGCCTTGACTGCGCGCTTCTTGAATCAGCAGCAAGTCTTCCCGCGGCGAGTTGTGGCCGGTCGCTAGAATCAGATGATACTTGGCGATCATTGCGATTACTTTTTTGGTTTCCGGCAACAGCTGCCCGTCTCGCGCAACCGCTACGAAGGCACGATTCTCTTTCGCAAAACGAACTTGCGCCTGGGAATCGAAGGTTGACATCCAAACAAAGCGCCCCCAGCCGCCGGTTATCTTCGCCATACGCTCGACCGCTTCCGGATTCATTCCGCCCACGCTGAGATTCAGATCGATGCCGCCAAAGATTTCGATGCCCGGCACTTCCTTGCGAGTCAAATAAGCAAGGGAGGCGGTAGGCTCCCAGTGACTCTTCAGCACCAAGCCACGCATGCCGCGAGACTTCGCCAGCCTGGCGAGATCGATAGCGTCGATACTACGCGGGACGCTATCGGGGGCGCAGTGCGCATGCACGTCGATCACCCCGGAGAGAAGGTCATTTGAGGCCGCGGAGAAGAGCGGCTGAGAAAGCGCGAGGCAGGAGATTAGGATGAAGGAAAGGCGCATTTGAACTAGGTCCGTTATGATACAAAAACCACAATGAGACTGGCAGTGCTCGCGTTTGTCATCGGCTCCGTTACTATCGCATCCGCGCAGTTGGGCGATGCCCCGGCGAGTCCCCATCCGGGTAACAATCCCGCAGCGGTCGAACTATTCCGCGATCGCGGGCTCGGCCTTTTTATTCACTGGGGCGTGGATGGAACACTCGGCGGCGTCATTTCGCATTCGCTCGTTGGCGCGTCTCCGGATTATGTTCAGCGCTTCTTCGAAACGCTCCCGGCGTATTTCAATCCCGATCAATACCAGCCCGACGACTGGGCACGCCTGGCCAAGCTGGCGGGTTTTCGCTACGTCATGTTTACGGCCAAGCACCACGCCGGCTTCTGCATGTGGGACACACGGACTACCGACTTCAGCGTGATGCACACTCCTTATGGAAAAGATGTCATGGCCGCGCTCATCACGGCGTTTCGCCGGCAGGGGATCGCGATCGGCATCTACTTCTCTCCCGATGATTTCTGGTGGCTTACGCAGCACCACATCACGATCAACCGCCACGTGAAAGGCGTATATCCGCAAGACATTCCCGAATTCATGGACTACACCAAACGTCAGTTGAAGGAACTGCTCACCAATTACGGTCCCATTGATTACTTCTTTTTTGACGGGCCGGCCGAGCAGCTCATTGAGTATGCTTGGCAGCTGCAGCCGAACCTAGTCATCACTCGTGGTGTGATGGAAACCCCGGAGCAATACACGCCTGGCGTCGCCCTGCCCGGAGCATGGGAAGGCAACTTAACCATGGGCACCGAGTGGCCATGGAAGGCCACAAACGAACACTACAAATCCGGGACAGAATTGATCAATACCCTGATCGAGACACGAGCCAAAGGCGGAAACCTGCTCCTCAATATCGGTCCGAAGCCCAATGGAACCATTGCCGAGGAACAGGACGCGCGCTTGCGTGAGATTGCCCTTTGGAATTTCGTGAACGGCGAGGCCATTCGCGACGTTCGCCCCTGGGTCGTCACCAACGAAAACAACGTCTGGTTCACGAAACGGAAAAGCGAGGAGACTGTTTACGCTTTCCTCACCCACGACGAGCATTGGCGGCTGGGTGACCCCAAAACCATCACCCTCCGGTCAGTGCGGGCGACTCCACAGACGACGGTCTCCGTGCTGGGTCAATCGGACGAGCTGGTTGAATACAAGCCTGACGTAAAGCCGAAGACCACATGGACGCAAGACAGCAGCGGACTGCACGTCACCGCCTACCGCGCGCAGCGCCTCTACACAGATCGCCGCTGGCCGAACCCGGTCGTTGTGAAGATGACGAACGTTGAGCCGGCGATGCGTCCGCCGCAAGTTACAACGCTACGCGCGCAGTGGAATTCAGCCGGCGCGACCGAGACTCTTCACGGGAGCTTGACGAATATGGGCGACGTGGAGCAAGTGCAGGTGGGTTTCCAATTTCGATTGAAGAAGGGCGGTACGGACCTTTCGGAACAAACCGAACCCTGGACCGACTTGCCCACCGGCCCCAAAACGGCCACTGGTGAATTTACTTACTCATTACGTGGTCTTACCGGAAATCGCGAATACGAATTCAGAGCTCAGGTCAAACACCCGCTTCTCACCATGCATGGTCAGGAGAAAACTTTCCGGACTTCCGGCACGGCCCAATAAGAAAGCTGATCGCCTACTGGCGCTGGCCACCGGCAATGATCAGAATTTGCCCAGTCACCCAACCGGAGTCGTCCGACGCGAAAAACACGGCGGCGCGCGCAATATCTTCCGGCTGCGCGATGCGTCCAAGCGGAGTCAGGGACTCGAGCTTCTTGCGAAAGTCGCTTTCAGCGATTCCACCGGAGTGCAGCCCCTCGGTTTCCACCATGCCGGGGTTGAGTGAATTCACGCGGATCTTTTTGGGACCAAGCTCCTTGGAGAGCGAGACGGTTAGGGCATCCACGGCGGCTTTTGTGGCACTGTACACGGAACCGTTCTCGGTCGGCATTGGACCGACAATAGAACTGATGTTGATGATGGAGCCGCCTTCCGGGCCGAAGAATTTGATGGCTGCCTGGGTAGTGAGAAGCAACCCGAGAACATTCAAATCGAATTGCTTATGGAAGTGCTCGGCAGTAATAGATTCAAGCGGCGCGAATTCGTATATGCCCGCATTGTTGACCAGGACGTCCAGCTTTCCATAGGCAGTCTTCGTGCCGGCGAAAAGACGCTCTATGTCTTGCGGCTTGGAAACGTCGGCTTGTAGCGAGATGGCCTTACCGCCCTTCTCCGTGATCCGCTTCACGACGGCATCCGCGCCGGCCTTGCTGCTGGCGTAGTTAACGATAACGGAGGCGTCTTCCGCGGCAAGGTGTTCCGCGATAGCAGCGCCAATTCCTTTAGAAGCTCCGGTGACGATTGCGACTTTTCCTGTTAGCTTGCTCATGATGTTTGGGACCTCAGGTTATCAGAAATACTCTTTGCCAGCATCTGATGGTCTCAAGCCGGCGTCTTTGGGGAAGCGGCGAGGCCTAGGCGGCGCTGGCAGAAGTATTGGAAGCGCAATCCGTAGGTCCCTGAAGTGATCTGCCAGGTTTTCTGAATCACTGGAGAATTTGCCCAATGTTGAAATGTGGCGCGCCAGCCTGTGTTGTCGGGATGGTCCCAGGTTTCTTCCAGGCGAAGGTCTAGATAAACGTTCTCCATTAGCTGAATCATTTCGGCACAGAGGTAAAAGGCTGAGCGGAAACCCTTTTCCGGGGAGTCCGGCCAAGCGCCGGTCAATTCGCGATCGAGGAAATTCAGGTCGGGGTTTGCGCTCAACTTCGACCACAGATCCATCAAGCGCGTGCTGTGGCGCGTAAACTGCGCGCTGCCGTGGAGGGTGGGGGAGCTGAGTTGTTCCAGCTTGCGCGCCAGGGTGCTCAAATCTTCCTCGATGGCGACCGATGCGAAAGCCCGCGTTACGATGTCGCGACCGAGACCACGGTAACTTTCAAACTGGTCTTCGGCATAAAACTGATTGCCTGTGCTCTCGTGGGGAAATGTCGGGTGAACGGCTTTGTACTGCAAGATGTCGGTAGCTTCCTGCCCGGTCATGGAAGCCTTCAGGTAAATCAGCGTTCCGATTAAACCATCCCCGTAATCGATGCTGCCGACGGCGTAACGGTTACTGCTCCAAGGCGACTCCGCCGGACGGATGGAGTTGACATCGATGGTGATCTTGGCGCCGAAGTCGACCGCGCACATGCGAATGAGGGAGCCCAGGCCTTCAAACCGGAGAAAGGGGTCGCATTCGGCGTCGCTGACGATAATGACGCGGCATTTGCGTTTCACCAGTTCATAAGCCGCAAGGTTTTCAAAGTGCCCGCCATCGGAGATGGCGAGGTACGACGATTTGTCAGCCGCGCCGCCGAACAGTTCCATGAAGAGATAACGCAGGCTGAACCACGGCGATGGATTTTTGATCGCCGTGGTGCTGGGATTGGGGAACCACCAGCCTAGCCGCACGTTGAACAGGGTGAGGAGAAATGCTACAACGGGCGAAGTGTGATAGCCCATGTTGGGACTTGCCGCTGCGCCGGAAACCGAAATCGCCTGGCCGAGCGAAGGCTGACCGTCCCTGCCTCCGAAGATGGCGGTGCGCGTGTAGCCAATTTCATTGGTGTTGCCAACCTGGTCGCGGCTGAGGTATCTACTGCCGCAGCGCAGCGGAGTGAGAGTGAACGTGGCACTGTGGCGGGTATGTAGCGCGAGATCCTTCGATCCGCCGAGGTTGAGCGCGCAATTCACGATGTGGAGAGGGCCCGCCGGCGCCGGTTGCGAATCGTCGAGGGCAGCGAGCGGCAGGTCGTCGTTGTCATCAAATCCGGTAAAATTTTGTGGATGCCGTTCACCGGGCCGGAAGCGCGTTCCGCCCAGGTAGCAGCGCACCAGACGGCTGCGATAAAAGGCGTTGAGGCTGAATTCGTTAATATCGACGCGCGCGGCGAGCAGCAGCAAGACCGCCAAACAGGCCACCAGGAGGAGGCCAACGATTTTCGGGTCCGCGCTATTCATTAGCGTCCAGTGATCACGCTGCAGTTGGAGTGCACCGTTCCACATCGCGCCGGAGTTACTCGCGATAATCAGATGGAGGACGGTGGAAACGGCTATCAGCAGTCCAGCGATAAAAATGAAGGGCGCGATTTTGGCGACAAGGTCCAGGCTAGCTACGCGCGTGCTTTTGCTGGGGGAGGACGACTCACCGGTTGCGCTTGAGTTACCGGCGAAGAGACCGGCAAGCGTTGTGCCGACCCAACCGCCGATAGAGACTTTCCATGTACCTGCCTGCAGCAAGACTGCGCCGAGTAGCGGCCCGTAGACCGCGGCGGCGTTGAGTAACATCCAGGCGAATCCGTAGATGCCCAGCCAAGCGCCAAAACGGCTCCACCATTCACGTACGCCTTCGGAGGACTGCCGGCCCAGCATGCCGATGAGTATCACAATGGTGAGGGAAAACGCATACAGCACCATGGAGGGCGCCCAGACATAAGCCATCCAATTACCCTCCGCGCTTTTCGCCCAGCCATGGAGCAGGAGCATAATAACGGAAAGTAGCGCATGGAGCACCAGCATTGCCGGGACCGGCGCGGCCAGCGCGGCGAAGATGCACTTGGCGTCCCAACGATTGCGGATGGAGCAAAACGAGAGCAGCCAGAGCGAAGCGAACACCACGGCGAGAGGGAACGGCCAGAAGCGCCATGCGGTGGTGAAAACACCGCTAAACGTGTCCAGCTCAGCCAACCGGCCGGAACCGGGACGGCACTGCCCCCACAGAATGGCGCCCACCAGAAAGCCGGTGGCCATCATTGGGATCACCACAACGACCTGTACCCAAGCCTGAGTGTAGTTAATTTGTTCCGGCGGATCCGGACCTCGCCAGCACGCTTTGACGAGTCTCACCGCGACCGGCTGAAGATAGAACCCGGCCAGAATTAGAAGGGAGGCGATCACGGCGGCGGGAACGAGATCGATCTGGGCGTTGGAGAAAGGCTCGAAATTGAACCGGACACCCACAACCGCGGCGACCGCCAGGAAAACGGACGCGGCGATCAATCCGACGGGCCAGCGCCTGGCCTGCAACAACGGCACGCTGGAGTTCTGGCCCAACCGAAGATGATTGCCGGCAATTCCGACCACGCCGAGGATAAATAAGAAGATCGTGGCCCAACGCCAGTGGCCTACTTCCGGCCAGTACCGAAAGGCTTGAAACAGCGGGCGCGGCGCGAGAAGCGCGACGGCAATCGCCAGAATCACCGTGAGTTGAACGAGGATGGTATTGCGCAGCCAGATGGCGCCCACCGACCAGGTGTCGGCGCTGAAGAAGCCGAGCGTGGGCGACAGGTAGTTAGAATAGCGGCGCAAGTGGCTGATGGAATCTTTCCAATTCGCTGCTTTGCCCAACCAGTCCGGTTCCTTGCGGTCGGCAGCGCGCTTGCAGTTGGCGCTCAGCCATGCGCCGATGTATCCTCCGCCGGAAACCGTGGACAGGAAGTCAACCTTTGGGAGCAATCCCGACTGCTTCAGACCCTCGAGCACGCCTAGAGCAAAAGTCGCGCTGCGAATGCCCCCGCCGGAAATTGCCAGCCCGACAAGGTTCTTCTGGATCTCGACGGATCCCTGGCGGCGCTTTTTCACCACCTCTATCTCTTCCTCAAACGCCTCAGTCCATGTCACGCGCTTTTTGCTCATGAGCTACTCCCCGTTGGTCTGTGCGATCTCGATGACCGGCGATAACGAAGACACCGGCGATATTGGTATGGATTATATAAGATGTGCCGACTTGCGCTCTTTACATGTAGAGCACTTACATGAAGACAGTGCTCTGAAAACCACTTACGGCAACCAATTCAAACAGTTTGAAATCCGCAATTGACTTAATTCTTTGGTTCACATAGACTTTTCCTAACGTTCTGGCGAGTTGCCGCGGAAGGCGACTTAGTAGGACGGGGCCGTCGCCGCCCACGAGGTCGGAGTATGAAACCAGCAACCACTGTGACAAAGGTCTGCCGTATCCTGGCAGAGTTTCGAAACCGGCCATCGCTTGGCGTAACGGATCTGGCGCGGCGAACGGAATTGCTCTCGAGCGATGTGCATCGTATCCTTGCCGCTCTCAAGCAATTCGGATATATAGAGCAGGATTCGGAGAACAAGCGCTACCGGGTAGGCTCCGGCCTGTTGCGTTTGGGTTTGACCGCGTTTCAACAGAACGTTCTGCATGCGAACGGCGGTCCGATTCTGCGGCGCCTTTCCAGGCGCCTGGAAGCGGCCGCGCATTTAGCGATGTTTGACCAACGCGAATGTGAAGTATTCCTGATAGACCAGGTTGATCTTGCCTGCAAGCCCTTATTTGAAGTGCGGCTTGGAGCGGCGGAGAACGTGCATGCCTCGGCGCTGGGCAAAACAATCATGGCCAGCCTCGACCGGGCAACGATTTTACGAACGCTGGAACGCGATGGACTGAAGAAAAGCACGGGCCGGACGATCACGACCCTGGAGGCGCTTGAAAGTGAATTCCAGACGATCCGGCAGCGAGGCTACGCGTTTGACCGCGAGGAGTGTATCGACGGCGCCTGCTGCATCGCGTCGGCAGTCCGCGACTGCATGGGCGTGGTGATCGGCGCCATCAGCGCTTCCATGGAAGCCGAGCGCTTTTATGGTTTGAACCAGGCCCGCCTTGCCTCCCAGATCACGTCCGCCGCCGCGGAGCTATCGTCGGCGCTTGGCTATGAAACGCGGAAGCTGAGCCAATTCCGGTACGCGGGATAGCCTGCGGCACAAAGCTAGTGAAAACCACCATGAAAAGTCAAAAGATCTCAAGACGAACCATTCTAGACTGTGCCTTGCTTGCAACCACGGCAAGCCTGTCGGCCGCGGCGCCAACTTCCAAGCGAGTGCTGGCGCTCATCGGAGACCGCTATCATAATCCCGACTATATTCGCGTGGGCTTGGAAAAGGTCTTCAGCTCGCTGGGCATGAAAGTGGATTACACCATTCAATATGATGCCCTCTCGCGCGATTTGCTGAAGAATTATCAGCTTTTGGTGATCCTGCGCGATGGGATGATCTGGCCCAACGGCTATTTGGGACCGGACGCTTATACCGGATACGCGGCGCATTTCGAGAATAAGAAAGATTTTCCCGAAGCAAAATCCGTCCTCTGGATGAATGAGGAACAGGGTGCGGCGGTGAAGGATTTTGTGAATGCCGGCAACGGGCTCTATGCGATGCATAACAGCAGCCATATCTCGCATTCGTCGAAGAATTATCGCGAAGTCATGGGTGGCGCGTATATTGGCCATCCGACCCTTCGACCGTTTAAGGTAAGGGTGGTCAATCGCGATCATCCGATCACACAGGGTATTCAGGAATTTGTGGTCAACGATGAACAGCACTATGTCGAGTACGACAAGGATCGCAAGCATATTCTGATGGAAGCGGACAACATCGACGGTCTTGATTTTGAAGGCCGTGGAACCAAGTCGATCTCAGCCTGGGCTTATGACTATGGCCAGGGCCGGGTTGCCTTCACGGGAGTTGGCCATACCATCCATGCTCTATGGGTGCCTCAGTATTTGGAGTTGCAGAAACGCGCCGTCCGGTGGCTGCTTAAAGAAATCTGACCCGGCTGCCTAGCTTGTACATTCGCAAAGCCTAAAAGAGCGCGCGTACGTGCAATTCGCTTTAAAGCTCGTTTCGCTGATATTCGTTTTCGCCTGATTTTGGGCGCGCAAGATCCGGCTGCCGGAGGAGATATTGCAGCAGGCCGGAATCTGTTCCAGAGATCCTGCACGGCCTGTCACGGAGGAAATGCGAAAGGCGGCCGGGGGCCAGACCTGACCTCGGGACAATGGCGCTGGGGCGCCTCGGACGCAGAGATCCTGCGGAACATTCTGACAGGCATACCAAATTCAGAAATGCCGGCATTCCCGCTGGCGGCGCGCGAAGGCAAGCAGATTGTGGCCTACTTACGCTCTCTAGGAAGCACGCCATCGGAGGAGGCATCGAAAGGAGATCCAGCGGCCGGGCGCGCCTTGTTTTTCGGGCCGGGCGGTTGTAGCCGCTGCCACATGTTTCGTGGACAAGGAGGGCGGCTGGGACCCGACCTGAGTTTGCCCGCGGGAGGAAGACGGCCCGTCAACCTGAGGCAGGCGATCTTGCACCCGGACGAGTCGCTGCGGCGGAATTATGAAACCATCGAAGTCCGCTTGAACAACGGCCAGCTGCTGCGCGGAGTAAAGAAAAACGAAGACACGTTTTCCATTCAGATGATGGATGAAAAAGAGCAATTGCACATGCTGCTCAAGCGCGATGTAAAACAGATTGACAGGCCCAGGAAGTCGCTGATGCCCGCGGCGCAGCCAACCGCGGTTGAGCTTGAAAACGTGCTCGCCTTCCTGACCAAGGGCGGTCCGGCTGCGCCGGCGGAATGGCAGCCCAGCGCAGATTTCAATCTATCGTTTTCCCGCCTGCGAAACGCCGCTTCCGAGCCGCAGAACTGGCTCACCTATTGGGAGATTATCAAGGCACGCACTATAGGCGGCTGAGTTCCATCACACCGGGCAATGTGCGCTCGCTCGC
>DATHIZ010000292.1:0-11783 GCA_035316385.1 Bryobacteraceae bacterium | reverse complement strand
GCTCCGGCTGGAATGGGTACTCCCACAAAGGATTTGTAGTCCGGGCGTCCGGGCGTCTTGGGCGCGGGGTTGGTTTGTACATTGAAGCGGGCCAGCCGTACTGCGCCGCAGAGCAGGTAGAAAAATGCGACCGAGTAGCCGGCCCGCGCCAGATGACTCGGCAACGCGCTGCTTGGGGTGATCACGAACAGTACGCCCCAAAGAAAAATCAGAACCGCCGGGGCGATGCCGAAGGTAATCACGTCGGCCAGCGAATCGAGCTCCCGTCCAAAATCGCTGGTCGTGTGGGTCATGCGCGCGATCCGGCCGTCCAGCCCATCAAAAAGGACCGCAAAGCCAATTGCCTTTGCGGCGTAGTCAAAATGCACATTCCAGCCCAAATCCCCGCCAGCCGCCTGTACGGCCCCTTCAAAGGCTTGCAGCAGGGCGATAAACCCGAGGAAAATGTTGGCGCTGGTGAAAAGAGTGGGTAAGGCATAGGCGGCCCGGCGGGGTCTTTTCCCCCCCGACTCCGGCCCCAAAAGACGATCGCGAATGCTCAGGCAGTTTCTCCCACGTCCGCCGGTCTTGCCAGAATGCTTGTTCCCGCGCTGACCTTGTCGCCTATTTTGACAGTGGAGGTCCACTCGGGTCCGAATACGATATCCATGCGCGAGCCGAATTTGATGTAGCCGATGCGCTCGCCGGCCGCTACCGAGTCGCCCGGCTGCTTGTAACAAACGATGCGGCGCGCTATTAGTCCCGCGATCTGGCGGCAGACCACGCGGCTCGGTTTGCCGTGCACCACCGTCTGGAGAACCAGGGTATTCTGTTCGTTTTCCGCAGAGGCTGCTTCATGGCTGGCGACCAAAAACTTACCTTGCTGGTAGAGCACTTCGGAGATTCTACCCGGTACGGGGGTACGGTTTACGTGAACATTGAATACGTTCAGAAAGATGCTGATGCGCGTTTCTTGCGGAGTGATTTGGCGGATGGCGACCACTTTGCCGTCTGCCGGCGCGAGCAATAGGTCACCCGCCGGCGTAATGCGATCCGGATCACGGAAGAAATACAGGCAAAATGCAGCCAGGACGTAGCAGGGAATGCCTATCCACGGCGTTAAGAAATAGGACACTGCCAGACCTACTAAAGTCAGGCCACACGCATAATAGATCCCGTCGGAGACAATACGCAAATCACTATTTTCTCATGGAGACGGTTTACTTAGGGCGTTCGTGAGTAATGGAAGATCGTGGGCGCTCACGCTTCCGGCTCTGCTTCGGTATTTCGGACGTTCGAAAAATGCAGCTAACTATGGGAGCTACGGAGCCAGCGTTCGGCCAACGTTGTTCGTTTCGCGATTGGGCGTCAGGCAAATCCGCAGTTCCAAGGTTTCGTCGCCAACCTTCACGGGTATTACGCTCCAAGGCTGGTTTCCCACGCTTCTGGTAAGAAAATTCCGGCCAAAGACCACTGTCGGGATACTGAGACACAGCCCGCCCAGTTGCTCCTCGATCTCAGTTTTCATATATCCAAAGATCATGTTGGCGATTTCGGCCATGGCGTCTAAGACGTCTTCCGATACGGACTGATACTCGGACAGCAGCATGGCCGAGGCCATTTTACAAGCCAATTCGGGGGAGCAAGCCACTATGCCCGTCCCCATCCAGGCGCCGCCCAGTCCGATTAACGCGACAACTCCCCTGGACGCGGGCTGTGGCGAGGTCTCAATGTAGTCCTGCCCAGGGTGCAACTCCATCCCAAGCATCGTTTCAAAGACCTGCCGCGCCCCTGTGACCACATGGGCCACGATCGTCTCTCGCTCCATCTTTTGGCTTTCCTGTGCTTAGTCGTCTACCGGCTTCAGGCACGCTAATACTTTTTCTTTGATCTGGTCGGCGGTGAAGGGCTTTCGCACGTAACCGCGGGCTCCGAGTTGGACGGCTTCCAGAACCTTCGCCTGACTACCCTCGGTGGTAATCATGACTACCGACAGCTGTTTCCACTTCGGCGTGCCACGAAGCCTGGTCAATAGTTCCAAACCGTCAACATTTGGCATGTTGATGTCAGAAAGTATCAAAGAAACGTCGTTGGCCGCCACAATTGTTAACGCCTCCAGTCCATCACTGGCTTCGTAGATTTCGCCGATAGGCAGATTTGCTTGACCAAGAACGCGCACCAGGATTTTTCGGATGGCCGCCGAATCGTCGACAATCAACACGTTTATGCCCATGATTTAGCTCCTTTTATTTGGCGCCGGACACGTTCTGTATCGTCAGTTTCCTCTTCCCCGGATAGGGCTAAATTGTCAGACCGGCCAATGAGCGCCCATTGCGCTCTGGCTGCCCGCGTGCAGGTCTCTATCGTTCAAGGCTGTAGGTTTTCCGCCGGTCAGCCGTTATAGAAAACAGGGTTCAAAAAAATGCCCGATCACGATGGCGCGTCCGATTTCAAGCTAGTTGAGGATATTTTGATCACGCTGCGCGCGGAACTCGACAAACGCACCACTACGTTCGCGGAGCTATTGAATCTGGATGTCGGCAGCATTCTGCCTGTCAGCCGCTTCACCGGCGACAATGTCGATCTGTACGCGGGCGAGGCGCTGATTGCCTGCGGCGAGATTCTGGTCATCGACTCGACCTTGGCTGTGCGCGTCGCCGATTTTCGAAATAGGCTCGCGAACGAGGGGGCGGGAAAAGTTTAGATCATATGGCCGAGAAACCGGAAATAGAAAGCTTTTTTGAGCACTGGACCGGTGAATTCAGCCGGGCTATCGAAATGTTCACGGGCGAAGCGCCGGTCGTGACCTATGCCCGCGTAGCCCCAGCCGCGCGGCAAGAAATCGAGAAATCGCAGCTTGCCGGCCGGCTCTGGTGGAAACAGCCAGTGGAAGGCGAAGGCTCTTTCTCCAGTTGGACCGGAGCCGTTGAGGAGTGCTGGTCAGGGCTCGGAGGCGCCGTGGACGACAAGAGCGATCCACGCCGCATGTATTTGGAAATGCTCGGTCAGGCGAACCAGGGAACCGCCGCGGCGATTAGCGCCGGTTTCCCGCGCCCGTTGCGTTGCGGGGAAGGCGCGGAGGCGGATGTCACCTCGCTTGGAACACTCGAAGTGGCGGAAGTAAATGTCGTCTTCCGGGGTAACGAGCTTCCTTCGTTGCTGCTGGCCATTGAGCCGTCCGCCGCGCGCGTGCTGCGGCTTCCGGAGACGAAAGCGGAGACCAGGCTGCAGACAACCGCCACTCAGTGTTCTGTCACTCAGTCTCCTGCCAGTCAGTCCCCGATGATGAGCCGCTTGCTGGAGTTGCGGCTCCCGGTATCGGTTCTGCTGGGGCGCACGTCGATTTCCATTCGCGACGTCCTCAACTTAGCGACTGGATCCATCATCGAACTCGATCGCAAAATTGGAGATTACGTGGAGATCGTAGTACACGGCACGGTGGTTGCCCGGGGCGAGATTGTATCCGTCAGCGGAAACTACGGGGTACGCATTAAAGAGGTGATCAGCCGGGAAGACCGGCTGGCGCTCAGGGATGCCGCCTGAGGTGCGAAGAACAGTAAGGAGGGCCGCGGCATGAAGAAAGTGCTATCGCAAGATGAGATCGATGCCATGTTCCAAGTTCCCGCCGGGGAAGCGGGCCAGGAGCCTGCCCCCGATTTAGGCCGCTTCGATTTAAGCCATCTCGACCGCATTCCGAAGACGCAACTGCGCGCCCTGCATATGGTTCACGAAAACTTCGTTCGTAACCTGGCGTCCAGTCTCTCCGCTTACCTGCGCTCCTATGTAGCGCTTAACCTGGTTAGCCTGGAGCAGATTTCCTATTCTGAGTTTCTGGAAGGTCTTTCCTTTCCCTCCTGCGTCGCCTATGTATCGCTTAGTCCCTACGAGGGAACGGCGGTACTGGAGATGAACATGGGCCTGACGTTCATGTTCATGGAACTCCTGATGGGAAGCAAAGGGCGATCGGCCACGCCGCTAAACCGCAAAATCACGGAGATTGAAAAGTCGATCATACAAACGCTGTTGCGGGTGGTGTTGCAGGACCTGCGGGAGGCGTGGAAGAGCGTGGCCGAGATTGGATTCGCCATCCAATCGCTCGCCAGCGAGCCGCAACTGATGCATGTGCTCGCACCGGCGGAAGCGGTCATCGTGATCGCTGTCGACGTCAGCATCGGCGGAGTCTCGGGCCTGATGAACCTGGCCATCCCGTCCATCTTTATCAAGCGGCTCCGTTCTAAATTCGATCATGTGCAGCAGGCCCGCAAGGTAGCTCCCTCCGGGGGCGATCTCGCCTATATCCGTCACGTAGTGCAGGAAATCATTCTCGAT
Source organism: Bryobacteraceae bacterium (assembly GCA_035316385.1). Taxonomy (GTDB): domain Bacteria; phylum Acidobacteriota; class Terriglobia; order Bryobacterales; family Bryobacteraceae; genus Bog-105. Next base: position 7,475 of record DATHIZ010000292.1, on the reverse strand, counting down.
TTCGAAGCGCTGATAGATGGAGGCAACATCACCGCCCAAACGCTCCTCGATTTGAAAGCCGACGACGTTCTGATATTCGATCACGCCACCGATGCTCCGCTGAAGGGCTTATTAAACGGGCAAGAGAAGTGGTCCGGCGCGGTCGTCGCCAAGCGCGACAAGCTGGCGTTTGAGATCGTGGCGGCGAAAGAAAAATTCAGCAATCCCGTCTCTCAGACGGCCTGACTATATACTCTCCTCTGGGCCTCAGTCCACAAGAAGAGACGTTTAAGGAGAGTATATGAATCGCAGGATGTTCCTTCAATCGCTGGCCGCCGCCTCGACCGCCGGAGTTCTCGCCGCACCGCGCGCACAGGCCGCTCTCCCGAAAATGAAGATTACGCGGGTGCGCCTCTATGCGCCGCCTAACGCTAACCCGCTCTTCAACCAGAGCGACCTGGTTGTGACGATTGAAACGGACGCGGGCATCACCGGCATTGGCGAAGGCGGCTCGAAGGAAATGCTGGAGCAGTGCGCCGGCCGGCTCATCGGGCGAGATCCGCAACATATCGAACAGTTGTGGCAGGACATGTCGCGGGCTTTTTTCTATCCGCCCGGCCGTGAAAAGCAGGACGCTTTGGGCGCGCTCGATCTCGCCTTGTGGGATCTCAAGGGAAAAGTTCTCAAGCTACCCGTGCATCAAGTCCTGGGCGGCATGGTGCGCAACTTCTGCGAATGCTACAACACTGCCGGAAACATACCGGGCATTCATCCCGGCATGGGCATTCGCGAACGCTCGCAACTGACCGTCGCCGCCGGCTATCGCGCTTTCCGCATGGGCGCGGCCGATGCTCCCGCCAACAAGACCTACAATACGCGCGAACGCCTCAACCAGTTGGTGGAGGATTGCGCGCAGGCCCGCGAAGGCGTGGGGAAGAACGGCGATTGGGTGGTGGACTTCCACCAGCGTTTCGATCTTGGCGACGCCATCCGCGGCTGCGCACTTATTGACCAGTTCGCGCCGTTCTTCGTCGAAGATCCGGTTCGCGCCGAAGGATTTCTCGAAGACATTCCCATCCTGCGCCGCAAAGTCAATGTGCCGCTGGCAGCGGGCGAAGAGTGGGGGAACCGTTGGGACTTTAACAAGCTGGTGGAAAATCACGATATCGACTACGTCCGCGCCACGCTGCCCAACGTCGGCGGCATTACCGAGATGGTGAAAATCGGCGCCCTCTGCGAAACGCATTTTGTCGGGATCGTTCCGCACTTTACCGGCCCGATCGCCACAGCCGCGCTGGTGAACTGTCTGGGCACCTTTCCCGGACCGGTCTTGATGGAATACAACTATCAGGGAAAAGTTTTGCCGCATCTGCCTGTCTGCCTCGATTTCAAAGACGGCAAGCTGTATCCGAATGAGCGTCCCGGCCTGGGCGTGGAACTGGATATGAAGGCGCTGACCCTGATCACTGAAGTCACGCAACCGGTCACCAACCGCGCTCAAACCTACTTCCGGCCCGACGGGTCTATTACTAACTGGTAGTCAGCGGTGGCTGTGCTCTTGAAAGCGCCAGCCACTCATCTCATCCAGCAGGTTCACGACACCCTGCGCGGCAGCTTCCACGAACTCGAAGCCTTTCTCAGCGGTCGCGAACTCCGGCATGCCGATTACGCCGTTGGCCGATAGTTCATCGAACTCGCTTATCAGCGTGAACGGAAGCGGCGTGAGCATATCGTTCACCCGGTATCCCATCTCCGGACCGGGGCCGCCCTTCCGCGCTTTTTGCATATCTACCTGTTCCGAGTGGCAGGCCAGCAAAATAGAAGTTTCCATCTCGCAGGCATGGCCCATGCCTCCGGCGGGCGAAGACCGGATCTTCTGAAATTCAGACGCCGCCAGATTCCAGTACGTAGCGTAAACGATATAGAGATCGTGCATCTCCTCGAATTCGCTTTTCAGTTCGCGCTGCGCTGCTTTGCAGGGGATATCGTTGCCGCCATGCCCGTTCAACAACAAAATTTTGCGCGCGCCCATGCGGATCAGGGACCGGCATATCCCGCGGATGAGCTCTATGTAGGGAAACAAGTCGAGGCTCACGCAACCGAACCGCCGGTGATGTGGCGAATGTCCTAGCCATTGCACCGGCAGCATCACAATCTGTTCGGTGCGCAGTTCTTCGACGCGGTCCGCCACACGCCCAACAATCAGCGAATCGGTGAACACGGGCAAATGCAGGCCGTGCTGTTCCAGCGATCCGAGCGGAACCACAAACAGGCGGCCGCCTAAATCCGCCAGTTCGGGCCAACGTGCATTCTGCAGCAGCATGGGATCAACTCCTGCAGTACTGCGACTGCTCCGGCGGCTGGTAAGCAACCGCCAGGTGGGGAGTCTCCAACCGCCGCGAATTCTGCTGCTTCGAATCCAAACAGCTCTCCAGCATTCCGCTGGTGAGCAGCGTTCGCTCAATCGGATACGGGGCCCGCCCGGTGAGGAACATTTCTTCTATTTTCGCCACCAGGCAAGCCGAGTAAGTCACGTTAGGCACCGGCGTAAGAAGGAACTGCGTGGAAAGGATGCCATGCCCGCTCACTTGCGCCGCGAAGTTGAAATCCCGTATCGCGCCATCCAGCATCAACATGGTGGCGCGCACGCCATCCTGATATTCAATGACGTACGCGGCCGGGTGAGGAACCAGCGAAGCCAAAACACCTTTGTCCGTCAAATCCTGCGTCCGCCCATCCTGCAGGCTAAGCCCCAAGGGCGTGTCGCTGCGCGAGAGCGCCGAGCGGAGCAACTCCTTCGACCAAACGCCGCGCGCCCCTGCTTTCCAGACTTCGTCACCCGTCAGCATCTGTACCGCGCGTACGCCAGTCTCGCCGCCTTTGCGCCGTTCGAGCATGCACTGCATGCCTTCGAGCGCGTGAAAATCCATTGCGTCGGACCCGCCTTCGCCCACCATCACCGCTTCTTCGATGCGCGCGCGCAGAGGCATCTCGATATCCGGCAGCCGCCAGGTGACGGGCAATGAAGAGCCTCCCAGCATCGGGAAGTGCATGCTTTTCGAAGCCGCCACCATGTCCCGCGCTTTCTGAAAGCTATACGACAGGTGTTTGTCATTGTAGACGGGCACGGCGCGGCCGCTGCTTTTGAAAACTTTCAGGCACTCTTCGAAGAACTCGTAGCGTGGATAGAGCTTCTGCCCTTTCGCGTTATCCGGATATTCGCCGTGCTCGGCCACAATCAGGACCGCATCACAGGCTATTTGTTTGCCTCCGCGGCACAACGTTTCGGCGATGGTCGGATATACGCGAAATCCGAACTCCTTGGCGCGCTGGGCGCTCAGGTCATCCGCGGGCTTCTGATCGACATAGAGAGAAACCACTTGCACATTCGGCTTGTGCCAGGCGCCTGCATGGGGATACCCGATCAGGAACCGGTCGCCGATATGCTGGCCGTGCGAAAGATATTTGTAGACGGTCGTAATGATGGCGATGCGAACGGGAGCTGCGTTTGTCTGAGCAGCGGCAGCCGCCAGTGGAAGCAGCGCCGCCGAACCGAGAAATTCGCGGCGTGTCAGTCTGGTTTGAACCGTTGGAGTTTGAACCATCATGCCCTCTGAAAAGTAGAATCGCGCGGCGCTGTATACCGGATGGCCAGGTGCGGCGTCTCAATCCGCGTCTCTTTCTGGAACAAGCTTTCCACGCCGCTCGCGGTTAAGCCGGTGGTCAGCAGGGTTCGCTCAATCGGATAGGTGGTCCGTCCGGTTGCAAACAGCTGCTCCATGTGAAAAACCAGGGGACTGAAGAAAGTCGCCAGTGTCGTACGCCCATCGGGCATCGGTAAGTACATCTGGGTTGAAAAGATGCGCGATGGGTTATCCAGCCGCGCGGCAAAATTGAAATCCCGCACCAGGCCGCCCATCAACAACATGGTGCAACGCAAGCCGTCGTGGTGCTCGTAAGTATAGGCGACCGGATCCTCCACCAGTTTGCGCATCTGCTCGACCGTGGGCAGCATATCGTTGAATCCCTGGCGAGCCGGTGTGAGTGTATGGCTACGGCACAGCGCCGCCTGCAGCAGGTCGGCCGGCCAAACCCCTTCTCCCAAAGCCTTCCAGAAATTATCGCCGCGATACGCCTGGATCCAGCGTACGCCCGATTCGCCCCCTTTGCGCCGCTCCACCATGCCCTGAATGGTTTCCAGGCCGTGAAAGTCATAGCTGTCCACGCCGCCATAGCAAACGCACAGCGCTTCCCGAACGCTCGCCCCCAAGGGCATTTCGACCGAAGGAATCCGCCAGGTCACCGGCAAACTCGATCCCGCCTGCAAGGGAAACGGAAAGTCGCGCGAGGTCCGGTACATCTCTTCCGCCCAAGCCCAATTCCAGGAAAGATGCTTGTCGTTGAACACCGGCACGGCGCGCTTGCTGGAGCGAAACACCTCCACAATCTGCTGAAAGAACTCGTGCCGCGGATACCTGGTCTGGCCCTTCTCGTTCTTCGGATAATTTCCGTGCTCGCCCACCAGCACGACGCCATCCACCGCCAAGGCTGTGCCCCCCAGCGTGAGCGCTTCGTGAATGCTGGGATAAATCTTCATCGACGGATGTCTCTGCGCGCGCTCCCGGCTCAGGTCATCCGCGCCCACCTGGTCCACGTAAAGGCTCACCGGGTCGAAAGGCGGCTCATGGTACGCGCCGTTCCAACCGTAGCCGTCCAGCAGTCTGTCCACAATGTGCTGGGCATGTGAGTATTTGCGATAGACCGTGACGACGGCGGCAAGTTTTTTACGCTTCTGCATGTTGTCCCACGACTCCCAGACGCAAACGTTCTGTCAGTTCCCCAGGCGGCTGTTCTAAGTCAAGCATAAGCGCTTCACCGGCGGATACGGAAATCTTACCGCTGCGAAACCATCGTTTACCTCCGACTTTTAATTCGCCCAGACCCTCAATATATACCGGCAGCGCCGCGCAGCCCAGTTCTTTCCAAAGCAGACCCGCGCCCGTCTTGAATGCCTGCAATGCTCCGTCGTCGGAGCGCCGGCCTTCGGGAAATACCAGAACGCTATAGCCGCGATCCATCGCGTCGCCCGCATGCTGAAAACTTCGCCGGAATCCACTGGCCTGCGGCAGGGGGAAAACATTGAACAGGCCGGTCATCAGCAGGTATCCGGCCGGCGCCAGTAAGTTCAAGAACCAACTTCCCTGATTCCGCGCGCGCCGCATGTCCAGAATCATCTCACCCGACATGGCTATGGCTACGCGGCGGCGAAGCTTGCCGGGAAGCGCAAATAAAACCAGAGCGGCATCATAAGTCGTTACGTGATTGCAAACGATCAGTACGGGAGCCGTGGGAAGCTGAGCTTTTCGTTTGACGCGTGGCTTGGCCAGCAGGCGCACCAACGGCATGGCAATGCCCTCCAAAAACACGCCGCGAACGGCCTGCATCACCGGATTCCAAATCCAGCGCGGATAGCTGTGCTGATTGGCCGGGAGCGTTGTGGGCGCCAGCGCGACCGCGCGCCGGATATCGTCCTGCGTGCGCACGTTTTGGACCGTCTCGTCGTCAAGTGAGACGCCGTACTGCTGTTCCAACTGCGCCTGCAACTGCACGCGGCCCAGGCTGTCTAAATCTCCGTCGACGGTAACCGGCATTTCTATTACATTTCCTGCCGCAATCCGCGCCGCCACTTCACGTTTCAGCACTTTGCCCGTAGAGGTGCGCGGCAAATCCGCTTCGGGCCAAAGCATCCACCGCCGGATGTGCTGGAATTCCGCCAGAGCGCTGTTCGCCCCATCTATGGCCGTTTGCGGATCGGCGCCGGCATTCATCACCAAGACCGCCAGCACTTCCGGCCCATCATTTCCCGCCGCTTCCACAATGGCGCTCGCGCGGACTCCGGCCTGGAGCCTCAAGGCTGCTTCCAAGTCCTCCGGATGAATATTCAAGCCGGCGGAAGTCACAATCACGTCCTTCTTCCGCCCGCGAAAACGCAGGTTGCCTTGCGCATCGAACTCGCCCAAGTCACCGGTGGCCAGCCATTCGTCACTCTCCCGCCGGGGCCCGCCGCCTTGCCATGAGGTGGTGGAGATCGTTTCGCCGCGCACCAACACTTCGCCATCCTCGGCCAGCCGCACTTCGCGCCCTGGCAGCACTTGCCCCACGGTGCCTTGCGCGGTGCGGAACGGATGATTCAAGCTGACCAGAGCCGTCGTTTCGGTCATGCCATACCCCTGCACCACGACAAATCCCAGCCGCTTCCAGAACTCCTCGCTGACCGGCGCGAGCGAAGCACCTCCGCAAACCAGCGCCCAAAACTTGAAGCCGAATAACGCATGCACGTCACGAAATTCCCACCAACGCCGCCACGCTTTCATTCCCGCCGCCCGTTCCACGCGCGGAGCCAAATCCGGAAACCGCTCCAGCAGATATCTCTGCAGCAAGTCGAGCACGCGCGGCACTGCCGTCAATACTGAAATCCTGTCTCCGTGAATCCGCTCGACAAGTTCTCCGGCCACCAGCCGCAGTTCAAAATGTATCTCGGCGGCCAGCAGTGAGGGAATCCACAAGCCCATAAACTGGCCGAACACGTGGCTCAGCGGCAGGGTGTGCAAAATGCGAATCGGATGGAACCAGCGCTCGTACGGCAGATACTTCCGCATCTCCTGTTCAATCGGCTCCAGGCTGGCTAGAACATTCCTATGGGTATGCACCACGCCTTTCGGGCGGCCCGTCGTGCCGGAGGTGAAAATGATCTGCAGTGGATCGTTACCGGTCAGCTCCTTCAGAGCGCCCGCACGTTCTTCGGTCAGGGAGAAAGCAAACTCTTCGAACCGGATGTCGCCGTAGCGGCTGCCGGTCACCAGCTTGGGAGCTACTTCGGCTTGGACGCGCTGAACGAATGCCGCGCTGCTGGAAAAGTCCACCGGCACTGGGATGACGCCGCGTAGCACGCAACCGAAGAACGCCGCCACCCATTCGGGGCAATTTTCGCCCCAAATCAGTACGCGGTCGCCTTTACCGATGCCGCGTTTGGCCAGTTCCGCTGCAAAACGGCGGCTCAGGGCAGCCAGTTCGCCATAAGTAATGCGCCGCTGTCTGAGTCCGTGCGGCGAGACAATTGCGATGTCGTGGGCGTGCAACTCGAAATCGTCTACCAAGGACGCGAGAGTAGCGCGGACGCCCGGCACAACTCCAGACTACGATGGCCGGCTATTCCGCCGGTTTGCTCGCGCCGGCATAATAGCCCTCGCGCGTCTGGACAATCAATCCGGATTGCTTTGCCGTCAATGAGATTTTCCGAAAACCGGTATCGCCTCCACCGTCCGGCGTGTACGCGATGTTGTACTGGCTGCGCAGTTCATCTTCAATTTGGGCGTAGATATCGTCAACTGACTTCTTTTTCGACTTCTCGAAGTACGCGCCGCCGGTTTCCTTGGCGATCTGCTTCAGAATCTTCTTGCCGTCCACGTGTTCCATACCGCCGCGGCCGCGGCCCA
>DATHIZ010000291.1:0-6310 GCA_035316385.1 Bryobacteraceae bacterium | reverse complement strand
GGGCGCGTCCTCTAAGCGCACTATTTTTGTTCGCGTATCCAAATCGTCTCTACTTCTGAATCTCAATCAGTTCCGACGCGGCGCTTACCACGCTTCCCGCGCTCACGCCCGTCATACAGCGGTGGTCGATCGGGCACTCCCGTAATAAACACGGGCTGCACTCTACCGCTTCGCGAACCACCCGGCTCAAATCGCCGGTCGGGCCGGTCGCCTGATCGTCCGTGGCGCCGAAGACAGCTACCGTAGGCACTCCCAGAGCCGACGCGATGTGCATTGCGCCGGAATCATTCGTCAAGAATAACCTGCAGGCGGCAACCATCTCAATTAAACGGGGCAACGTGGTGACGCCGGCGAAATTTTCACACTTCACCCCGGCGGACACAACCAGAGTCCGCACGGCTTCACACATCTCCTGCTCCGTCTGCGACCCGAACACCGCGACCGACGCATCATGCTCAGCGGCAAGTTGCACCGCCGCCATGGCGAACCGCTCCGGCAGCCAGCGTTTTGCCCCGCCATAGGCCGCACCCGGACTTATTCCGATCACCCAGTCGCCCATCGCGGCGTTATGAAGCCACTCGCGCCCGGCCTCCGCCGCCGCCAACGCGCCGCTCAACCGGATGGGAGCCGTCGGCGAATAAGCCTCGATCAACCCGGCGCGCTTCAGCAGTTCCAAATAGTAAAATCGCTGGTGAGCGTTCACTTCGCCCGGCCGCGGAACCGGTATGGGATGAGTGAGCAGCCAGCCGCGGCCATCCCGGTCATAGCCGATGCGCGTGGGAATAAGCGCCCAGCGCGCCATGACCGCCGCTTCGAAGGCATTTTGCAGCAGCACGGCGCAATCGAAATGGCGCCGCCGCAACTCCACGGCCAGTCTGCGCTTCGCGTTAATTCCACGCCATCCCCTCGGCGCGTCATAGGGAATCACTTCGTCGCAGAAGCTTTCGCGCGCATACAGCCCGGCGACCCAAGGGCGCGCCAAAATCGAAATCTGAGATGCCGGATAGCGTTGGCGCAGCGCTTGAAGGGCCGGCAACGACATAACAGCGTCGCCTACCCAGTTCGTCGCGCGAACTAATATCTTCGATGCTTCTCTGTGCTTCAAACTGATGCCGGAAACTACAGAATACCGTTTCCGGGGTTCTTGGAGATCTGCCCGGGGAACTCCTCACCATTTGTCAACCGGAAAATGCTGTTTCCGACAACGCCACTTTGCGGGCCGGTTGGCGCTGGAGCGATCGCGAACTGTTCACCAGCGATCCCCATAACTTTCCGTTTCAGGAGTGAAGCTCATGGGCAGCCGTTCCGAAATGAATCTTGTAAACAGAACGAGCCCGCTTGCATTCACCACGCGCGCCATTCGAGCGACATCGCATCAATCAATCTTGCGCTGATATTCGCGATCACTATCCGTATTACCGGAGTTAAGGAATCGGCGAACTCGCCGACTTCATTGCTGCCGTTGGATTGCTGCAAAGACTAGTCGTGAAGAAAGAACCGCGTGGCGAGTACGCCGTCAACGCTGAAAGAATGCGGACCTGCCGGAGAGTCGTGTGCGCCGTCAGAAACTGACCTTCATCGCCAGCTGAATCTGACGCATCGGTGTGTTGAACAGCAGGGCCGAGATTACGCCCTGGTCGGCCGCACCCAGCGTAACGGTATTACCGTCGCCGGAACCCGGTTTGCCGAATTGCGGATGGTTGAAAGCGTTGAAGAACTCCACGCGGAACTCGTGTTCAAACCGCTCGCGGAACCGTGTGTTTTTGATCAGCGAGAGATCGAAGTTCACCTGTCCCGGCTGGCGCAGAAGGTTTCTAGCGGAGTTGCCGTATGTACCGGTATTATCCGTCGTGGGCGAGAACGCAGTGATGTCAAACCAGCGATCCGGAGTCGGATTACTCAGGCTGCCGTTTCGGATGCGATCCGGCCTGTTATTAGTGCCGTTGGAGAGCAGGTTCTGCTGCTGGATCACTGTGAATGGCAGGCCCGTGCGGCCGAGAAAGATCATGTTCACTTGCCATCCTCGGACAAGCTTCTCCTTGAATCCAGTCAAACTGCTGCCGAACTTCCTGCCACGTCCAAACGGCAGCTCATAGTTCACACTCGACGTGAAATTGTGCTTAATGTCGAAATCCGAGAGACCTCGATTGTAGCCGAAATTGTAGGGATTCAACGGCGCGCCCTCTGTGTCGGACACGAGGTCGATCGATTTGCCGAAGGTGTAGGAGTTCACGAACGTCAGGCCGGAGGAGAATCGCTTCGTAAACTTGCTTTGAAGCGCGTGGTAGATGGAGTAGCCTCGGCTCTGATTTTGCGAAAGGCTCCGTACGCTTGGAGCTAGCTGAATGTACGGCCGGTTGACATCCTGGTTCGTTACGCCGACGCGGGGCGGCGCTATGTTGATGTCATTCTTGATCACCAGGTGTGTGCTTTTCGATCCGACATAGGCGACTTCCCAGAGATAATCCTTCCCAAACTGTTGCTGCACATTGACGTTCCACTGCTGCGCATAACCATCGCGGAAATTAATATCGAAGATTGAACGCGTGCTCCCGGAAGGAGGAGCATTGGGGTTCACGGGCGGCGGCAGCGGTAGTCCTCCGCTCAACCGTAAAGTTGGTAGCAAGGTAGTGGTCTGAGCTGTTGCCAGAAGAAACGGAGGATTGTCGGTTTTCGCGGATGACGTGCCCGTCAGCGGGTTATTCCAGAAGATGCCGTAGCCGCCCCTCAAAAGGGCTCGGCCGTTTCCAAGTAAGTCGTAGGCAAACCCAAACCGAGGCGCGAAGTCCCGGTTTGGTCTGAACTGCAAGTACCTGCCCACTTTGTGGCCATTCAGCACGGCGGAGTCCGATGCCACCACAAACTTTCCGGTGCTGGTGTCGAAGTTCGATTGGCGATCATACTCTTCGACGTAGGGCACAAAAAGGTCATACCGGAGACCCGCATTCAGAGTCAGGCGTGAAGTTACCCGGAAGTCGTCCTGAATGTAGGCTCCATATTCGGGACGCCGCTCACCCACGGTGCCCAGCTTGTAAGTCCGTGTTATCTGGTTCGAATAGCCCAATAGGAACGATGCCGGACCAAATCCGGTACCCGAGTTGATGCTGCAACCCGAAGCGATTCCCGCGCAATTCGATGTCAAATTTTGATTGAACTGGAAGGTGCCGACAATGTTATCGACGTTGAATACGTTCCGGCGGCGCCGAGTATAACTGAACCCCATTTTAAGGGTGTGCCGCCCGGTCACGTAAGTTGCGTTATCGAAGTACTGGAATGTATCGAGGAACGTGAGTAAAGGCTGATTTCCATTCGCCCCGAGATTTCTGATTTCATTCCCTGGGAAAGTGATTTGCGACATGGCGGTAGTCGTATCGGAAACGCGCACTCCGGGGATACCGACCTGTTCCGGCAGATTCTCGCTTGCATCGATCGACGCTACCGTAATCCCAAACCGGCTGAACCCAAACCGGAATTCATTCAGAAGACGAGGGCCGAAGGTGTGGACGTCATTGATAGCCAGGCTCTGGGAGCGATTCAATCCCGTGCCGGCTCCGAACGTGAAACCGGCATCGCCATGGGGCAGCGACGCCGGTTGGAATCGCTCGGTTCGTTCAAAACTGTAACGGGCAAAGGCGTGGTTGTTATTCGAAAAATTGTGATCCACCTTGATATCGAATTGATCGTCGTTGCGTGTCAGGCGAGGGTTGTAAAGAAAGTTATTGATGGTCTGGCCGGTAGCGGCGGAAACCTGTCCTGGAACATTGGGAAGCGGGTAAAGCTGGTTCCATATGTTAGTTGCCGCAGGGTCAAAGCGCGACGCGGGTATGACATTACCCTGGAACGGCGTTTGGGACAGCGCGTCGTATATGGGCCGCTTTATCTCGGAGAAGTTGCCATTGCGCATAGCCTGAGTCGGCACACTCGAGAGATAGGTTTGCGCCTGGCGAATGCGCCAGCCCTGATAATCCATGAAAAAGAACGTGCGGTCACGAACCATGGGCCCGCCAAATGTGCCGCCAAACTGGTTCTGGCGGAACGGTGGTTTCGCCCGCCCAAACTTGTTATTGAAGAAGTCGTTCGCATCGAGCGCATCGTTGCGCAGAAATTCGAACGCGCTTCCGTGAAAGGCGTTTGTTCCCGACTTAATCTGGATGTTGACGACGCCACCGCTGGAACGGCCGAATTCCGCCGAGTAGGTGCTTGTCTGCACCTTGAACTCCTCAAGAGCGTCAACGCTCGGGAAGATCACCACAGAGTTCAGCCAGGTCTCGTTATTGTCCACGCCGTCAAGTAGGAAGTTGTTGTCCCGCGTCCTCTGTCCGTTGGCCGAAAACGAAGCGGACGCCCGCCAGGCAAGGCTACCAGCACCGTCAATATTCGCTCCCGGAATGCCCCTTAGGACCCCGGGAATAATTCGCGTCAGTTGCACGAAATCGCGGCCATTTAGAGGAAGATCTTTGATCTGTTGTTCCGTGACAGTCTGCGCCAGCTCGGAAGAATCGGACTGTACGACCGGAGCAGTACCCTCCACCTGGATAGTTTCGGTGAGGGAGCCTAACTCCAATACAATGTCAACCCGGATTTTTTGATCCACTCCAAGTTGCAAACCGGTAACGCTTGTCTTCTTGAATCCCTTGGACTCCACCGAGACTGTGTAGACACCTGGCGGCAAGGACGGTGCAATGTATTCACCATCCGGTCCAGCCGTCACCGTTCTCGTCAGACCCGTTCCTTGACCAAGGATAAGCACCGGTGCGGTGGGAACACTGCTGCCGCTACTATCCTTTACAGCGCCAAGGATCGTCCCACTGACTGCTTGAGCACGCAACTTTTCTACCTCGTCCACGGCCAGGGAAAGAAAAAACAGGAAAGCACATTTCCGCATGGACCCACCCCTCTGGTGAGAAATTATGTCACAAATTTTTGCGCCGCACTTTTCCCCAAACGGCCGCCTGCGCGAGCCTGTGTCACGTCGCAGGTGGCGAACACCGGATAGAGAACCGCTCGCCCGGTGCGGAGCAGGAAATTTGCTTCGCTAGTCTCGCAAGCAGGGGGTACGGAAATCTGATGCTTACGCTGGAGCAGGAGGCGGCGAGCGAGAATGTACTGACGGGTGCACTCCGAACGGCGTGGAAACTGCGAATTGATAAGAACGCAAAGACAAGCCGAAAAAAACCCCCATGTGGCGGAGTAACAGATAGGAAACGCGGGAAGCGACGACTATGAGAGCAACAAGAGCGCAAAACATTAATAGCAATGAAAAGGACTTGTCACCAGAACAACGTGAAGAACTACTCAGGGCATTGAAAGCCCGTTTTGAGAAAAACATGAACCGCCATAAAGGTCTTGAATGGGCTAAAGTCCAAGCAAAGCTGGAAGCTAATGCTGAAAAGCTGTGGTCACTCAATAAAATGGAAAGAACTGGCGGTGAACCGGACGTTGTTGGTCATGATAAAAAGACGGGCGAATACATTTTTTATGATTGTTCAGCGGAAAGTCCTAAAGGCCGCAGAAGTGTTTGCTACGACCGTGAAGCGCTGGAGTCAAGGAAAGAACATAAGCCAGAAGATAACGCTATTGATATGGCAGCTGCCATGGGCATTGAGCTTTTAACGGAGGAACAATATCGAGAGTTGCAGAAACTCGGAATTTTCGATACGAAAACGTCGAACTGGGTGAAAACGCCTTCTGATATCAGAAAACTCGGCGGCGCCCTCTTTTGTGATCGCCGCTATGACGCTGTTTTCGTGTATCACAACGGTGCGGAATCTTACTATGCCGCTAGGGCGTTCCGTGGCTCGCTGAGGGTCTAAATTTTGCATGCCGGCACATCAAACAGTCGATGCCAATCCAAGGATGGCTTCCGCTCGCCGTCCGGAAAGCTCCCGGTTGCAAACGCAAGGGTAAACAACCTGTAGAACGTATCGGGAGGTTTTTGACATCACTCTGGGACGCCTGCCTGACGTCTTGGTGGTGGGATGCTGCTCAGCAACTAGGTGTGAACCCGAGACAAGGATCAGTATCAACAGACGCCTTTGGCCAGTAACTTCCGGATGGTCGTCAATCCGGACAGCGGCCGGCTAGGGGCGCCATCAGCGAATCCGTGTCACTGGTTCAAAAACAGGCATATCGTCGCTTGAGGAAATCACACGGATCCGCCGACAGGCGCTTTACCGGTATCCTCATTTAACCGCTAGCGAGCGGAACATATCTAAACGCTGATGGGCCGTTACTTACGATGCATTCGGCCGCGATGGCAACTACACAGCAAATGGATAGCTCCGAGTGGCGTGAACCGCCGGGAACGCCT
>DATHIZ010000290.1:0-4003 GCA_035316385.1 Bryobacteraceae bacterium | reverse complement strand
CCCAGCAGCGCTGATGCGGCCAGGCCGGCTAGTAGTTCGCGACGTTGCATCTCTACATGTTCGCCGATTAGTGTTCGCGCATGGCCTGGATGAGCGCTTCCATATGATTCAGGTAGCGTTCAAAGGCCTTACGTCCGGCGGGGGTGAGGCGATACTCGGTCTTGGGCATGCGGCCCTCGAAGCTCTTGGTGCACTCGACATACTGTGCTTCTTCAAGGCGGCGGGCATGTACGCTCAAATTGCCGTCGGTAGTCTGCAGCAGTTTCTTGAGCTCGTTGAAAGTCAGCGACTCGTTCACCGCCAGGCCGCTCACGATACCAAGGCGCATGCGCTCGTGAATAATGCGATCGAGATTAGGAAGGGCGCTCTCGAGGGTTTGCTGTTCGCTTCCGTGTTTGGGAGTTTTGGCCGGGCGCTGCGCCGCAACGGAAGCTACCTCGGCAGAGCGGGCCATAGCTGTTCTAGCCACCATGCCTCCTTGCGATAACAGTGCCGAAAGCGATATGTAAACCGCCGAAACCAGCCATGAGAAATCCGTTTTCCCAGCCCAGCGGAGCGAACAACGATACCAAGCCGACGGCCATAAAACAAAGGCCCATGAACGGCACAATGCGGACCGAAAAAGCTCCACCCGTAACCACGGCGGCGCCATACAGGAGCATCCATAAACCGGGCAGCACAGCCAGAGCATTCATTTGATAGAGCACCGAAGTAAGAACTGCGCCGGCGAGTAAGGGCGGCATGAAGCTCAAGAGAGCGCGACGAGCGGGCCGCGATTGCAAGGACAAGGCCAATCGTTTGGACTTCATTCGCACCGCCAGGGTTGCAATTACAAGCGCTAAACCCCCTTCGGCAAGCCAGATGGAGACTTGCGCGTGCGGAGTACGGCCGGTGGCGAGTAAGCCGGCGAACAGCGCCGATACCCCGATGATTACCCCGCCCCACCCAGGTACCGCAGTGAAGGAGGCGGCACGCTCCATGGTGTCGCGGATAAAGCGCAAATTGTCAGCCGCATGACGGTCTATAGGGACCGGTTCGTTGAAGGGCCGAACTCTTTGCGCAAAAGCCATATATCCGGCTTCAGTATAGGCAACACGGGAGGCAAAAATCAAGTTCTTTATAAGACAAAGGAAAAGCATTCACCAGGACAGCAGACAAGGCCGTCCTGGTAGTTTTGGGTTTTTCTGTAGGCTGCGCAACAGCGCGGAAACGCTTAGCGAGACGAAACGGTCAGCTTACGCTCAGTGAATGCTTTGACGGGAATGGCACGGCTGCCTTCGCCTTCCACCTGAACGCCGCTTAGATACTCATGGCTTTGGCTGGAGGTAAAACGCAGGCCGGTAGCAGGGCCGGTCCGAGACAGTTCCGCGGGAACGCTCATAACGGCAGCGCCCTGGCCTTCGCCCTGGACGATGATGACGCCGTCATTGTTTTCCTGCACCTGATAGTGGCCGGCGGCAAATGCCTTGGTGCCGACGACGAAAGAAAATGGAACATCAACCGTGAGCTTTTCACTCGCAGATGCGGAAAAGAACGCTCCGGAACCGGACAGAACAGTAGCCAAGGTCAAGGCTTGAAAAAGTGTACGCTTCATTTGTATCTCCTCTAAGTTTTGTAGGGAAGGCGCGAACGAAGCACCGATGGAAAGCTGGAGACAGTACTCCAACCAATAGGAAGTCTACTTTGACGGGGAATGCCAGCTTGGCCGGTAAACCGGTTGGCTCACCGAACAAACATTGTGCGGGCCACTGGTTACACTGCTAGGATATCGCATCCTAGCAGGACGAACAATAGGGGAAAAACCTTACCTTAGACTACAACTAGATTACGTCTACACCCATGCTGCGACACGCACCTCTGACCTGCGCGACGGCCGCATCGACGGTGAAGCAGTTGAGGTCCGGCATCTTGAGCTTGGCGATCTCTTCCACTTGTTGCGTGGTGATTTGACCGACCTTGTTCTTGTTGGGTTCGGCGGATCCTTTGGCGATGCTGACCGCGCGCTTGACCAGGATGGCCACGGGCGGCGTTTTGGTGATGAAGGTGAAGGAGCGGTCGGAGTAGATGGTGATGACGACCGGAATGATCAAGCCTTCCTGGTCTTTCGCGGAGGTCTTCGCGTTGAAGGCCTTGCAGAATTCCATGATGTTGACGCCCTGCGGACCCAGCGCGGTGCCGACAGGCGGGGCGGGAGTGGCCTTGCCGGCGGGGATCTGCAATTTAACCTGAGCGGTAGCTTTCTTTGCCATTTTTTTGTTCCTTATTCAAGGGCCGCTCTATTTTGACGGCGGCCCGATTTGCTTAAATTTTTTCTACTTGCAGGAAGTCCAGTTCAACCGGAGTGGAGCGGCCGAAGATGGTGACCATGACGCGCAACGTATTGCGGTCGGAATTGACTTCGTCGATCTTGCCCGAGAAGTTAGTGAACGGTCCATCGACGATCTTGACGGTTTCGCTCTTCTCAAAGGTCATTTTCGGACGCGGACGTTCGGCGCTGGAAGCCTGACGGTACAGCACGGAGTTTACTTCGTCAGCGGTAAGGGGCACGGGCTTGGTGCCGCCGCCCACAAAACCGGTAACGCGCGGCGTGGACTTAACGGCGTGCCACAACTCGTCATCCATTTCCATTTCGACGAGCACATAGCCGGGATAAAGCAGCCGCTTGCTGGTGACCTTTTTGCCGCTGCGCAGTTCGACAACCTCTTCCGTAGGAATGAGGATCTGGCCGAGCCGGGAGGCAAATCCAAACGCTTCCGAACGCGTGCGCAGCGATTCAGCGACCTTGTTTTCAAAGCCCGAATAGGCATGGATGATATACCAGTGCTTGTTGTAACTGGTGTCGTCGCCGGCAGGGGCAGGAGCGCCGCCGGACTCCGGCTGGGGAGCAGCGGCAGGGTCAGGATGGAGCTCACCACCGGGAACGCCTTCTTCGGTTTCCAGCGAATCAGGCTCATCCGCCGATTCAGGGGAAAGTTCGTGTTCGTGCGTCTCGGCTGCTACTTGTTCGTCGTTCTCGTCTTGCATTCGGTTGCGTGTATCCAATTCTAAGTAAGGCGCCGCGGCCTGCACCGGCTTAATGAGTGAAAGTGTTGATGACTTTTGTTATAGCGGAATTCACGAGTGCGTCGACAACGGCGAAGTAGGCAGCAAACAGGAAGACAGCCGCGATAACAACACCGGTCGTAGCACGGACCTGCCGCCAGCTCGGCCAGGAAACACGCCGCATCTCCGCCCGGACTTCTTCTATATACGATTTCGTCTGCTCCGGCCAACTGCCGGCTTTAGTGATTTCCATAAAACTGATTCGGGTGGGAAGACTGGCAGGGGCAGAGGGATTCGAACCCCCAAAGGCGGTTTTGGAGACCGCTGGTTTACCGTTAGCCTATGCCCCTAAACTGCGAAGTATTCTCCTCAAGCCTAGCAAAAAAGCCCTAGCAAAACATCGCCGCCGCTACTTAGTTTCGCGATGCGGCTGGTGCTTGCGGCAGAACGGACAGAACTTCTTCATTTCCAAACGCTCCGTCGTGGTCCGCTTGTTCTTGGTTTTACTGTAATTGCGGTTTTTGCATTCACCGCATTGGAATTGAATAATTTCGCGTGGCATAATTTTTCCCTTTTACTTCTTTACTCTTATGACGGCAGAATTTCGGTCACGGTGCCGGCTCCGACAGTGCGTCCGCCTTCGCGGATAGCAAAGCGCAAGCCCTTGTCCATGGCCACCGGCGTGATCAATTCGATTTCCATCGCCACGTTGTCGCCCGGCATCACCATTTCCATGCCTTCCGGCAGCTTCGCTACGCCCGTCACGTCCGTCGTCCGGAAGTAGAACTGCGGACGGTAGCCATTAAAGAACGGCGTGTGGCGCCCGCCCTCTTCTTTCGACAACACGTACACTTCACCCTTGAAGCGCTTGAACGGCTTGATGCTTCCAGGCTTCGCAATCACCTGCCCGCGCTCCACGTCGTTCTTTTCAATGCCGCGCAGCAGCAAGCCGCAGTTGTCG
>DATHIZ010000289.1:0-2089 GCA_035316385.1 Bryobacteraceae bacterium | reverse complement strand
CAGCCGATTGTCGCGCGGGCGCGGTTCACTTAAACGGATGGGGCGGGCGGTGAGCCGTTCGGCTTGCCGTTGAACCGTACCTTGCGTGAACCTCTCCTTTTGGCCATCCTGCAAACCCCCCGCAGGATGGCCTTTTTTCGGAGATGCTGTCTAATGCGGCTTCCGTTGTTTGGCGCGATCCTGGCGGTCCTGGCGGCCTCCACGGTGGCAGCTCGCGACGACGGTCGCTACGCCAACAGCCCATTGAAACCATGGTTCGACAGCCTGAAATCCGGCAAGGGGCCGTGTTGCTCCGACGCCGATGGCACGGCGGTTGCTGACCCAGATTGGGAAAGCAAAGACGGTCACTATCGCGTGCAGATCGATGGTGAATGGTACGACGTGCCCGACGACGCGGTGCTCACCGGGCCGAATCGGGACGGGCGAACAATCGTGTGGCCGTTCCATGGTTATCAGGGCCTCATGATCCGCTGCTTTATCCCCGGCTCGATGACCTAAAAGAAAGCAATCGGCGGATGAGCATTTTCTTCGACGACGACCATCTGGAGCGCATCGTTCTCCGGATCACTAGAACTATCCTGACTGAAATCTACCAAATGAAGGAAACACTCATGGCTCTCGTTCCCGAAGTCCAAGCACTTGTCGACGCAATCGCCGCGCAGGGCGTACAGATCACCGCCGCGACCACCGAGCTGACTTCGCTTGAAGGTACGGCGGCTATACTCACAACGCAGATTGCCGCGCTGCAAGCTCAGATCGCCAGCGGTGCCGCTGTTGATCCGGATGACCTCGCCGCTATCGTCGCTCAGACCAGCATTGTCACCGCCAGCATTGCGAGCATCCAAGCGGCGATGCCGCAGCCGGTGCCGCCTGCTACGGTGGCCGCCGCTGCGCCGGTCGCCGATCCTGCGGCTGCTGGCACGGCATAGACAGTCACGGCGTCAAGAAAAAAGCCCCGGCTTCGGCCGGGGCTTTTTTTGTGTCTGGCGGTTGGAGGGTAAATATCACTTTCACCTCACGTCGATGCGACCGCCGAAGCCTCAAGAGCCGCCGCTATACGATCTAACCGTTTATTGATGGTCGTTGCGGTGACGTAGATCACCAGACCGAGCCAAATGATCATTATGCTCATCGGCTGGCCCCATCAGTGGAGGGGAGCGCAAGTGAGGTAGCCAGCTCCCATCGGATGACGTAGCCGGTAAAGCTGTTAGTTTCGTACCGCGCTGAGAACCACGCCCACATCTCGGCATAGTCCCGGAATCCGTCCGCTCTGGAGAAGTCATCCCGATCGCCAGGGAAGCGGGACGTATCGCCTAGCGTCACGCCCCGCTCGGTCAGTCCGACGTAGGTACAATCCACGCAGATGGCGTCTGCGAGCTCCCGGCAAGCCTTGGTGCGCTGGCCTGTGTAGAGCTGCAAAGCCTGCCCAGCCTTCGCGCGGGCGCTCTGGCGTATCGTCTGCGTCTTGCGGCCGGCAGCGACCGCATCGGCAAACTGAGGAGAGAAATTGAGGGCAACCATCACTTTTGCTCCGTCGATGCAACTGAGGATGTGGCCTTCGCGCTCTCGATCTCTTTCGTGCATCCGAGGCCACATCCTCCCTCGCAATTCGGATATGAGCCGCATTCGGCACCGTAGAAGGGCCGCTCTGGGGCAACAGCGCGTAACCGCTCGATCTCGGCTTTTGCTGCACGAAGATCACCGTCAATCTGGCTATGCGGGATGTAGTTGCCGAACTGGTCAAAGTTGCGTTGGTGTTTTTCCCAAAACTCGCTGTACTCTGACGCCGCCGCAGCCGCACTGTGGAATTGAGTCTCCCATGAATCCCGCTCGGCGCGCGTCCGGTCCAGTTCGTTGCGGATCGAGATCGCGGCTTTCCCGGCTTCGGCCAATTGCTCTTGCACCCCTTGGGCAACCCGCCACTCCCGCGCCTCCAACTCCGCGATGTGCCGGTTAGCTGCTGCATTAGCTTCGGCGTACATTTTTACGGCGTCGGGATTCGCGGGTGGTTGGGCGGGAGATGGGAGCGCGAGAGCCATAACAGCATCAGCGGCGCGACTGCATTCGCAATCCGCGTGGTGAAAGTTTC
>DATHIZ010000288.1:0-5911 GCA_035316385.1 Bryobacteraceae bacterium | reverse complement strand
TCGGCACGAATGCGATCTACGCCGCCGGCTATAATCACGCAGCCGACTGGCCGCGTTACAAAGCCGTCTTCGGCGATGTGGACCGGAGCGTAACAAATCCGGAAATGCCTGCGCCCGCAAATGCCCCTGCATTCTTCGCCGGCAATTTAGGCAGCCTGGGCGACGCGTTATCGCGCGTGGCAAAAGCGTCGATGGTAACGCTGGATGATCAGACCGTCGTCCGCGACACCGTTCGTTACGATTTGGCAAAGGTGCAGTAAACGGCGGTGACGACGCGGCGGCAGTTCTTGGCGGCGGCGCTGGCGTTCACCGCACCCGCTCAGCGATCATGGATAACGCTGGATCTGTTGCATGGCTCGAAGAGCATCCATTGGCGAGGCGCTGACGATCCGGTGAATATGGGATCGCTATTGAAGCCGTTCCTTGTTCTCGGCTATGGCGCTACTCACGCGCGCTTCCCTGTTACACGTTGCGGCGGAGTAAAAGATGGCTGCTGGTCGCCTCGCGGGCACGGGACCCAGGATATCGTCGACGGGCTTGCGAATTCGTGCAACGTCTATTTCCTTTCGCTCGCGAACGGGATTGAGCGAGCGGCGCTCGACAGCGTCTGCCTGTCCTGTGGATTGACAGTTCCCGAGCGCGACACAACTCCGGCACAACTGATCGGGCTGGGCTCCGGTTGGCCGCAAGCCCCGGCGGCCGTGGTGGCAGCCTTCGCGGCCCTGGCACAGAACCGCCGCCAGCCAAACGTGGATATTGCGTTGACGGGAATGGCGCGTTGCGCGGCAAGCGGCACCGCCCGGGCAGTTGGTCTTGCCTGCTACGCAAAGACCGGCACCGCGCCTTGCACTCACACGCCGCACGCTGCCGGAGATGGTTTCGCTGTCGCCATCTATCCGCTCGTGCAACCCCGCAATGTCTTGCTCCTGGAGCAGCATGGCGTCACAGGCGCGGAAACATCCCGCAACGTCCGGAGCTTGCTGCTGAAGTCAGAGTGAAGACGTTATGCTGGTTGCCTCGCGGGCACCGGACCCAGGATATCGTCGACGGGCTTGCGAATTCATGCAATGCTTATTTCCTTTCGCTCGCGAACGGGATTGAGCGAGCAGCGCTCGACAGCGTTTGCCTGTCGTGTCTGCCTGTCGTATGGATTGACAGTTCCCGAGCGCGGCACAACTTGCCGGAGATGGTTTTGCCCTCGCTATCTATCCGCTCGTGCAACCCCGCAGTATCTTGCTCCTGGAACAGCATGGCGTCACAGGCGCGGAAACGTCGCGCAACGTCCGCAGTTTGCTGCTGAAGTCAGAGTGAAGACGTTATGCTGGTTGCCTCGCGGGCACGGGACCCAGGACATCGTCGACGGGCTTGCGAATTCATGCAACGTCTATTTCCTTTCGCTCGCGAACGGGATTGAGCGAGCGGCGCTCGACAGCGTCTGCCTGTCGTATGGATTGACAGTTCCAGAGCGCGGCACAACTCCGGCACAACTGATCGGGCTGGGCTCCGGTTGGCCGCGGGCCCTGGCGCAAAACCGCCGCCAGCCAAACGTGGATATTGCGTTGACGGGAATGGCGCATTGCGCGGCAAGCGGCGCCGGAGATGGTTTCGCTGTCGCTATCTATCCGCTCGTGCAACCCCGCAATGTCTTGCTCCTGGAGCAGCATGGCGTCACAGGGAAGATAGACTGAGTCTGTGCCAGGCAGCCTCAGTCGCCGTAGCGCGCTCGCCGGCTTGCTCGCCCTTCCGGGCGCCGGGCGCTGCGCCGCAGTCACTTCGGAACCGCTTTGCAGTGTGTGGGTGTTTCGATTGCTCCGGCCGGTGAAACTGCTGATCTACCCGCAGGCAGGCTGCAGGTTGCACTGCGCTTCCCCGGCAGGGTTCACTGTCGTGGAAGGGCGTGGCAGCTTTTCAGCGAATGCGCGCACAACACCGTTGCATGTCAGTGGTCCGCAGGGATCACCGGTTCCACTGGTCTTGGAAATACCGCGCGTGATTCGCCGAGCGTATGTGGGAACACTCAACGTGGAATCGAGTGGCGAGCTTCTGATTCCAGTTATATCGATGAGCCGCGAAGTGGCGGTGAGCTCCATTCTCGGCGCTGAGCTTCCGGCGGCCAATACGCCTTTTCAGGCGCTCGCGGCACAAGCCGTCATCGCGCGGTCCTTTCTGGCGGCAACCCGCGAGCCAAGACATCGGGAAGCGAAATTTTGCGACACCACGCACTGCCAGTTCTTACGCTCACCGGCGGTACCCGGAACCCCGCCGGCGCAAGCTGCGAGTTTCACCCGCAAATTGATTTTGAATGGCGCAAGGGAAATGATTCCGGCCCGGTATTCGGCGGCCTGCGGCGGGCGCACGGACAACCGCTGGGAGGAAGGCTATTTGTATCAGTCTGTGGAATGTGAGGTATGCCGCCAACTTGGCCTTACCCGGCGTGGACACGGGTTAGGGATGTGCCAAGAAGGAGCAATGGGACTGGCCCGCGCCGGCTGGCACTGGCGCGCAATCGTTGCAAAGTATTACCCCGGCGCCTCGGTTCAAACCGAACCGGAGAGTGGCTACCAGGAGAGGTCACCCCGCTGAGAGGATGGCCTGCGCCAGCCGCGGACACTCTTTGACCGACTCGCGCAAAGCGGGCACAGCTAGTGCCCTTTGCGCTCTTGCTCTCTCCACGAAGAGCACTATATACGGGAACGAAGCGATCTAATAGCGCTTATTCCGGCCGCCGCCACCGCCGCCGGAGAAGCTCTTTTTAAAGCCACCACCACCACCACCGGGACGGCCGCCATCCGGCTTCGGACGTGCTTCGCTGACGTTCAGGTTGCGTCCACCCAATTCCCGTCCATCCAGTGATTTGATTGCTGCTTCGGCTTCGGCACGATTTGGCATTTCTACAAAAGCGAACCCGCGGGGTTGTCCGGTGTCACGATCCGTCACAACATTTACGGTCTCGACGGTCCCGTATTCGAAAAACAACGTAAGCAGGTCTTGCTCAGTAGTTTGAAAACTTAAATTACCAACAAAGAGTTTCATTGTGTATGTTCATTACAACATAAGCGCAGTGTGCCGAAGCGAAGCCCTATCGGGACCCGCTGCCGGTGTGGCGGTTGTGGCGCGCGCTGGGGAACACTTTCTTGTTCCCCTTAAAAGAAAAAGCCTTCGCGCTCGAGCTATGTTTACGCTCCGGTTCCGAGGCGGAAGCCGATTCGCTTTCTCTGGGTTCGCGTTCTTCCCGGACGACGTCGGGAGAAACTTCGCGGCGTTCCATCCGCAGCTTGCATTCACGCTCGATACGGCGAATTTCTCCGCGTTCGGATCTCAAGCTGAATGTAGAGGCCGAGCCGCGCTGTCCCGCTCGGCCGGTCCGGCCGACACGGTGAATGAAATCCTGCGGCGCTTGCGGCAAATCGTAATTAACGACGTGCGCGACGCTGTCCACGTGAATGCCGCGAGCAGCGACATCCGTGGCGACTAGAACGCGATAGCGTCCGTCACGGAAGCCGGCGAGCGCTTGATTGCGTTGATTCTGCGTCCGGTTACCATGCATCGCAACGGCCCGCAAACCATATCCGGTGAGCCGTTTGGCGAGCCGGTCAGTCGCATGCTTGGTGCGTGCAAACACCAGGAAAGACCCGGTTTCTTTGGAGAGCATGTGACGCAGCAGGCCGAGCTTCATGTCGTGTTCAACCTCATAGACATGCAGGTCGATCTGCTCAGGCGCTTGCATGGTGGAAGATCCCACGGCAATGCGGACAGGACTCTTGGAGTGGCGCGCAATCAGGCGCTCCACATCCTTCTCCATTGTCGCGGAGAAGAAAAGACTTTGGCGGTTAGCCGGCAGCGCGGTAAGAATCTTTTCGATGGCGGGAAGAAAGCCCATGTCCAGCATGCGGTCCGCTTCGTCTAGGACCAGTGTTTCCACCGCGCCGAGCTTGATCAGACGGCGGTTCAGGAAATCTTCGAGCCGCCCGGGAGTAGCGATTACCATGCGAGCGCCACGGCGAATGGCATTCAACTGCGTCTGTTCGCTTAATCCGCCCACAACAATCGCCGCGCGGATGCCGGTGCCCCCGGCCAGTTTTTCGAAAGTCTCGGCAATTTGGATAGCGAGTTCGCGCGTGGGGCTGAGGATCAGCGCTCCGATTGGCGCGGACGCGCCGCGTGGATCGCCGGCGCCAGTGTTCTTCAAAAGTTTATCCATGACCGGCAGGAGAAACGCGAGCGTCTTGCCTGTGCCGGTTTGGGCCGTCGCCACAACATCGGAACCGGCCAGTGCCGGCGGAATCGCCTGCGACTGGACGGGAGTCGGGGTTACAAAAAGGTGTCTTGCCAGGTTCTGGTGAATCGAAGCGGGCAGTGTTAATTCAGAAAATTGGTTCATATTTCAAAGGACTCAAATGCCGATTACCGGCACGCCGTCCTTATGAGAGAACAAACCAATGCTTCGACTGTAACGAAACGCGAAGGGTTCGGGTAGGCGGATAAATCCACTTACAAAAGGACGTATGCGGGCAGAAGACTCCTTCAGTGTAGCAGAGATAGGCGCCTTAATACGCGCGGCCGAAATAAAAGGAGATGAGCGGCCGGGGAAGCGGTGATCCAAGCCCGGAACCAGAACAAAACAGCAGGCGGACCGCATCGCCTATTCAAGCGATAAAGAGGCTGGCTCAGAAACCGAACCAGGCGCCTCTGCCGGCTCGGATGCTATACCAAGCAGCGCCGTGAAGTGAAAAGTGCTGCCGGCTCCCAACTTGCTCTCCACCCAAAGATTCCCATTCATCATCTGCGCCAGCCGTGAAGAGATGGTCAGGCCGAGACCGGCGCCGCCAAAACGCCTGGTCATTGTGGAATCGCCCTGCGAAAAGGCCTCGAAAATCGTTTGGAGTTTATCGTCAGAAATACCGATTCCGGTGTCGGTCACCGAAAAATGTAACAGTGCATTCGAGTCGGAGATCTCCGCCGGCTCGATGTGCAAAGAAATATTTCCTTGGTTCGTAAACTTCACTCCATTGTCCAAGAGGTTTAAGAGAACCTGCCGGAGGCGGATGGGGTCGCCCACTACCCGGTCGGGCACTCCGGGAACCGCTTTGATACTTAGCAGCAAGCCCTTCTCGCTGACTCTGGGAGCAACGGTCTTCTCCAGTTCCGAGATAACTCTGGACAGCCGGAACGGCTCCTCGTTGAGCGCCAGCTTGCCGGATTCCATTTGGGAAAAGTCCATGATGTCCTTGACGATCAGGAGCAGCGAGTCGGCCGACGCCCTTACTATCTCCAAATACTCGCGCTGTTCACTGGTCACCTCCGTCGTGAGCGTCAAGTCCGTCATGCCCATGATGCCGTTAATAGGAGTACGGATTTCATGGCTCATATTCGTCAGAAACTGGGTTTTTGCCTGACTGGCGGCTGCCGCCTTCTGCTCGGCAATCGTGCGAGTGGCAACCTCGGCTTCCAGGGACAAATTCGACTTCAGCAGATCCAGCGTCCGGTCGGCCACGCGGATTTCCAGGTCATCGCGGGACTGGCGCAGTTCTGAAGTCCGTTTCTCCACCAACTGCACGAGTTTTCTTTCGTTGTCCCGCAGGTGGCCGACACGCACGCGATGTAGCGCCAAAGCGCACCCGGCGACCAATATCCCCATTAATGCGGCAAACCCGAGCGTCTGGTAGTAGCGCGGTTGAAGCGTAAAAGCCACGTTGACTTTCTCGCCATACCATTTCTGACCATCCCTACTGGCAAGCACTCGAAAACGATACTCGCCCGGAGGAATATTGGTGTAATAAGCCGCCCGATTGTGTTCTTCCTGGGTCCAATCTTTATCGAACCCTTCCAGCATGTAGCGGAATTGAACTTTCTCCGGTGAGATAAAAGTCGGCGCCGTGAAGTGGAAGGCCAACTTGCCGTTTCCCGGAGA
>DATHIZ010000287.1:0-3419 GCA_035316385.1 Bryobacteraceae bacterium | reverse complement strand
GGATTCGCGGGGCTCGACACATGGCCTTTCTGTCTAGAGGACGGGCACTTGTGCTCCTTCGAGGAGAGATTCAACATAAGGATCTCTGGCTAATCGACCTGGAGACGGGTGCCGAGCGGCAGTTGACCAGCGTCACTTCCGAGTTCGACATTCGCGACTTCGACATCTCCCCAGACGGTCGTGAAGTTGTCCTCGAACGAGTGCAGGAGCGCTCGAATGTGGTGCTGCTGGATCTCCCCCGACCATAATCCGGCTAGCACCCCAGCGGCCGCCGCGCCCTGAATATCGGGGCGCCCGAGTCTTTAGAGCCGAGGCACAGGTCTCGATCCGCCCGACGGCGTCTACGCGGCAAGCGTACGCAGCCATCTGGCAATCTGGTTCCAACTGGATGTTAGGGGCACCATCTTTTCAATCACTTGACGGCTTCGGAAACACAGTTTGGAGCTTGCCTCTGATTGCGGGAGGATCACCCGCTATACGGAAGTTACTCTCCTCCTTGATCGGCTAGCTGGCTAACTTCCTGTTTGCCGACCACTCGGAAGCTATCCGGCCATCCACTTCTAAACACATAGAGCAGCGCTCAACTCGATAGGATCGGTGAAGGGGGTTGACGAAATGCATATCGGCCTTATTGGAGGGATCGGCCCTGGAGCCACGGATTTTTACTACCGGCGATTGATTTCCACGTTCGCCAGGATGAACGCGACGCTTGAGCTGACCATTGTGCATGCCGACACACCAACGCTCTTGAGCAATCTGGCCAGGAATGACGCCGCCGCGCAGACCGGTATATATACCCGACTCCCGAACCGCCTTCTCTCGGCAGGGGCCGGCGTCACATCGATTGCCGGACATTTCTGTATCGACGACTTCAAGGCCGTATCCCCGCTTCCCGTCGTTGATCTGATCGCCGAGGTGAGCCGGGCCATCGAAACGCGCGGTCTCAAACGGATCGGAATTATTGGAACTCGCACCGTGATGGAGACGCGCTTTTACGGGCGCATCGCCAGTGCAGAGATCGTTCCGCCAAGCGAACCGGACTTGGATGATGTGCATCAAGCGTACATTTCGATGGCCGCGTCGGGCTTTGTGACTGACGATCAGCGTTCGCTCTTCAATGCCGTGAGCCACCGTTTGCTTGGGGAGCAGGGCGCGGAGGCGATCATGCTTGGGGGTACCGATCTCGCGTTGGCCTTCAACGAACAGACTGCCGAATTCCCGCTGATCGACTGTGCCGGCATTCATGCCGATGCGATTGCACGGTTGGCGCTCGCTTGAGGAGCTTCGGCCGGAACCATCTGTTCTGGCTCCCAGAACAGGCTCGCAACACACGGATCGCCAGCACGCCGGCCGAGAGTGGCATAGAAGCAAGCTCAGCTCAGTTTAGCCGATCAAAGAGCACTTAGGTCCTGAGTTACGGGCTACACGGAAGTAATCCCTGTAGACGTAAAACTGGCTTCTCGAGGAGTGCGCGCCCGGTCAAATCGTTAGGCTGATAAATCCCGCCTGCTTCCTACCACTGACAACAATGCGCGATTACCGCGCAGTCGTGCGGTAATAGAAGAGAAGTGTTCGATGGGGCCAGAAAGGCAATCTAAAGCAAATCAACAAGTTGCGAGAAAATGGGTCCAATAAGAGGCAACATAAAGTATCATTTTGGCCCAATGGACCCGGAATTTCGCGTCTAACTTATTGAAAATAATGGAATTAATGGTCGGGACGACTAGATTCGAACTAGCGACCTCACCCACCCCAATCCTAGAAATGACGCAATTTGAATAACTTAGCGAAACCTATCAATACGTCAGAGAGCGGAAAACAATCCGACGCAACGCTTATTGGACCCGTAATGGACCCACAGTTGGACCCACGCTGGCGCACGCGATTGACAACGCGGCACGAACGGCAACCAGCAAGGTCCAAACTCAGCACTACGGCACCAGCGTGATTGGTGCCTCTGAGAACGCGCTCTTCTGCCAAGCTGATCGAGCTACCCGGGAGTTGGCCAATTTCGAACAGACACGGTCTGCGGATGTTACGTGATGGCTGGAACCTCTGTTTAGCGTGTCGGGATGATGGGCAGGATAAGGCGTGAGGGATACTCCAGACCATGCCTTACCGTCTGCTTCGCAGAAATGGCGTTTACTTCCGATGCGATCTTGTTCCCGGTATTTGGATTTCGATCGAAACGCGGGAAATTGCTGCTTGAAACTTCCAGCCTTATTCGATGTCCATTGAAGAACACCATGCTGGTCGGCCAAAGATCGAGATGGATTTCATATACCTTTTCGGCGGCTAACGGGCCTTGCACCTCTTGATAGGAGCGCCGCAGTATCCCTTCAGAGATGTTGAAGGCGGAGCCGTCCTGGTGAACATCCACCAGTTTGGCGGTGAAGTCTGTATTCGGCGCAGTTGTCGAGACGTACAGGATCAGCGATATGGGTCCGGTCACCTCCAGATCCTGATTCAAGGATGGGGTTGTGTACACAAGCACATCACCTCGGCCCTCGACCTCATTTTGACGTGCGATGCCAGCGGCTGGGCCAATCATGGCTCCGCCAGCCGTGGGCACCGGATGCAGAGGATCGTATGTATAGGAATCAGCCGGTTCCTTGGCGGTTGGCGCATGGACATTCAGTGTTCCGTCTCCAGTAATGCTGTTCGCCGACTTCACGCTGCCTAAGAAATATGGGGTGTATTGTGTTCTGGCCAAAGGCCATTCCTGCTCGGCTCGCCATTCGTTCTTACCCATCACAAAGAGCCTGACTGGAGAATTGGCCACTGGCGGCGAGGTAGCCGGCCCTGAGTTCTCATCGAACCACGGGAGACTGACCGCCAGGCTCTGCCGTCTGAAGTTTTCCGCCTTCGTTCCGTCAGGGAAGGTGACCTCGCTGGCGTGCGTCCATGGCCCGACAATCAAGCGGTTGCGGCCAGCCACGCCTGGCTCCCCTGATTGCCGGATGAGCATAAAGTCATTCAGTTGCGTCGGCAAAAACGGATCATACCAGCCAGCCATGAGCAGGATGGGCGCTTTGAGCGACTGCACTCGGTTTTGACCATCGATATCCCCCCAAAAGGCGTCTCGATCCGGATGCTCAACCCAATCCTTGAAGAAGTCCACCTCTGAGCCTGTAGCCCGCCGATCTGCATCGAGCAGCGGGAATCCGCTTGCCGCTTGTTTTACCTCATCGGCTGAGGGCCAGTCGGCCTGGTCCTTTGTGCCATGGCTGCGCGCCGCCCAGCTCAGGGCGCTATCGAGCGAGAATGCGCCGCCGGGATAGAACATATCGTGAAAGTTGGTGCTGGCGAAGTAAACCATAAGCGCGGAAGGTCCTGGAGCCGCTTGATCGGCAATCGCCCATTGCGTGTGGCCAAAGGCCGAGCCTCCCCAGGTCAGGATGTGACCGTCGAACCAAGGC
>DATHIZ010000286.1:0-8043 GCA_035316385.1 Bryobacteraceae bacterium | reverse complement strand
ATCACTGGCCCTCCCCTCAGCGAGGAAGAAGTTGAGAGGCTGAAGCTCGGCGAACAGTTGTAGGCGAACAGTTGTATCGGTTTGGCGGGCTTTGTGAGCGCACCTACCCCGGCTATTTCTGGATACAGACCAACGCGGAACCACCAGCGCATGCAGCGTGGTTTTGAGCTTCTGGCGATCCGCGTTGCTCAGCGGCCCGTTTTCAGCCGCATCGATTAGCCGGTCCAGTTCTTCCACATTCACATCGAGACGGCGCCGTGAGGTCTTCATGTTTTCTACTCACTCAGCAACTCGCGGAAGCGTCGTGTCAGAGCCAGCCCCAGGACCTCTTTAATGGAGCGGTTTGGTGTGTAACTGTTGGATGCTTTGCCACGCCCTGTGGTCCGGCCCATCAGCACCCAGTTGGCGGCGCGGTAACAGGTCCCGCGAAAACGACCGGGATCGATGAAGGTCTCCGCGAAGTAGACCGGATGACTGTACATGCGCTTCCAGTCCGCAGGCAGCGTGGCCGCCACGCGGCCCAGAATGTGCGACGCCAGATGCGGAACTTTGATCCACGGCAGAATCAGGAAGCGCGTGTTGTAAGCAATGAAGCGAATGTTCCGCCGGCGCGCTTCGGCGCGCTCCATCCTATATAACGTATAACGGTCGCGGCTGCCCAGATGACGCGGCGCCGAACTCCATGCCATGCAGGCCATGGGGCGGCCTTGTGCCCACACCAGATACTTCAGGTGCTCGCCCACCGGCTGTTCGTAGCCAAGATAGTGATGCTGCTCCATCAGGCTGTTGAACAATGGTTCGTCGGCCGTTTTTCTCGCCTGTTCGAGCAGGATCGGGCGAATGTCACTGAGCGCGCACGTCAGTGGCGTCGTGTCGATCAGCATCGGTTGTGGCCGCTCGCGCCGAGCCAGTGGATTGGGAGGCCGGTAACGAATCGCCGGCAACTCGATCTCGCCCGCACGGTGCAGCATCAGTAACAAGCCGCGGCAGACCATATCTCGCAAAGCGCCGTTGGCCTGCTTCCATTGCCATGCCTCGCAGAGTTTCTCCGACAGTCGGCGCCGACTTGCCGTGGGATGTTCCGCGATTAGCCTGCGGATGAAATCGATCTCTTCAGTGGTAACAGCGCGTCCCCGGTATCTCCATACCGGCATTCTGTTCGCAGTGTGGCAGAGTCAAAAATGGAACGCAAGGGGGTTGGCGTAATTTTCTTAAGCGCTCACCTGCCGCCATACGGGCGGCGCTTCGGCATCCGGATTCGCGGCGGCCAGCAGTAACTGCGCCTGATGCGCGCGCAGGGTTCGCGCCGGCTCAGAGCCACTGGGCCACCACTTGAAACGGCCCTTTGACAACCGTTTCGTGGCGACCCAAAAACCCTGGCCGTCATAGGCCAACAGTTTTATCGCGGTACCCCGGCGGCTGCGGAAGATGAACAGACAGCCGGAGAGCTCAACGGGTATACGGGCTTTCCCCCGGCGGATGTTTCTCCATTCTTCGAAGCGCGCTTTTGCTTCTTCAAGGCTCACGATGGGGGACTTGCTTCTCGGCATGGCCTTCCTCCTCGCCGGAAAACCCGGCGGAAGAACGACCTTAACAGTTATCTGGCGGTGACTTCATGCACGCTTGCCGAAAACTCACTTTGAATTGCGATCTGCCGCCGGCTCTCCGACTAATCTCATCTCCGGCGTAAAATCCGCAATCACAAGAGTGAACCCCAACGTGTCCATTGAATTCCAAACGCTTGCCGCCAAAGTGGACGAATCAATTCAAGGAGAAACACTCCTTGCGACACTCTCCGGTTTCTTTGCCGCGCTCGCGCTCCTTCTCGCCACAATCGGACTTTACGGCGTTATGTCATACAACATGGCGCGCAGACGCAATGAAATCGGGATTCGCCTAGCGTTGGGCGCAGAGCGACCTCGCATATTCTGAATGGTGCTCGGCGAGGTCGCGATGTTGATCGCCGTTGGCGAGATAGCCGGCTTGGGTTCTGCGTTGGCAACAACGCAGATGGTGGCAAGCCTTCTCTACGGTCTGCAGCCCAATAATCCGTGGACGCTTGGCCTAGTCTCCGCGATACTCACGATTGTGGCTGCGCTCGCCGGTTACTTGCCTGCTCGCCGAGCTTCCCGCGTTGACCCGATGATCGCTCTTCGGGAAGAGTGAATCCAGGGAACGTCTACCCTCGGTCCTTTGACGTATAAACTCGCAAATCGTACAAGTGCAAAACCCTGTTCGGGCTCGACGGCGAAGTGTTGCGTATTGTTTCCGAACGGTCGGCTACTCTTCCATTACTTGTTGGTTATTAAAGGATGGCGCGTGATTCGACCACGACAATGCATATCTGCAATTCGAATAGACAGACGTTGTGTCATAACAGAGTAATGTCACGCGGCACGAGTGATCGGGACCGCTATGAAGCGTCCGCACGATACGCTCAGTTCAATTTCGAATGGAGAAATGCCTGACGGGAGCAAATTTTTATCTAATCGAGCACAAGTCCTTTCTTCATTCAGCAACGCTGTGACATCCAGAACTGGTTTCGAAACAAGCATGTGGTGATTGGCACTAGCAGCCTGACCCTTAACCGCTTGGCGGCACCCGCAAGCGTACTCGGCTTACTTCGTCCGTTTCGCGAAGCAGGGCGAAACTGCGGTCGAATACCGGGACCGAAGTCAAGTTCCAGTCATTCGGCCGCCGCTACTCCTTCGCCGCGGCCTCCAGTGTGGCGATGTCGAACTTCACCATTTTCATCATCGCAGCCATCGCCTTAGGATGCTTCAGGATCTCGCCAATCTTCTCGGGCACGATCTGCCAGCACAGGCCGAACTTGTCCGTCAGCCAGCCGCAGGCCATGGGCTTGCCACCCTCGAGCAGCTTGTCCCAGTAGCGGTCAATCTCGGCCTGGTCTTTGCACGCGACGGAGTACGAGAAAGCCGGCGTGAGCACCTGCGCGGGGCCACCGTTGAGGAACGTCATTTGCTGACCCATAAGTTCGATCGTGATGGTCCCGATCTTTCCGGCGGGCCAAGGCCCCACGCCGCTCGAACGTAGCTCCCCCAGTTTCTTCGCTTCCGGAAATACCGAGAGATAAAACTCCGCGGCGTCTTCGGCGTTGTCGTTGAACCACAGAAACGGCGTGATCTTGTTCATGCTCTGACCTCCATTTCGATGGTACTAACGTCGAGGCCGGAGAGGACGGCACCCAACTTTTATCTAACCAAGGTGGCACCGGGGCATGTGGATTAGTTCCATGATCGTCGGCAACCCGGAAGTTATCCTCGACCCCGGAGCACTGTTCGCGCTCCGGGTCGCTGTGTGCTGGGGCGAGAGACAAGGGCTGCGCTGCGGCCCTCAATTGCATTGACGCGGCGTCCACACACATAGCAGGGTTGCCAATCATTTTTGCATTAACTGGCATACAGGTGAAGTTTTGCCGCAGACTTCTTACTGGGTGTGTCTTGTGGGCGCGATGCCGGCTGTTAGTGGTATTCCGTTTCGCAATTATTTCGCACTGAGGAATCCGGGAACGTGAACGCGATTCCGGGATGAAAGCCGAACAGTTTCGGGCCGACCCCGGAACCGCGTTCGGCTTCGCCAGCCGACCTAACATCAACTAGACTGTTGGATTCCAGCCGATAGCCTAGAATTGCCAGATGGCCAAAGCAGCCGCGAAAAACAGGCAT
Source organism: Bryobacteraceae bacterium (assembly GCA_035316385.1). Lineage (GTDB taxonomy): Bacteria > Acidobacteriota > Terriglobia > Bryobacterales > Bryobacteraceae > Bog-105. Next base: position 4,357 of record DATHIZ010000286.1, on the reverse strand, counting down.
CATGCCGATGGCGCTTGTGGCGATCGAGCAATACTTTCCAAAGGCGCAGCGCGTCATCGGGCTTGCGTCCACGCCCGTGGAGCGAATAGTCTACGCAGAGAGAGTATGATTCCAAGCATTCCCGTATCCAAGCGCCGGCGGCGTGCGTAGTAGCGGCATGGAAGATTCCGGTCCTTTTCAAGCCCGCTACGTTTCGTTTCTCGAAACCATCACGAATCTCCGCCCGGCACTGCATCGGTACTGCTCCCGGATGATCGGGTCGGTGCTGGATGGCGAAGACGTGGTGCAGAACGCGCTGTTCCAGGCCTTTCGCAAACTCGATACTTACAACGATTCGCTCCCGCTCAAGCCCTGGCTGTTCCGCATCGCGCACAATTGCTGCATCGATTTCCTTCGCCGCGGCGAAGTCCGGCGCGAGGCCGAAGCGGAGGTGGGCACCGCCGATGTTGTGCCGCCAGCCGATGCCGCCGGGCCGGCTCTGGGCCGCGCCGTCGAACACCTGGTACTCGCCTTGCCTCCCATGGAGCGGGCGTGTGTCCTGTTGAAGGATGTGTTCGACTACTCGATTGAGGAGACCAGCGAACTTGTGGATTCGAGCGTCGGAGGCGTGAAAGCTGCACTCCACCGCGGTCGTAACAAGCTGGCATCGTTGCCCGCGGGCCTGGCGGCTCCACGTGCAGCGAACCCGGAGCTTCGCCGCCTGCTGGATCTCTACGTCGAGCGATTCAACAACCGTGACTGGGACGGCCTGCGCAATCTGATTTCGGCGGACGCCCGCCTCCGCGTTGCCGACCGGTTCGACGGACGTTTATCCGAGTCTCCATACTTCGGCCGCTATGCGCAATCCAAGCAGCCCTGGCGGCTGGCAGTGGGCGAGGTGGACGGTGAAGCGGCTGTTATCGCCATGGAACAGGCTGGGCACGGTTGGAGGCCGGTATCGGCGGTCCGCCTCGATGTGGCCGGCGGACGCATCGTGCGGATTGTGGACTACACACACTGCCGATGGATTCTGTCCGCAGCCACAGCCGTTCACGTATCTCGCAAAGCATGGGAACCGTACTTAGGAGTGCGGGACTAACCGCAATATAGAAATCGAGGAATACTCATGCATACGAAAGAAGCGATCCTTTTCGCGCTTACCTTATCGGACCGCGCGGTGCTCAGCGCGATCGAAGAAATGAGCGATGCGCCGACCACCTTCCCCACCCCTAACGGAGGATGCCATCCGCTCTGGGTCCTGGGCCATCTCGCCCTGGTGGAAGGCAGCATACCGGCGATACTTTTCGGCGAGTCGAATCCCGTCGCCGAATGGCAGCCGCTCTTCGGCGAAAAGAGTCAGCCGGTGAACGACCGCGCCGCGTATCCGCCCTTCGCCGAGGTGCGTGCCAAGTACGTCCAAGTACGCGAGAGCAACCTGAAGCTGCTCCAGTCGCTCAGCGAGGCGGATCTCGAGAAGCCTACCCAAGCACCGCCCAAGGGCCGGGAGCACGAGTTCGGTACATACGGCCGGAGTTTCCTGACGCTGGCGCTCCACCAGGTGCTGCATCGCTCTCACGTCACCGACGCGCGGCGCGCCGCGGGCCGTACGGTTCTCACCGCCCACAACTGAGGCGCCGAATCTACGGGAGCGCCAGTGCCACCAGTTTGGCGCTGGCGCCCACCGCCACCAGGATGAACCGCCGGCCAGTCAAAATGTCAAAGATGACAAAGACCGCAGGGCTAGAGACGCGTACATTTATGCGGCGGTTTAAGAAGGCAACAAGTTTGAAGCCAACAGAGTATTGCCAGCGTCCGCGCATCAATATAGCTCGCGAGATGCTTGAACTCACCCGACAGCCCGCTGAGAATTCTGTTCGGCACTCAAATGTCAACGCTCTTTCGCGCGTGTGGCTGTGCGCCGGTTTCCGCGCCATGCCTCTGGAGCGGCTCTGACCCAATCGCGCATCCGGCGGTCCCGCATCATCATTGGAACGACATCCGGAATGTCCAGGGCCGAGACTTCATTTTCCCTGCCAAGCCGGACCAGCATGCCATCGGTGCGAGCACCACACAGCAGGTTGCCGTTCACAAGCCAACAGCCGCCAAACATGGCTTTTTGTGACAGCCCGGGCACTGGACGACCGGTCCTCCAAGTTCCGCTGCCGCTCCCGATACACTGCAAACCTTGGCATGTGGATTGGCGAAACCAACGGCGTTGTTCGTTACTGATCCACACGGTGACTGCAAAATGATTGCTATGGCGGCTCGATGAGGCCCAATTCTTTAGCTGACCCAGCGGAACCGATCTGGCATGCAGCCATGCCGAACCAGAGCTGCTCGCCGGTAGCGGACTGCCCGTGGCCGTGCCAGAAGACGAGCGGAAGTTTTCTGGCATTTACAGGGATCTGATAGAAGACGTAAGCGTGGTCGCCGTGCAACGTCTGCCCTGCCGGATCGGCGCCGGCGGGTTGTACGCGCCCCGCCTGATGGGGTCGAAAGTGCCGGGAGCGGTGGTGACTGACCCGCCGACAGCGTCATAGTATTCGCCCCGGTGTGAGGAAACCCTGTCCAAGGGGGCTCCACGGCACGAAACCGATACCTAGTTCTTCGCGCGCGGGTAGCACTTCCGACTGTGGCCTTGAGGTTGATACGAAAGCGCGAGTCAATTCAATCGTGAATACAGCCGCTTGTTTGGCCAACCACCCATCCGTGATATCCGGACTGTAGGTTCGCCAGGTGCTTTGAGACTCGAATCAGTCGCGGAGATGGTTGGCGTCGAACAGTGGGCCGATGTAGAAAATCGCTGAGGCTTGAACCTTTTGAGCACGCAGTGATGCGTGTCGATAACTGTGTACTTTACTTGATAGTCACCTTAGCTGCGACGGATTCCTGGGCCAAAAACCTGCTTGCCTGCGAAACGAGAGCACCGTTGGGAGTGCGCGGGCAAACCTTACATAGAGCGGCAAGAGAGCGAGTAAAGGCGAGTTGCGAGCTGGTTTCAAGTTGTGCCTCGCGCTGAGCAGACACCGCGGCGCCAAACTCGGATTCAGCGTTCTCGTCTGAGTGCCTTTCAAGTGTTTGGGCAGGCGCGGTTTTTCGCCTAATCAGCACTGCGGTGCGAGCACCAAAGAGAAGTAGCGAATTTACGGCGGTACGAAAACGGATCACAGGAGACATATCGGTCCTGATCTCAAACACATTACGAGAGATTGGATATTTTTGAGCCGATCCGAAGAGAACTGGGAGAGGGCCATCCATGGCAAATAGGCTCAACGAGCACATGATTACTATCGCATCTCATCACCCGTAAGCGTCAGAAACAAGCCGGAGGGCATTTTGAAATCCTTGCCGCGCAGCCTAAAGGAAGCCGATAAGACCGTATCAGTTCCTTACCTATGCAAGCCTCTAACGCGGTGAACCCGATTGAACTATTGCCTCGTGATTCACCAAATAGCGGCGCGCCTGGCGAAACGAAAGAAACGCGGAAGACCACACTTTGCGCCGGCCGCGTAAGCCACTTCGCCATGCTGGTTGCGGTGGGCGTGAGTCTCTCTGTTTTAGCCGGCCTGGCGGCAGATGCGCCGGCGTTAACCAGCTGGGCTCCGGGTGCACCAGCCATGGTGCTCCAGACTGCGGTGGGAACGTTTTTGGCTGGAATCGGGCTGTGGCTGGCGCAACGAAAGCAGCGGACTCCGACGCGTTTCATCGCCGGCTTCCTGTCGCTGCTCGGGTGCCTGAATCTCTTTGTACAAAGTTCCGCGGTGGCAACTCATTACCTTGCTTTTCTAGCGGTCCCTAGCATGCAGATGGCTCCCGGGATGGCCATCGTCTTTATCCTGTTCGGAGCCGGCCTAACCTTACTCAATAGGGTCAAGATTTCGTTTCGGGTGCATTGGCTAGTCGCCTCCCTAGGAGTCGGGGTGAGTTCCGTCGGACTGCTCACCCTCCTCGGTTATGTCTCCGGTCTGCCTTTGACGCCTTGGTGGGATGCATTTTTTTTGCAAATGGCTATTCCGACGGCAGTGTGCGATTGCGCCCTCGGAACGGCCCTGGTTGCGAGCCTCTTCCACCGAGTAGAAGACGGTTCTGAACATATTTCTATCGCCGCCGCGGTATTGGCCATTCTTGGATTGCTGCTTCTGTTTGCGGGTGTCGATGCCGCTGTTCTGGCAAGTTCGGATGCCGTTCTCACGACACGGGTGGAGAACCGAAAAACCTCCAGCCAAATCAGGGCGGTTCAATCGTTGGTTGGAAATACGCGCAAGTTGGAAACCGCGTTAAGAGGGTACTTGCTGACGGGCGAGCAGCGTTATCTGGCCAGTTTCGATCTCGGCCGGCAACGCATCGACCAGATCTTGCGGGACGGCACAGTTCAGGA
>DATHIZ010000285.1:0-10594 GCA_035316385.1 Bryobacteraceae bacterium | reverse complement strand
CCAGTTCGCCAAGTCTAAACGGGTGGCGCGGCCGCCGCTGGTATTCAGATGACCCAGGAACTCCGGTATGGCGGGCTGCAGGATGTCGCCTGAATCGTCCATCCAATTGCCTCGCGGTAGGAGACGTGTTTCGCGCGGCTCGACGCTTTCGGTAACCATCACTTCGGCAACAGCGCCCTCAAGTAGGCTCTGGTCCGTTTCGAGCTTCGCCAGTGCAAGACGTGCGGGGAACAATTGCGGCGCGGAATATTCGAAGTAATCGCGGATGACTTCCGTTTGCTCGGCCGAACGCTCCGGCTCCGGGCGCTCCAACGCCTTTATCAAATTCCGGGGAAGTCCCGCGGGAATGGGAGAATCTGCCTCGCTCTCGTCTTGGCTAGCTTCCGTTTTTTCCGGTTTGGGCTTCGGATTGTTCTCCCACGAATATGTTCCACTCGAAAGCGCGACGCGGAATCGCCCAATGGTCGCTTGGCGGTAGTCTGAATCCTGATGCAGCCGGACCGTCAGCGTCGATCCGGCCGTCGTTTGAAGCGGCTGCGCGAAACGCAGAATCAGGAATGGCGATTTTGCCCTGCCCACGATTCCGAATCCGGTTTTTGAGTTGCCGTCGAGCACAGCCATGGCGGGAAAGCCTGTCGTCGGCGAAACCGTGCTGTAGGCGAAGACAAAAGGTGTTTTCCTGGCAGCGTCCCGGCCGTTCGGTGAAATCAGCGCGTCCACTTCGGAGATGACAAATCGATCGGCGCCCCGCGAAATATCGGCGCCAGGGAGCCCCGGGCCCGTGTCCACTTCAACTCCGAGGCTGGTCCACACACCAGCACCCGGCTTCAACGTGACCGAGTAGGTCTCATTGTCCGGATTCGGCCCGCTTACAATCACGAGACCCGCGCCACCAGTGGTAATGACGTTTGGATGGGCTCGCTGTTCGCCCTCATCCAGATCTCCGCTCTGCACGGAAAGCTTTGCGCTCTTCGCCGAAACTGCCGCCGGAATGGGGAATTTCCAGGTAAGGCGACCGGCGTGGGCTTGTGCCAGCACCTCTTTTTGCCACGCCCGCCGTTCCTCCGCTAAGCTACCGGCCTTACGGTCCAGTTCGCTTTTTTCATCCTGAATTCTTTGCTTAAGAGCCTCGATTCGTTTTTTCTGGCCCGGTTGATAGACAGGCATCTTCGGCGCGAAGGCATCGGGGCCGAAATCCGGAACAAGGCCCTTCTCCTTCACGTCGGCAAAGAAGGCTTTCATGGCGTAGAAATCTTTAGTCAGAATGGGATCGAACTTGTGGTTATGACATTCGGAGCAGGCCATGGTGCTGCCAAGCCAGTTTGTACTCAAGGTACGCACGCGCTCGGCTCCATACTTGGCCAGATATTCTTTGGGCTGTACGCCGCCTTCGGCGGAGGTCCGGCCCATGCGATTGTAAGCGGACGCGATTTTCTGTTCGACGGTCGCGTCCGGCATCAGGTCACCGGCCAACTGCTCGCGGGTAAATACATCGAATGGTTTGTTGTCGCGAAAGGCCTGCAACACATAATCGCGGTAAGGCCAGGCGGGACGAGGGCTGTCGCTGTGGTATCCAGCGGTGTCCGCATAGCGCACGGCGTCGAGCCAGCGAACGGCCTGTTTTTCGGCGTAGGCCGGTGAGGCGAGTAAGCGATCCACTAGTTTCTCGTAAGCGCCGGGCGAATGATCCGAGACGAAAGCCGCTGTTTCCGCAGGCGTGGGCGCAAGCCCCGTGAGGTCTAACGTCACGCGGCGAACCAGTGTGCGGCGATCGGCTTCGGAAGAAGGCTTCAGTCCTTCCTGGGTAAGATGAGCCTGAACGAAAGCATCAATTGGACCCACCGCCGATGGACCCGCCGCCGAACTCGCTGCCGAGTTGGGTACGGGTGGCCTCTTCACGGGCGCATAGGACCAATGTATTTCGTATTTCGCGCCCTGGGCGACCCATTGCCGGATGGTCTCTTTCTGATTGGCGGTCAACTCCTTGTGGGCGAAAGGCGGGGGCATTACGCGGCCATCCTTGGCGAAGATGCGCTGGATGATTTCGCTATGCTCGGGATCGCCGGGGACGATCGGAGTTCCGTTTCGCTTCGGCGTCAGCGCTTCTTCGCGAAGGTCCAGCCGCATGTTCGCCATCCGGGAACTGGCGTCGGGCCCGTGACATCGGAAGCAGGTGTCCGACATGATCGGGCGGATATCGCGATCAAATGATACTTGCTGTCCGAATGCCATCAACGGCAGGACAGAAAGCGCTACGATGCGAATTGCCGTCATGGACACCTCCTTTGACAATACGGCTGCGGCTTGCTCACATCGACTCGATCGAGAAAACAACTCCCGCACGCGATGCCTCGGGAAATGTGAATGGCACATCCAGGCTCCCGTAAGCATTCTACATAAACGGCCGCGTCGGCTTTTTGTGAATGTGCCCTACAGCCCAGTAGCGAACCGCGCCGGGGATTTGGCTTGATTGTTATATACTGCGATGCCAGCAGCGGGAAAAACACCCAGCAGTCCGATCCCTCTGCCCTGGGGAGGAACATGGCAGCTCCTGATGTCGTCTGGAAAGGCGGCAGATTCGGCAACACGTCGCGGCGCGATGCATGGTGGGTTTCACCGTCCGCTGTCTTTCTGGGACTAAGCGCGTTTCTGGTGTACGCCACGTGGGCGGCATTTCAAAACAGCCACTACACGTACGGCCCGTACATTTCCCCGTTCTATTCACCCGAGATCTTCGGTGATTCGCCGCATGCGCTGTTCGGCCCGAAGCCGCAGTGGTTTCCAAGCTTTCTGCCGTTTTCTCCGGCGCTGCTCATTCTCTGGATACCCGGCGGCTTCCGATTGACGTGCTACTACTATCGCGGCGCATACTATAAGTCATTCTGGGCCGACCCTCCGGCGTGTGCCGTGAGTGAGCCGCGCAAGACTTATTTGGGGGAACGAAGCTTTCCCCTGATCCTACAAAATTTTCACCGTTACTTTCTGCGGATCTCTTACCTGGTGTGGGGCTTCCTGGCTTACGACGCGGTCAAGTCCTTCTTTTTTCCGGATGGCTTCGGAATCGGGATCGGAAGCATCGTTTTGGTCGTGAATGTGGTGCTCCTGGGCGGATATGTATTTGGCTGTCACGCGTTCCGGCACCTGGTGGGAGGAACTCTCGACCAGATCTCGCAACACCCCGTGCGGCACAAGCTCTACGATTGCGTGAGCTGCCTGAATGCCGGGCACAAGAAATGGGCCTGGGCGAGTCTCTTCTGGGTAGGATTTTCCGATATCTATGTCCGCCTCTGCTCGATGGGTATCTGGCAGGACTGGAGACTCCTTTAGATGCCGGAATTCGAACGGTATTCCTACGACGTGCTGGTCATCGGCGCGGGCGGCGCGGGGCTGCGCGCCGCAATCGAAGCGGCTGCAAGCGGCGTCAGAGTGGGAGTGGTCTGCAAATCGCTGCTCGGCAAAGCGCACACGGTGATGGCCGAAGGCGGGGTTGCCGCTGCTCTGGCGAACGTCGACGATCGCGACAACTGGCGCGTGCATTTCGCCGACACCATGCGCGGGGGGCAGTATCTCAACAACTGGCGCATGGCGGAGCTGCATGCCAAAGAGGCCCCGGAGTGCGTACGCGAACTTGAGGCCTGGGGCGCCCTTTTCGACCGCACCAAAGACGGCCGGATTCTTCAACGCAACTTCGGCGGGCATCGCTATCCCCGCCTGGCGCACGTCGGCGATCGCACCGGCCTCGAGATGATCCGCACTCTCCAGGATCACGGCATCCACACCGGCATGGAGGTGCATATGGAATGTACGGTGCTCACGCTCCTGTTGGACTCGGGCCGCGTCGCGGGGGCCTGCGGATATGACCGCGAGAAAGGGCATTTTTGTCTGTGGCAGGCGAATGCCGTCGTGCTTGCCACCGGGGGAATCGGACGCGCGTTCAAGATCACGAGCAACAGTTGGGAGTACACGGGCGACGGGCATGCATTGGCGTATCGCGCGGGAGCAGAGCTCAAGGACATGGAGTTCGTTCAATTCCATCCGACGGGTATGGTTTGGCCAATTAGCGTGCGGGGCATCCTGGTGACCGAAGGCGTGCGCGGCGAAGGTGGAGTTCTGCGCAACAACGCGGGCCGCCGCTTCATGTTTGACGAGATCCCGGATCTTTACAAGGACCAAACAGCGGACAACGAGGATGAGGGATGGCGCTACACGCAGGGCGATAGGGACGCGCGGCGGCCTCCCGAACTGCTCACCCGAGACCACGTCGCGCGCTGCATCAATCGCGAGGTCAAGGCAGGGCGGGGCACACCCCATGGCGGCGTCTTCTTAGACATCGCGTGGATAAAGGAGCGCATGCCGAAATCGGAGGAACACATTAAGCGCAAACTGCCCAGCATGCATCACCAGTTCAAGCAGCTCGCGGACTTGGATATCACCAAAGAGCCGATGGAAGTCGGGCCTACTACGCACTACATGATGGGCGGGATCAGCGTGGATGGCGATTCGCAGATGTCCACCGTGCCGGGATTGTTTGCCGCGGGCGAAGTCGCCGCCGGGCTTCACGGCGCCAACCGGCTAGGAGGAAATTCGCTTTCCGATCTGTTGGTGTTCGGACGGCGTGCGGGGCGGTTTGCAGCTGAGTACGCCAAGAGCAGCGGCGCGGCAACCATCGATGAGGCCCAGCTTCAGGCGACCGCAAACGCCGCCCTCACGCCCTTCGATCGCGGTCCTGCCGGCGAGAATCCATATCAGATTCAATACGACCTGCAGGAATCGATGCAGAACCTGGTTGGCATCGTTCGAACCGAGAGCGAAATGCTGCAGGCGCTCGACGTCATCCACCAACTTTGCGAGCGGGCGGACCGGGCGGGTATCGCTGGACATCGCCAGTACAACAATGGGTGGCACACCGCCATGGATCTTGCGAATCTTCTCAACGTTTCCGAGACAATCACCCGCGCCGCGCTGCTTCGAAAGGAGAGCCGGGGCGCGCAGTTCCGCGAAGACTTTCCCAATAAGGACACCGAGTGGGGCAAGTACAACATTGTCGTCAAGCGCGGCGCTAACGGTGAAATGCAAGTGGAAAAGCGCCCGCTCCAGCCCTTGCCCGGCGAGTTAAAGGCCGTGATTGAGGAGATGAAATAGATGGCCAGTCAAGCGATATTTCGAATCTGGCGCGGAGACCCGGCCGGTGGCCAATTCCAGGACTTTGCGACTCCCGTCGAGGAGGGCATGGTAGTTCTGGACGCGGTTCACCGCATCCAGGCGCAGCAGGCGCCCGACCTTGCGGTGCGATGGAACTGCAAGGCCGGGAAGTGCGGCTCATGCTCGGCTGAGATTAACGGAATGCCCAAGCTCATGTGCATGACGCGCCTCAGCAATCTCAATTTGGAGATGCCCGTCATCCTGGAGCCCATGCACGCGTTTCCCGTGATCCGTGACCTGGTCACCGACGTCTCCTGGAACTTCAAAGTCAAGAAGACGATCAAGAGATTCAGGCCCCGTTCACCGGACGCGCCGGACGGCACGTGGCGCATGCAGCAGGCCGATGTCGAGCGCGTACAGGAGTTTCGCAAGTGCATCGAGTGTTTTCTCTGCCAGGATGTATGTCACGTCCTGCGTGAACACCACAAGCACGACGAATTCATCGGTCCTCGCTTCCTCGTCCATGTCGCGGCGCTCGAAATGCATCCTCTCGATACCGAAGACCGCGTGAGCGACTTACGACGCCAGCACAATATAGGCTATTGCAACATCACGACCTGCTGCCGGCAGGTGTGTCCGGAGTCCATTACGATCACCGAGAACGCGATCATTCCACTCAAGGAGCGGGTTGTCGACCGGTTTTTCGATCCTCTCAAGCAACTATTTCATATCATCTGATTGGAAGGAGATCCATATGTTCACGCTAAAACCCATTTCTCGCGACAGCGTGGACGGCTCGCTGGCGAAGGCTGAGCGTTACCGTTTGCTGAACGAACCGAACGAAGCCGAGAGCATCTGCCGCGACATCCTCGAAGTTGACCCTGCAAACCGGCAGGCGCGCGTCAGCCTGATCCTCGCGTTGACCGACCAACTGCAGCAGGACACTGGGGCGTTTTCCAGTGCGGTAAGCGCGATTTCCGGTCTGGAAGCGGAGTACGATCGCGCCTATTATTCCGGGATCGCGTGGGAGCGGCGTGCGAAAGCAGTTCACGGAGCGGGCACGCAGGGATCCGGCGGCTATGTTTACGATTGGCTAGTCAAGGCGCTGCACCTATTCGAGGAAGCCGAGCGCTTACGTCCCTCAAGCAACGACGACGCGATCCTGCGCTGGAACGCCTGCGTGCGTTTCCTCGATCGTCACAAGGAACTCCGGCCGGAGACGGTGGAGGTTCCGGAGCCCATTCTTTCAGAGTGAATCCGGCATCGAGAATTGCTCCTTATGGCAAATCTCGCTGAATGCCCAGGAGATATTCGAATCCATCTTTACGGCAATTCCTAACAACGCCGACAAGATGCTCACGGTGCCATTTAACTTCGAGCTTCGACCCGACGGAGATCTGCTTTGGGCTCCGAATGCTCATCCCACTGCGGGAAGTATCTTCGATCATCGCGGAAGCAGTATTAGGAGTTCCAGCCGGATCTTCCCAATGAATTTCAGCGCGAGCCATTACGGATTTCCTCGATTCCTTGCGGTTTAAGGGCATGCAGCTTCAATGATTACAGAAAAATGCAGCAACCGAGCCAACTGTTTTGGTTGCCGGCCAATTCGCGAAAAAAGGCATAAACTAATACCAGGAACAAGATGCGACGCCGAACATTTCTTTCTTCTTCGCTTTCTGTTGGACTTGCGTCTGCCTTAGGCGCCCAAGAGCCTGTACGTGTAAAGGCCGGCGATATCCCCAAACGCGTTTTTGGAAAGACGGGTCAGAGCCTAACCGTTATTGGTCAGGCGGGAGGCCGTTTTCCCATGTGCAGTTTCGAAGACGCGAAAGCGATCACTTTGCGCGCCTTCGAGCTAGGCATGAATTACTTTGACACGGCGCGCATCTACTGGAACGGAAGATCGGAAGAGGTTTACGGCGCGGTTCTGCCCCCGATGCGCAAGGAGATCTTCCTGACAACAAAATCTCCCGAGCGCACAAAAGCGGGTGCGGAGCGTGACCTTCATCTTTCGTTGCGAGCATTGAAGACAGACTACATCGACTTGTGGCAAATTCACCAGGTGGGTGAGATGAGTGAGGTAGATCAGATCTTCGCGCCCGGCGGCGCCATTGAAGCATTCGAGGCCGCGAAGAAAGCCGGTAAGTGCCGTTTCATCGGTTTCACAGGCCACCACGATCCGAATGTCCACCTTGCCATGCTGAACCGCTACGACAAATACGACACCATCCTGATGCCATTGCACGCCGCCGATCCGTCATACCTCAGCTTTGAAAAGGCCGTGCTGCCCGTTGCGGTGAAGCGCGGTATGGGTATTCAGGGGATGAAGAGCACCGCAAATGCAAAATTGCTGCGCGCTATTTCCCTGAAGGAATGCCTTACCTACGCACTAAGCCTTCCCATTCACTGCGTGGCCATGGGATGCACGACTACAAGGCAAGTGGAAGACGATGTTCGCATAGCCCAGGAGTTTAAACACTTGAGTGTCCCGGAAATGGCGCAACTCCGGGGCAAGGCGGCTGCAATAAGCGGCCCGGGACTCGAAGATTGGAAGCGGGGCAGAGAAGCCGCTGGCGCCCGGATTTACTCAGACGGCAGTCTGGTTTCTTAACCATCACCAAATCCGCTGCTGTTCCATTCGCGGACAGCCGTTTCCCGCAGCGACTGCGGTTCTCCCTGGTGGTTGGAAACCGCAGAACTGGCGGAAGCGGCAGCCGAAGAACAAGCGGATCGCTATGAAGGCGATCCGTGGGAGGAGCCCATTGGGCGTTGGATCGAAAACCGCCCGAGCGTATCCGTTTCCGACGTCTTGTCACGGTGTCTTGAAAAGCCGAAGGCGCAGTGGACGCAAATGGATAAGAACCGGGTCGCCCGCAGTTTAAAGGCCCTGGGTTGGGAAACGATACCGTGAGCGGTTCGGGACTCGATTGGAGTGGCGATACCGAGAGGCCGAAGAATAATGTTCCGGGTGTTCCCAGTCTTGTTCCCGGCTCTTGGGGCCGCAGGCGCGTATAAGGGGTCCGCGTCGTCCATACAGATTTTGAAACTTATGGGAACACACGGAACACTGGGAACAAGCCTCAGTCTCAATGGGTTGCGGTGTTCCCACTTATTCCCAGAACTAGGAACACTGGGAACAGAGGAAGAGGGTGAACCAATCATCGAGAATATTCAAATAACAGATGAAATAAATCGTTCCGTTTGACGAATAGTTATCCGCTCGCTACACGGCGGATAAAACCTCGGATCTAAGGTATACATCCGCAGGTTTTGTACAATGCCGTCTGTTAAAACAGGACTCACCAAGGCACGTTCCGTGTTCACCCGAAATGGGGGGATGCTCCGGACCAGCAAAGCGATCCGGCTCGGGGTCCATCCGCGCACACTATACGCTCTGAGGGATTCCGGCGAAATCGAACAGGTCGGCAGAGGCCTTTACCGACTCACCTCCGCGCCCAAGCTCACCAGCCCGGACCTCGTGCCGATCGCACTACGAATTCCGCGCGCTGTCATCTGCCTCATCTCAGCCCTTGCTCATCACCGTCTCACTACCCAGGTCCCGCATGCTGTCGATATTGCGCTCCCCAGCCACGGTCAGGTCCCGAAGATCGACAGCATTCCCCTCCGTGTTTTTTTTTGGTATTCAGAGCCTTCATTCAGTGCCGGTATCGAGGTCTCCGCGATTGATGGTGTACCTGTTCGAATCTATTCGGCGGAGAAGACCATCGTGGACTGCTTTAATAAGATCGGAGTCGAGATTGCGATTGAAGCCCTCCGTAATTACAGGGAGCGCCAGCGGAAGCCCGACTTCCAGGCGCTTTCCAAGTTTGCCCGGATTGATCGTGTCCAACGAATCATTCGTCCATATTATGGACGCTATCCTGTGAGCCGCCGTGACATAGGTGCATCCGTACGGGAACGCCTTCTGAACCTGTCATGGGCACAGGGACGTCCATTCCAGGAACTCCTCCAGTACTTCGCCATGGAGCGGTTTCTCTATCGTCTGGCACGATCTCCAGTCTCCAATCGGTTTGTATTGAAGGGCGCCCCTTCTCACGGCTTGGCAGGCGCCCTTGTCGCGTCCGACCATGGATATCGATCTCGCCGGTAGGACAAGCAACGAGTTGGAGCATGTTTCGGAATTGTGCGCTCGATCTGTCGCATCGTCATTGAAGCTGACGGAATCGAGTTTGATCCAGCCTCAATAGAGGCCGCTCGCATTAAGGAGAGCGCGGAATATGAGGGCGTCCGGATCAGATTCAACGCAGCCCTGGCGCGGGCGCGGATACCGATGCAAATCGATATCGGATTCGGGGATGTAATTGTGCTTGCGCCCAGCGAAGTCGAGTATCCGACGTTGCTTGATTTTCCGCCCCCGGTACTCCTCGCTTATCCCAAAGAGACCGTGGTTGCGGAAAAACTCGAGGCTCTTACAAAACTCGGCTTGCTGAACAGCCGGATGAAGGATTACTATGACCTCGCGCTCTTATCGCGCACGTATCCATTTGCTGGCGCGGTTCTGATCGAAGCGGTCATCGCGACCTACCAGAACCGCGCAACGCGGATTGAAACCGACCCCACTGGCCTGACGGAGACCTATTACGCGGATCCCGCAAGAGCCCTTCAATGGCGGGCCTTTGTTCGCCGTAGCCGTTTCACCGAACAGCCGGAGGACTTGAAGCGACTCGTATCGGAAGTACGCCGATTCGCGATCCCGCTGTTGCGTGCGGCTGCGGATGAGAACCCTCTGTCTTACTGGCGTGCGGGCGGCCCATGGGTTTTAGACAACCGCTGCTTTACGCCATTCAGCTACTACTTGTATTCCGGGAGTTGCATCGTGCCGACGCCTCCGGTGAGTGCTGCGCTAAATGTTTATTGTTCATTTCGGGCGTGGAGTCTGCGCCCCATTCAAGAATGATGTGGCGGCCACAAGATGGGCAAATGTAGTAGCGCAGTCGTGTTTCGAACGGTCTGCCACAGAGACAGTCAGCAATGAAGACAGAATAGTCCCGCATTATAGTGGTTCTTTCACGTTCTTTCTTGATTTGTGTTGCCGTACTATTGAGGTTTTCCAGCGCTGTTAATCGTGCGGCGAAGAAAAGATGCGTGCCGCACGATCAGTGATATTGCCACCTTCGCGTTGCTGGTTCGGATTATTTTCCGGTCTCGTCGATGACGGGAGAACCGGGCGAGATTCTGACTGGTTCCGGTAACCAGCCGGTCCCGACAATTTCCTTTTCGGCGAGAGCCGCCAGTTCAGTCTTCTTTCGTTTCAGTCCTTCGACGCTCAAGGGCTTACCAGCTTCCCTCAGCGCATCCGCCATCTGGGATTTAGAAACGCGCAGGAAGAAATTCTGAGCGGTGGCCGCGAACCACTTCGACATATCGCAGCCAAGGGCACGGGCAAGAGCATCCGCGTGTTGTAACCGTGCGGTGCTGTGATCCACCTTGG
>DATHIZ010000284.1:0-9118 GCA_035316385.1 Bryobacteraceae bacterium | reverse complement strand
GAGGATCTCGGTGCATGAGGATCAGCAGCATACATCAGTTCTGAGAAACGAATGCGGACATCATGCAATGTCCAATTAACAATCACAATATTGCCGTAAGCATTCTGAGTGCCGCCCGGTGGGTATCGGACGAGAAGTTCGCTCAAATCGAGAATCGGCCCAGTCTTAGCGGCCAACTTGGCCTCATCGTGTTTCGCTCTTTGGCCTGCTTTCGCCATCTTCACAAACTCCCACTAATCTGATTTTGCCCAGCAGACCAGATCGCCGCCAAGAGACCGTGCTCCCGCTCGGCAGTCGCGGGCTTTTTGGGCAATGCAACAAAACCTTCAATCATTGGTACAATCCCATTCCCCAGCGTATTCTGTTGGCGGTCACTTATCATGACCGCCCTCAAACCACTCGCAAAGCCCGCGACGCGAGCTGGCTTAAGGGGGCCATTCTGGTTCTCCAAAGCAAATGCATTATCCAGCTCCGGAGTAATCACGCTAAGAGTCCTTGAGTTTTCGCGCGCGGTCCATTGATCAACCATCAAGCGAATCAGCCTATCCATTGCTTTGGCTTGAATTTGTCCTAATTCCCACCTCTTCACACTGGCAACACCAACACCACCAAGATACGAAGCAAATTCGTCTTGCGTCATGCGAAGCCGACCCCGCAAAGCACGAATCTCGTCACTCGTCAGTAGTCCATGTTTACGTCGATAAGCGTCTGCAGTCAAACGCATGTACTCCGGCATGTCTCTGCCGTCAACCGTCGCATAGCAGCATGCAGGACAAACCAGAGCTTTACTCATTTGCACCAAAAAATGCTCACCTTTGATCTCGGCGGGCACACTTGCGGACCGAGTTTCCATATCACTCTTGCCACACTTAATACAAGTCACCATTGACCGCCCCCTTTGGGAGTACTCTCATGCAGTGAGAAGACGAATAAGGTCGTGTTTACCAAACAAAACTTGAAATACATTTTCTTTTTAAAATGCTCAGAGTTCCAGGAAAAAGCGAAAAGCTCTCGCTCTCGCGTCAAGCGCTCATAGGATTTCGACGGCGGATGAGACCCCGCGTAGTCTTCAGGTGAAATCTCCCTTAGCGCTGCCCCTAACGCTTCCATTTGCTCTTCAAGCGAAAAGAGATCCAATTCTCGAAAATTCTCCGCCAGCTTGGATGTCTCGGCAGCTTTATAGCCATGGGAGAGCAAAATTGTTCGCGCTGACCGGATCTTTCCGGTTAGTTCTTTGTGAGCGGGTCGACCTCTTAAATTCGAATCCCTTTTGTACTCCTTGGCCAGCGTATCATTTGATACCTTCTTCGTCAATATTAGATCCTTACAATAGTTTCAGGGATGCCAATATCCAGATCTAACTGATTTTAAAGAGAAAATTATTTTCGTGTCCGCCTACGATGCAACGTTAGCAGCTCGCGTCTTCTGAGCTGCCGGGTTACCGGGACAGGCGCCAATGATGTTACTGGTGACCGCTCCCGCCAAAGGTGGCGGGGCGTTCTGAACGTTTCAAAGGGCCCGGATTTGAGCCCTCTCATTACAGCGTCTATGTTTTTGCTTGTAAGTTACTGAAAGGATGGTAGCGCTAAGGGGAATCGAACCCCTATTTAAGCCTTGAGAGGGCTCTGTCCTAACCGTTAGACGATAGCGCCATCACAATGTTTTTCTTAAACACGTGCTCTAACAGTATACCGACACCCTGCCCCGGCTGGCCCCTACAGGGCCGCCGGCATAGGTAGAGCACTTTTCGCCAGTGCTTTGGCTATCAAGCTGACCGCTTCCGGTTCGCTGACCGAACGAGCCACTGACGTTTCCAGAATCAGCATGCTGCGCGACCGCTCCAGCATCTTCTTCTCGCGGAAGGAAAGCGGTTTGGTCGATTGGATGAGCACGAGGGCTTTGAATACCTCCGCAATCTCCAAAAGGCTGCCGCCCTTCATCCTGTCAGAATTCTCTTTAAAGCGATCTTTCCAATCGTGCGGGCAGCAGGGTCGGCCGGGCGCCGAAAGATAAGTTAAAACCCGGCTGATCTCGCTGCACGTGGTGACCTTGCGTAGCCCTACGTCGCCCACATGGGAAAACGGGACCATCACGGTCATGCAATTGGGTGCAAGGCGGAGCAAATAGAACCGCTCCTGCTGAGTACCGAAGGAACGCGAACTAATGTTCTCAATCGTTCCAACTCCGTGGTTTGGGTAAACCACTTTCTCTCCGACCTGGAAGGTCATGCGCGGACCTCTTTCATCGACCTGGTTTTGCCTGCGTTGTTTAGCAAGCCTGAAAGGAATATTAAACCCGCATTAAGCATTCGTCAAGAGAAAAAATACACCCACTCCCAGGTTGCGAGTGTATATATCCGAAAGCGTAAGTGTGTGAATCGATGGCAGAAGCTGAAAAGTTCCACCCCGAGGGAGTGTTACTTTTACGGGGGCAAATAGAAACGCGGGCCTGCTCTCCAGCAAGCCCGCGGCCAAAGCGCCTAAACCCTAGCAGCCGCTAGAGAATGTTGGCGGACCAGTTCTCTAATACGGCCTTCACCTTCTGGCAGAATTGATCGGCCAGCGCCCCGTCAATCAGGCGGTGATCGAACGTGAGAGCAAGGTGCGCCTGTGAGCGGATTGCGATGGCATCCCCGTCCACCACCGCTGGTACTTTTTCAACGGCGCCCACACCCAGGATCGCCACTTGCGGCTGATTGATGACCGGTGTGGCAAAGATACTCCCGAAACTGCCGAAGTTGGTGATAGAGAACGTTCCACCCTGGACTTCGTCCGGTTTCAGCTGACGGGAACGGGCGCGCGTCGCCAAATCGACGATCGAGCGCTGCAATCCGGCAACGTTCTTTTCGTCGGCGGCGCGAATGACCGGGACAATGAGGCCGCCCTCCAGCGCGACGGCAATACCGATGTTGATATCGCGGTGATACAGCACGGTCTTTCCGTCCGTCGAGGCATTCACAATAGGAAAGGCGCGCAAGGCTTCAACGGCCGCCGCGGCAACGAAGGGTAGGAAGGTGAGCGAGAAGCCGTTGCGAGCCTGGAATTCCACTTTCGACTTATCGCGCAGCTTGGCTACCTTCGTCATGTCTACGCGGTGAACCGTTGTCACATGCGCCGACGTGCGCTGGCTCATGACCATGTGTTCGGCGATCTTCTGCCGCATGACGGAGAGCGGTTCGCTGCGAGTCTTGGCGGATTCGGCTAGCGGCAGCGGCGCGGCCGGGGCGGCTGCAGGCTTGGCCGTTGGCGCAGCCGGGGCGGGTGCTTCGGGAGCTGCGTAGGTGCGCGCTGCCTGCGACGACATGTGCGCTTCCACGTCTTGCTTGGTGATTCTGCCGCCGGCGCCCGTGCCCTTCACTTGAGCCAGGTCGATGTTGTACTCGCGCGCCATTTTGCGGACCAGCGGCGACAAAGGCCCTTGATCCTCGTCGGCATCCGCTTGTGGAGCGGGGGCTGGTGGCGTTGCGGCGGCAGGCTCGATCGGATACGGTCCTGCCGCGGTGGGAGCCGGGCTAGGTGGAGGTGGCGGCGCAGCCGGTGCGGCCGCAGCAGGCGCCGCGGGGGCGGGAGTTTGAGCGGGAGCAGGCTCTTCCGCTTTGGCCGGAGCAGCGCCGTCGCCGGCCTCTCCAATTCTGGCTACGATGGAATTTATCGCCACCGTGGTGCCTTCCTGCACTAAAATCTCGGACAATACGCCTGCCGTGGGGGCTGGGATCTCCGTGTCTACCTTGTCCGTCGATATCTCGAACAATGGTTCGTCCCGCTCCACCTTGTCGCCTGACTTTTTCAGCCAGCGCGTCAGCGTACCTTCCACGATACTTTCGCCCATTTGGGGCATCACTACATCGATCATCGCGTCTCCTGCAGCTCTTGTTGTGCCGTCACAAGGTCGTACTCGAAAACTCCCGCGAATGAAGCTGTAACGGCGCGTATCACCTCATCGCGGCCGGCTTGGCAACCGAGGCTGCGCAAGGAACAAACCGGCTTCGTTAAACCACAAGGAACTATATACTTGAAATAACTGAGATCGGTATCCACGTTCAGCGCGAAACCATGCGAAGTAATCCAACGGCTAATGTGTATGCCAATCGCGGCGATTTTCCCGCCCTTGACCCAGACGCCTTCACTGCCGCGCTCCGGAATCCGTTCCGCCGGCAGCCCGAAAACTGCCAGCGCGTCGATTAACGCCTGCTCGACACCGTTGAAATAGGCGTGTACGTCGCGCTTCCATTCTCGCAAATCAAGTATGGGATACCCCACTAATTGGCCAGGACCATGATAGGTCACGTCGCCACCCCGGTCTGTCTCGAAATATTCAATTCCGGTGCGCTCCAGCACCTCGCTGCTGGCCAGGATATTGTTCTGTTTTCCGTTCCGCCCCATGGTGACCACGTGCGAATGCTCCACGATCAGCAGCGTATCTACTGCCTCGCCGCGTTTGCGCTGACCCACCAGGCGCTGCTGGACGGCGAAGGCGTCGGCGTAGCGCATCCGCCCCAGGTCCAGCACCGCAAGTGGCCTTTTCATATTTTGCTTTTCAGATCAGCCAAGATTCAAATCAGCCTAGATGTTGATCGCCAGCCCGTAGACGTTGTTGAACGCTTCGCCCATGGCTTCGTAGATTGTCGGATGCGCGTGAATGGTGCTCATCATGCTTTCCACCGTAGCTTCCGATTCCATGGCCGTGACCGCTTCGCCAATCAATTCGAATGCTTCCGGGCCGATGATGTGAACGCCCAGGATTTCACCGAAGCGTTCGTCGGCGACTATTTTCACAAAGCCCTCGTGCTTGTCCAGAATGGTCGCTTTACTATTGCCGGCAAATGGAAACTTGCCCACCTTCACCTGAAAGCCCTGCGCGCGAGCCTGGGCCTCCGTCAGTCCCACGCTGCCTATGCCGGGGTCCGTATAGGTGCAGCCCGGAATGCGGTTCTTGTTGATAGGACGGACGGTCTTTCCGGCGGCATGCCCCACCGCGACCATGCCCTCGGCGGTTGCCACATGCGCCAGTTGCGGCGTCCCCGCCACGATGTCGCCGATCGCGTACATTCCCGGCTCGCCCGTTTCCTGGAATCCGTTGACCTTCACAAAGCCGCGATCCAGTTCGGCCTTGGTGTTCTCAAGCCCGCAATTCACCGTATTCGGTTTGCGCCCCACGGCCACCAGCAACTTCTCAAACTCCATCCGTTCTTTATTGCCATTGGCCAGCGTCACGTCGAGGCTCACGCTATCGGCGTTTCTCACCACGTTTTCCGCTCTTGCGCCCGTCTCGGTGCGGATGCCGGCTTTCTTAAAGTGCTTTTCCAGTTCTTTCGAGACTTCTTCGTCTTCCACCGGAACTAGCCGAGGTAACATCTCGAGCACTGTGACCTTTGTACCGAAGCGCTGAAAAATGGAAGCAAACTCCACGCCTACGGCGCCGCCGCCGATGATCCCTAAGGTCTTCGGCACTTCTGTCAGGTCCAGAATTTCGATGTTGGTCAAAATCTGCTTGGCATCAGGCTCGAGTCCCGGTAGCATCCGCGCCTCGGAACCAGTGGCAAGCACGATTTTTTTGGCTTCTATCGTCTGCGAGCCTTTGTCGCCGGTGACCTCAATGCGGCCGCCGCCCAGCAGCCGCGCATAGCCTTTGATCACCTCCACTTTGTTCTTGCGCATCAAGAACTCAATACCTTTGGAGTGCTTGCTGACGATTTTGTTCTTGCGATCCAGAACCTTCGGATAGTTCAAGTTCGCATCGCTGCACTGCATGCCTTGGGCGTCCGGATTCTTGAAATAATCCCAAACATCCGCCGTGTGCAGCAGGCTTTTGGTGGGTATGCAGCCCACCAGCAGGCACGTTCCGCCGAGTCTCGCCTGACCCTCGATCAACGCTGTCTTCAGACCGTATTGGCCGGCCCGCACAGCCGCGGAATAACCGCCGGGGCCGCTGCCAATTACAACCAAATCGTATGCCATTTTCGTCTCAAGTGTAGCATCGGAACGTTGTTTTACTTGGGTTTAGACAGGCTTGGCCCTGGTTTGCCGTGTTACGCGGCAGTCCGCTCTAAAACTGCGGATTCTTGCGCGCAGCGTGCCAGAAATGAAGGACTTCGATAGACGTGATTCAACAGTGCAGTGCCGAATCGTTCGCTAGTCTCCGGGTACTGGTCGAGCGACCAGTTCATGATATCTTCAAGGTCAATTAGCGCGGGTTCTGTGATGATGACCGGAAAAGCCATTGGCGCATGCGCTCTTCTGCTTCATCGAGTGTCACGACACGTCCCTCGTCGGCTGCCTTGATGGCGGCGGCAGTTTCCGCATCAACTTCTACCTCGGGGTCAGTACTTACAAAAGTATCTGCTTTCGTTTCGCCCACACATCCACGCTAAGCCAAATCACCAGGTAATGCAAATGGAGAGAGGGGCGATGTAACTTGATGCCCCGGCTACACGTATCATGGAATTAGGTTATGCGTTCCATCGCTTGCGCCGCTCTCTTCTGTTCGCTTGCGCTGTTCGCCGGCGCGCAGACGCCCTCCGCTAAGCCGCCGGCAAAGCGTGAACCACCGCCCGGGGCACTCCACTCCCTTGCCGTTAAGGGAAACAAACTTTACTCGGCCGAGGATATCGCCAAGGCCTCCGGCTTAAAGCAGGGCCAGCGGGTGTCAGCCGCCATCCTCGAAGAGGCGCGGCTGAAACTGCAGGGCACGGAACTGTTCAGCAACGTCACCCACGAGTACCGTTTCACCGCTGGCACTCCGCCCGAGTACAACGTCACCTTTGAAGTGTCTGAGATCGAACAGCTGTACCCAATGCGTTTCGAACGTCTGGGGCCCACACCCGAGGCGGTCCGCGATTACCTGAAAACGCACATCGATCTCTATTCCGACCGCATTCCAGGAACCGAAGGAGTGCTAAAGCGCTACACCGAGGCGGTCAGGCAATTCGTTTCCGAAACAAAGCCGGACACAAAAGTGCGTGCCGCCATTTCAAACGACGATCCCAAGGAACTGGCCGTTCTGTTTTCGCCGGTAACGCCCGCACCGGCTATCTCTCAGGTGTTTGTAACCGGCAATGAAGCCGTGGATACCGGCACGATCCTGCGCGCGGTAAACCAGGTAGCCGTGGGGGCGCCGCTCTCGGACACACGTCTGAAAATGATTCTGGACAACGCCATCAAGCCCCTCTACGCAGCCAAGGGCTACGCGGCCGTTACTTTTCCGAAGGTCGAAACGGAACCATCCAAAAACAACCTTGGGGTCATTGTCAGAGTCGAGATCAAAGACGGGCCGGTCTTTCGCTTTGGCTCCCTGCGCTTCCGCGGCAAGAACATGGATGAAGATGAAATCCGTTCTGCCATTACTTTTAAAACCGGCCAGACTTTCGACGCGGAAAAGATGGACAACTTCCGGCTGGAGCTGATTCGCCGCATGAAGCGCCACGGCCTCCTGGACGCCTCGGTGACCAACGAAACCGAGATCGACGCCGAAAAACGTGCGGTTAACGTGATTTACAACGTGATACCGGGGGAACCCTATAAGTTTGCGGCGCTGGATATCCAGGGTTTAGACATGACCGCGCGGCCCGCTATTGAAAAGCTCTGGGGCGAAAAACCGGGGCAACCGTTTAATCCGGATTACCCCGAATTCTTCCTGAAGAAAGTAAACGAGCAAGGGCTGTTCGACAACCTTGCCGATACGCACTCAGACTATACCGCCGATGCCAGCAGCCACAACGTGATGGTGCATCTCTACTTCAAGGGCGGCAAATCCGCAGCCGCAAAAGCCCAGGAGAAAAAAGAGGAAGAAGAGCGCCGGAAAGCTAGCGGGACCTGGAGCCCGTACCCGTAGTAGAGGCGCATTTTACTGCGCCCCAGTCAGTTTGGCCACAATCGCCGCAGCATCGTAAACGCAGCCGCCCCAAATTCCGCCGCTAGCGTGCTGCAACGCTGCCCATAGTTTTGTATCCTCGGGCAAACCTGGATCTGCCTGTAAGTCCGTTCGCGCCGTACGTTGCGCCAACCTTACCTGTCCCTCTTCGGCGGTAAACTCCTCGCCGTTCTCGCCCACGAAGTTCACATGCCCGATCAATTCATTCCGGTCTATGACGATCTCAATCAGATCGTCGTCGCGCAACTTGCCCACCGGACCGCCCGCCAGCGCTTCCGGAGAAACGTGTCCGATGCAGGCGCCGGTGGAAACGCCGCTGAAGCGCGCATCGGTAATCACCGACACGTGCTTGCCGAAAGCGAGATGCTTCAAGGCCGAAGTGATCTGGTACGTCTCCTCCATGCCCGACCCTAAAGGACCGCGGCAGATCAACACAATCACATCACCCTCTTTGATCAGGTGCTGCTTGATGGCCGACATGACAGCATGCTCGGTGACGAAAACGCGTGCGGTTCCACGCATCCGGTAGACACCGTCCGCATCCACCACCGACGGATCAATTGAAGTGCTCTTGACCACGGAACCTTCGGGCGCCAGGTTGCCGTGCGGGAAGCACACAGTGGACGTAAGTCCGCGGCCGCGCGCGGAATCCGGCGAAAGAATCACATCGTCCGGATCGATACCGTCCAGTTCTTTCAGGCGTGCGCGCAAGAGGCTGCGCCGTTCAGACTGCTCCCACCAGTCAAGCGTCGTTGCCAGCGTCTCTCCGGCCACCGTCATCGCGCTGGTATTCAAAAGCCCGGCACGCCGCAAATGCAGCATAACCTCCGGAACCCCGCCGGCCAAAAACACTTGCACGGTAGGGTGATTGCGGGGGCCGTTCGGCAGCGCGTCCACCAGGCGCGGAACGGAGCGGTTCACGCGGCTCCAATCCTGGGCAGTCGGCCGCGTCAGACCCGCCGCATGCGCGATCGCCGGAACATGCAACAGCAGATTCGTTGATCCTCCGAAGGCCGCGTGCACCGCCATGGCATTCTCAATCGAGGCGCCGGTCAAGATATCGCGCGTCTTCAAACCCAATTCGGCGAGCCGCAGCATCGCGCGCGCGGTCCTGCGCGCCATGTCCAACCACACCGCTTGTCCCGAGGGGGCCAGAGCGGCATGCGTCAAGGTCAGCCCAAGCGCTTCGGCGACCACTTGCGCCGTCGCCGCAGTTCCCAGAAACTGGCAGCCGCCACCGGGAGATCCG
>DATHIZ010000283.1:0-9439 GCA_035316385.1 Bryobacteraceae bacterium | reverse complement strand
AACTGGCTCCACGCGCTTTCATCGCGCTGAACACGATAGATGGCGCCAGGATCGGCGTCAAGCCGGGGGAACTGATGAAGGTGTCGATCGGCAACTCGGTCTACGAACTAGAGCTTTTGATGCGGCCCGACGTTCCGCGAGGCGTGGCGCTGCTTCCGGCCGGAATACCGCCGATTGACGGTATCTCCCTTCCCGCACGAGGCGCGCTTACGCCTGCGGCGGCGACAGTTGACGGAGTAACAAAGCGATGAAGTTTTACCCGCTAGTGATCATCGGTGTGGTCTTATTCATTGTTTTGAATTTGGCTGCCGTACTCGTCTGGGTAGAACGGCGGCTGCTGGCTCTGTGGCAGGATCGCTACGGGCCCAATCGCGTGGGACCGTTCGGCCTTCTGCAACCACTGGCCGATTCAGTAAAACTCTTCTTGAAAGAGGATTGGATCCCGTCCTTTGCCGACAAATCCGTTTTCATTCTGGCTCCCGCAATTATTGTGGCGACTTCGCTACTCTCGTTTGCCGTTATACCCTTTGCTCCGGGCTTTGTGGTGGCCGATCTCGATATCGGTCTTCTTTTCCTTCTAGCCATGTCCTCGCTCGGCGTGTATAGCGTTGTTCTGGCAGGCTGGTCATCCAACAATAAGTATTCACTGCTGGGCGGAATTCGGGCGTCCGCACAGATGCTGAGCTACGAAGTTTTCATGGGACTCGCGATGGTTGGGGTTGTCATTCTTTCCGGGTCATTCCGCTTGACGGACATCGTAGAAGCACAACGAAGAGTCTGGTTCGTCATTCCCCAGTTCGTTGGATTTGTACTGTTTCTGATCGCCGGGGTGGCCGAGGCACGCCGCTTGCCGTTTGATCTGGCGGAGGCCGAAAGCGAACTGATAGCCGGCTTCCACTCGGAGTATTCGGGCATGAAGTTCGGAATGTTTTTTGTGGGTGAATACATCGGTGTGACGCTCATCTCGGCGGCCATTACTCTGCTGTATTTCGGTGGCTGGCTAGGCCCGTTTCTGCCTCCAGGTGTTTGGTTCGCCATCAAAACGATGGCATTCATCTGCCTGTTCATTTTGTTGCGTGCTGCATTGCCCAGACCGCGCTTTGACCAGTTGATGGCATGGGGCTGGAAGTTCATGCTTCCACTTGCCTTGGTGAATCTGCTGGTGACCGGCGCGGTTGTGCTCGCACTTTCGTGATGCGGAGAACTAAAGATGTTCAGTCTATTGCGTAGCTTGTGGGAAGTTTTCAAACATGCCTTTCACCGTCGTGTGACGGTCCAGTACCCGGAAGAAAAGCCGTATTTGGCCCCGCGTTATCGCGGTCGAATCATTCTGACGCGCGATCCCGATGGCGGCGAGCGCTGTGTCGCCTGCAATCTCTGCGCGGTTGCCTGTCCGGTGGATTGCATTTCGCTGCAGGCCACCGAGGATGAGCATGGCCGCCGCTACCCGGAATTTTTCCGGATCAATTTTTCGCGCTGTATTTTCTGCGGCTTCTGTGAGGAAGCATGTCCGACGTACGCCATTCAGCTCACTCCCGATTTTGAGATGGGCGAATATAAACGCCAAAATCTCGTCTACGAAAAGAAAGATCTGCTGGTGAACGGCCCCGGGAAATACCCCGATTACAATTTCTGGCGCGTGGCCGGAGTCGCCATCGGCGGCAAGGACAAGGGGCAGTCCGAAAACGAAGCCGCCCCGATAGATCTTCACAGCTTGCTGCCCTGAAAGAGAGACTATGCTGATCGCTTTCTACATTGCCGCTGCAGTCGCCGTTCTAGCCACAATCGTTGCTATCACGCGGCATAATGCCGTGCATGCGCTGCTGTACCTGATCGTTTCGCTCTTGGCGGTAGCGATCGTTTTCTACGTTGTGGGCGCGCCCTTTCTGGCCGCGCTGGAGCTGATCATTTACGCCGGCGCCATCATGGTGCTGTTTCTCTTCGTGATCATGACGCTGAACATCGGTGAGCATGCGACCGAGGTGGAAATGACCTGGCTCCAACCTGTGGTGTGGGCCTGGCCTTCTGCCCTGGCCACGATTCTGATGGTGGAGTTGATCTATGTAGTGGTCCAGGCTGGGCGCCCGGCCGGACCGCTGCACATCGTAACGCCAAAAGAGATCGGCATTTCGCTGTTTGGAGCGTACGCGATCGGAGTGGAACTCACATCCCTGCTTTTGATGTCCGGGCTGGTAGGCGCGTACCACCTGGGACGACGTGCTTATAGAGAGGAGGAGCGACATGGCGCCGATACCGATGCAAGACGTGCTGTACTTGGCGGTGACGTTGTTCGTGCTGGGTCTGATCGGACTTCTCACGCGGCGTAACCTCATCTTCACGCTAATGTCGGTCGAGATCATGCTGAACGCAAGCGGTCTCGCATTTGTGGCCGGCAGTTATAAGTGGGGACAGCCAGACGGACAAGTCATGTTTATATTCATCCTGGCGATGGCCGCGGCTGAGGTGTCGGTAGGCCTGGCGCTCCTGCTGCAGTTCCATAGACGGCAGCCCACGTTGGATTCGGATGCAGCTAGCGAGATGCGGGGTTGAGATGGGTTCCTTGCTGTGGATGATTCCGGCCATTCCGTTCGCAAGCGCGACCGTGCTGGCGCTGTTCGGATCGAGGCTTTCGCGCCGAAGCGTCGCCTGGTTGGGCACCGCCTCGATTGGCTTATCGGCGCTGGTAGCGGCGTTAATTGCGGCAAGCTTTCTATCCTCACCACCGGCCGAGGGTCACTTGGTCCAGCATTTGTGGACTTGGATAAGCATTGGTGACTTCCAGCCGGAGATAGGCTTTTACTTCGATCCGGTAGCGCTGGTCATGGTGCTGGTGATCACCTTCGTCGGTTTTCTCATTCATCTGTACTCAGTCGAATACATGCGCGATGACGAAGGATTTTCGCGATTCTTCGCCTACATGAATCTTTTCGTGGCGGCTATGCTCACGCTGGTGCTGGCGAGCAACCTCTTGCTTCTGTACCTGGGATGGGAAGGAGTGGGGCTGTGCAGTTTTCTGCTGATCGGCTTCTGGTATAAGGACCCCGCGAACGTGCGCGCGGCCAATAAAGCATTCCTGGTAACGCGCGTGGGCGATACGGCTATGGCGGTTGGCCTCTTTCTGCTTGCGACCAATTTGCGTACGCTGGATATCCAGGAACTGATGCGACGGGCGACCGAGCAGTGGCCAGTGGGAAGCGGCTTGGCGGTGGCGGCAGCGGTGCTACTGCTGGGGGGCGCCGTCGGCAAGTCCGCACAGCTTCCGTTGCAGACCTGGTTGCCCGATGCGATGGCCGGTCCTACGCCCACGAGCGCACTTATCCATGCAGCGACCATGGTGACCGCGGGCGTTTACCTGATTGCGCGGACAAACGTATTGTTCAGCCTGGCGCCATCTGTCGAGTTTGCTGTCGCGCTGATTGGCGCGGCCACCATGCTGATGTCGGCATTCAGTGCAATTGCGCAGCACGATATCAAACGCGTGCTGGCGTACTCCACTATGAGCCAGCTCGGGTATATGTTTATGGCGCTCGGCCTGGGAGCGTGGTCTGCTGCCATCTTCCATTTCATGACGCATGCATTCTTTAAGGCGCTTCTCTTTCTAGCGGCAGGCGTCGTGATTCAGGCCATGCATCACGAGCAGGATATGTTTCGTATGGGAGGTCTGCGGTTCGAACTGCCGCTCGCTTTCTGGTCGTTTGTGATTGGCGGATCGGCACTCGCAGGCTTGCCCCTGATCACAGCTGGTTTTTTCAGCAAGGATTTGATTCTCTGGCAGGCGTGGGCCGGACCAAACGGAAATGGCGGATTCTGGATCGCGGGGATGTTGGGCGCCACGCTGACGTCCTTTTATACTTACAGACTCATTCTGCTTGTTTTCTATGGTTCCGAGAAGTTGGAGGTTTCCCACAAGCGAAGCGCTCTGGTAGCGATTCCGCTCGTCACCTTGTGTGTGCTGTCGCTGATCGGCGGTTATGTAAATACGCCGCCGGATTTCGGTGGAACAGCGGTATTCTCGAACTTCCTGGGTGGAGTACTTCCTTCTCTAGAGCAGGAGCGCGTCGGGCCGATCACGGAAGTGAGCACCGCTCTCTGTGCCAGTGCTTCCTTCGCGATCGGATTTGGCTTCGCGTATTTTCTTTACGCTCCGTGGCGGCGGAGAACACCTCGCGAGGATCCGCTGCTTCGGCTATGGCATTCGGGATGGGGAGTGGATTGGCTGTACGAAAAGCTTTTTGTGGCACCTGTTCAGTTCCTGGTGGGAAAGAGCGCAACTGACAGGGTGGATTACCTCTACACCGGGGTAGCGAAGCTGGCGGATCTGGGCAACAGCACGCTTCGGATCAGCCAGAACGGCCGCACGCGTTGGTATGCGATGGGAATTGCGGCGGGCTTCATTGTTTTGTTCGCGGTTGTATTGTCTGTTCGGTGACGGAGGCCTTGCATGATTCTGTTGTGGCTCATCATGATTCCGTTGGCTGGCGGCATTGCCTCGCTGTCGATTGCGCGGAGGAATGTCCAGGCTGCACGCTGGCTCGCGGTAGCGGTGACCGGGATCGATTTAGTACTTACCGCGAGTCTTTGGATTGGTGCTCGGGGGATCGGTGCTTCTGCTTCATCGTCGCGGTGGCTGTACGAGTGGGATCAGGCCTGGATTCCTCAGTTCGGCATTCGGTTCCATCTGGCGATAGACGGTCTGAGTCTTGTACTGCTGTTACTGACGTTCCTGCTGGGCCTCATGTCCGTACTGGCCTCCTGGACAGAGATTCAGCATCGTGTTGGCTTTTTTCATTTCAACTTACTGTGGGTGCTGGCCGGGATCACGGGAGTATTCCTGGCGGTAGACCTTTTCCTGTTTTACCTGTTTTGGGAATTGATGCTGGTTCCGATGTACTTCCTGATCGGGATTTGGGGACACGAACGAAAGATCTACGCCGCGATTAAATTTTTCCTGTTCACTCAGCTAAGCGGTCTACTCATGCTGGCCGCAATAGTAGCGCTCGCCGTACTGCATCAGAAGAGCACGGGCTCCTATAGCTTTGATTATCAGTCGCTACAGAATCTCCCTCTGACGCCTGGAGTAGCGCGCGCTTTGATGCTCGGCTTCTTCGCTGCGTTTGCCGTCAAGCTGCCGGCTTTTCCGGTTCACACCTGGCTTCCCGATGCCCATACGGAGGCGCCCACGGCCGGGAGCGTGATCCTGGCCGGATTACTACTGAAAACCGGCGCGTACGGATTGATTCGTTTTGTTCTTCCGCTCTTTCCGGGGCCGGTACGTGAGTTTGCTCCGGCCATGATGACGCTCGGCGTGATCGGCGTCCTTTATGGCGCATTTCTCGCCGTCTCGCAGCATGATCTAAAGCGTTTAATCGCCTACACGAGCGTCAGCCACATGGGCTTTGTCCTCATTGGGATCTTCGCCGGAAATGAGACCGCGCTGGCGGGAGCTTTTATCCAGATGGTGAGCCACGGTATTAGCACGGGGGCTATGTTCATCCTGGCCGGCGCTTTGCAGCAACGGATGCACACCCGCGAGATCTCGCGGATGGGCGGGCTGTGGACAACGATGCCCGCGTTGAGCGGCGCCGGGTTGTTCTTTGTGATGGCCTCACTAGGACTGCCGGGTCTTGGCGATTTCGTTGGTGAGTTTCTCGTGCTGCTCGGCGCTTACCGGGCGAATGTCAGCCTTACCGTCGTGGCGACTCTAGGGATTATCGCAGCCACTCTCTACGGGTTGAAGATCAGCAGCCGGGTCTTCCAGGGCCCGAATCGCCATAATTGGAGCATTCCTGATCTGTTTCCTCGCGAATGGGCGATCGTGGGATGCATGGCCATGTGCCTCTTGTGGCTCGGACTCTATCCTCAGTCTTTCATCGGTATCTTCCGGCCGATTTCTGAAAACCCTGCGCAGCGCGTTGCGGCGCTGTATACCGTCAGGAGGTGAGATCATGACGGACTCAATCGTATTCGCCTTAATGCCGTTGCTCATACTCGCCTTTACCTCGCTTGCGGTGATGATCGGAATCGCAATCAAGCGGAACCATCTAGTGGCGGCTGTCCTATCGTTTGTAGGCATTGCCGCATCATTTATCAGCCTGTGGCCGGCATTTTCTGCTGCGCCCGCTCGTGTGACAGCGCTCTTGATCGTCGATCAATATGCGCTGGTGTACATGGCACTCATACTGGTGGCGAGTGCCGCCGTAGTACTGCTCTCGTTCCCCTATCTGGCCTGCCGCTCCGAGCACAAAGAAGAGTTCTACCTCTTGCTCATCCTGGCCACCGTGGGTTCGATGGTGCTCGCGGCCAGCAGCCACATGGTTTCCCTATTCCTCGGACTGGAGCTACTGAGCATCTCGCTCTATACACTCATCTCGTATCCGCGCACCGAGGCCCTGCCAGTGGAAGCGGGCATCAAGTATCTGGTTTTGGCCGCCTCTTCCTCGGCATTTCTGCTGTTCGGCCTAGCCCTTCTGTATGTAGCCAATGGAAGTATGGACTTCGCGCGCATGGTGGGAGCCTCGCCGGATATTGCCGGCGGATTCGTTCCGTTAGCGGGAATGGTGCTGGTGGTTACCGGTATTGGGTTCAAACTGGCAGTAGTGCCGTTTCATCTCTGGACGCCCGACGTGTACCAGGGCGCACCCCTGCCGGTAGCGGCGTTCATCGCGACGGTATCGAAAGGCGGCGTGTTTGCCTTTCTGCTGCGCTGGTTATGGATAGGAGGCCCGGCGAGCCGGACACTGCTCCTCGTCTTCGGAATCATCGCGATTGCCTCCATGCTGACCGGGAACTTACTGGCGCTGCGTCAGACGAACGTCAAACGGCTTTTGGCGTATTCCTCTATTGCACACATGGGTTATTTTCTGGTGGCGGTTGTTGCCGGGGGCGATCTGGGAAGAGCCGCCGCAACCTACTATCTGGCGGCTTACATGGTGACGATTCTAGGAGCTTTCGGCTCGTTGCTGGCGCTGAGCAGCGGAGCGCGCGACGCAGAGACCTTCGATGACATCCGCGGGTTGTTCTGGCGGCGTCCGCTGCTGGCGGCGGTGTTTACGGCGATGGTGCTTTCCCTGGCTGGGATACCGTTGACGGCTGGTTTCCTAGGAAAGTTCTACGTGCTTACGGCAGGCGCCTCGGCGGCAGTCTGGGCGCTTGTTATGGTGCTGATCGTCACCAGCACCATTGGCCTGGTTTACTATTTGCGTGTAATCGTCGCGATGTTCAGCGAGCCGGAACGTGCGCAACTGGAGGTTGAAGCGCCGGTACCGGGCGTGATCTTTGGCATGACCCTAACGGTTCTTACCTCGACCCTTTTGATACTGGGTGTCTACCCTGGACCTTTCTGGGACACCATTCGAGCGGCGGCTCCGTAGGGCCACAACACCGAGCCAGTTCACAAACGCAGATCAGAGACAGAGATCGCCAGCGATGTAATGCTCCAGGTGCGCGATGGTCTCGTCCTGAATGGTAACGATCCAGTTCACAAGGTCGCCGATTGATAGGATGCCAGCAACGTGTCCTGCCGAGTCGACTACGGGGAGATGCCGAATGTGATTGTCTGTCATGACTCGCATGGCCTGCTCAACGGACGTGTCGCACCGAATGGTGATGGGCGAAGGAGTCATGATCTCTCGAACAAAGCTGTCCTTGGATGACTTTCCTTGCAAAACGATCTTACGCGCATAATCCCGCTCGGAAATGATTCCGACCAGAGCGCCGTCGTCGATAACGAGTAAGGCGCCCACATGTTTATCGGCCATTAACTCTATGGCGGAATAAACCGACGCGCCGGAAGGGAGTGAAAAAACGTCGCTTCCTTTTTCTCGAAGCAACATCGAAACGCAATCGAGCACTTTCATGTATCCTCCAGATAGCCCTTTCATAGGCATACCGGAGCCACATCCACGGTTAATGAGCTTACGCCCTGTGACATCGGCATGGGACTTAGCTTTCAAACAACAAATAGTACATCAACTAGCTGCCGCGATACGGCAAACGACCTGGCCGCATCACCTGAAAGCAGTATACGCTTAATTTTAGAACCATTCAACGGGCTAAGATCGTTTGTTGGTGCGTATAGTTTCCCACATACAAGGTCACGAAGGCCGGTACCGGTAGGTATCCTCCTTCCGTTCCCTTTGTACCTCCATCGGGTTATCAAAAAGGACTTTCACCGCAAGCTGTCGAACCTTCGTGCACACCAACGCGGACACCAAAGGAAAGGAGTTGCACGGGACTGTGCAACTCCTCATTTGTGCTGCGTTCCTTTATTAGACTCTACCCCGTGGTAACTGTACGCTTCGGCGCCATGCTCCAAAGCCGGTCCACGGAATGTTCCTTATCCCACATCGGTGTGGGCTCAAAATAGCCCGTGCCCGGTAGTAGATGCTGCTTCACTACGTCTTCATTTAGCGTGATGCCCAGGCCCGGCTTATCTGGAACGGTGATGAATCCCTTGTTGATGATCGGTTTTTCGATACCCTCCACCATGTCCTGCCACCACGGTACATCGAGCGAATGGTTCTCGCACGCCAGAAAATTCTCCGTGGCTGCGGCGCAGTGAACGCTTGCCAGCGCGCCGATCGGCAGGCCCGCATAGTGCATGGCCATCGGTACGCCGTACTCCATGGCTGTGTCGCCAATCTTATGCGTCTCGAGAATTCCGCCCGAAGTAGAGATATCGGGATGAATCTTGCTCACCGCGTGGGCTTCGCACAGCTTGATGAAGTTTTCCTTGAGGTAGATGTCCTCGCCAGTCAGGATCGGTGTGGGGCTCTCGCTCGAGATACGCTTCAACAAATCGGTATATTGCCATGGGACCACGTCTTCCAGCCAGGCAAGGTTAAATTTCTCATACGCTTTGCCTAGCTTGATGACGGAACTCGCGCCAATATGGCCAAGATGATCCATCGCAAGCGGAATCTCCATGCCCACGGCTTCGCGGACCGTCGCTACGTAGTCTACGAGCATTCCGATGCCCTTGTCCGTGATCTCGATCCCCACAAACGGGTGCCGGAGATTGGTTTCCTCCCACCGGCTCAATCCCGAGGGACGGGTGAGCGTGCCGGGCGTTTTCTCGATTACATCGATACCCAGGTCCATCTTCAGCCAGGTGATGCCCATTTCATCCTTGCGCGCTTTCAAGCGCTGCGCGTAGACCTTGGGATCATCTGATTCCGTAGTGTCGGCATAAATTCGAATCTTGTCACGAAATTTGCCGCCCAGCATCTGATAGATCGGCACTCCATACACTTTGCCGGCAATGTCCCAGAGCGCTTCTTCGATTGCGACCACTCCGCCCGCCTGGCGTGAATCGCCGCCAAACTGCTTGATTTTCTCAAAGAGAAAAGTGATTTTGAGCGGGTTCTCGCCCATAATACGGCTCTTCAGAAAAAGAGCGTACGTGGAGCTCGCAAGGTCCCGGACCTCACCAAGTCCATAA
>DATHIZ010000282.1:0-2023 GCA_035316385.1 Bryobacteraceae bacterium | reverse complement strand
CGTGGGTCCACGTGAGACCGCTGGCCGATGAGGGAATTTCCTCAAAGAGCGCCGACGGCACTGTACTTCCCTGGAGGAGACGCCCAATTCCGGCTCCGGCGGTAAGCGAAAGCAGTTCGCGGCGGGAGAGTTTCATATGTGGTTAATCCGGATACTTCTCGCCGGCCCTCACAATTCTGATGCGGTGGTCACTAAATTTCTTATGTGCCCCGGGGAGTTCCAAGCGCGGCATGTGGCATCCCACACAATCCTTCGCGCCGACGCGGCAAATATGACTGGAGGCTTTCGATACCGGCGCGGCGGACGAAGAGTGACACGCCAAACATTTTAAATCATATGCCGCGGAGGATGTCTCTTTGTCGCGATGCGGATCGTGGCATGCGGTGCATCGGATGCGTTTGTCCTCGGCATCGTAGCATTTGCTGCTGCCCAGGCGATAGGGCTGAAAACGAACATTTGAAATTCCGCGGGGTCCGTTTATCGCAATCTGCGACCATGACCGGTGGCACTGCCCGCAGAAGTCCGACATTTCCTCCGTGCTCAGTTCGCCCAGCTTCCGCATTCCCGCGTGTTTGACGTCTCCGGAACGCTCGGCCCGTACATGCTGCTCTGCAGCACCATGACAGCGCTCGCATTGCACGCCCGGAATCATCGTCGAGAGTGTGAGTTGCGAACGTTTCGCCGCGTTTGTGGAATGGCAATTGAAGCAGTCTCCAGC
The DNA here is from genome assembly GCA_035316385.1 of Bryobacteraceae bacterium. Taxonomy (GTDB): domain Bacteria; phylum Acidobacteriota; class Terriglobia; order Bryobacterales; family Bryobacteraceae; genus Bog-105. The sequence goes on along the minus strand of DATHIZ010000282.1, from coordinate 1,305 downwards.
TTCTACCGCAATCCGCAATTGGCCGGCGGCCTCCTGCAAATTACGAATCTCGCCGCTGCGAGCGCCCATGGTCAGGTCAAGACCTCGCAGTGCGGAATAGTAGCTCACGGTGCTCTCGTACCATTGCCCATCCTGTTGAAACAAGTAAGTCTGCCCTGCCGAGCCTTGTCCGAAAGCCCATCTAAGCGGGACCCGGATTTTCTCTTTGCCGTCCGTGACCATATAGATTGACTCATCGCCTGAGCGCACAATCTCGTAGGAGTAGATCCCAATCGTTGTCGTCAGCCGCGGGTTCGCTCGAAGAATCGCGCAGTCGCGGGTGCTCTCGAGAGCGCGCGTCATGCCGGAATATTCGAATCTGGAAGTTTCGGCTCGATGGCATGGCGCGCACGTTGGCACAGACGCATCGGCACTGGCCGGGTACATTGTGGCGGCTGTGAACACAATCAGGAGGCACGCCTGATTCACGGCCGATCCAAGCCCATCATTTCGCATTCACTCCCGGTTCCTTCGCCTGGGCTTCCGCATTCAGCTTCACAACGATCGCGCGCTCGTTATCGCCGTCCGCTTTACGTTTCAGGCGGTAATAGACCGTCGCCAGGGTGACGTGCGCCTCAGTGAAATTCGGCGCTTCTTTCACAATCGATTCCAATGCGGTGCGCGATGCGTCCAGCTTCCCCTGATTGAAATCGATGGACGCAAGCTGATACCGCACAGCAAAATCACCGGGCCGCACCTGCAGGGCGCGGCGCAGATACTTGAGGGCTTCCTCATAGTTCTCATCCTGCTTCAACACGACGGCGAGCTGCAGGTTGGCGACGAAATCGTTCGGATTGCCTGCCAGGGCTTTGCGGAACGCCTCAGCGGACCCTATAGGGTCACCGGTGTTCAAGAGCGCCTGGCCATAGTAGGAATACACATCCGGCAGCTTTGGATTTAGTTCGGCGGCCTTGGAAAGATCGACCAGCGCGCCGGCATTGTCGCGCACGCTCAACTTCGTGGTGCCCATGAGAAGCCGCGCTTCCGCAGAGTCTCCATTGCGCAGAATGCGTTCGATCACTACTTGCCCGCGCATGAACTGGTTGTCTCGTACCAGGGCCGTCCCGAGAGCGTAGGCCACTGCCAGATCGTCCGGTTGTTGCTCGGCCAGCGGTGCCAGCAATTCTACAACAGACTTGTTCTTTCCTAGCGCGAGCCAGCAATCTGCCAACAGCAGTATCGGCTGTAACTGATCCGGCGCGGCCTTGTGAACCTTCTCCAGAATTGTCGACGCCTGCTCCGCCTGGCCCGACTTGTAGTAGGCAA
>DATHIZ010000281.1:0-18003 GCA_035316385.1 Bryobacteraceae bacterium | reverse complement strand
GTCGACGGGCCGCATGGAGTCTTTGCAGACAAAATGCCGGTCGCGACGGGTGGGGCGATGATTCAGCGCGCGCCCAACGACCCAGCCTGGTACAAAGGCGGACTCTGGCATGACAACATGCCGGTGAATGTTCCAGGGCTTTGGTTCATGACCTGGTATGACGTTTCCGTTGGGCCGAACCTGGCAGCGTACAACTATGTCCGCAGCACGGCCAAACCGGAGATCGCAAACGAGCAGTATGCGATTATTGCGCCTACGCTGCATTGCCAGTACACGCGCGCGACGGAGAACACCATTGTGGGCGAACGGAGCATGGGTGATGCGCGGCTCGATTACAACTCATTTACTTACGGCTGGTTCGACCATTTTCTGAAAGGTGAGGACAACCAGATTCTGACAACGATGCCGAAAGTCCGCTACTACACCATGGGCATGAACAAGTGGCAGACCGCAGACACCTGGCCGCCGAAAGGCGCGGAGCCGATGAGGCTGTTCCTATCGAGCGGCGGCAAAGCGAACACCCTTTATGGCGACGGCAAGTTGATGCCGGACCAGGCGGCGGAAGATAAACCGGATGGATTGGTCTACGATCCTATGAATCCGGTGCCCTCTTATGGCGGTAATGTTTGCTGCGAGGGCAATGCCGTCACGGGAGGCGCGTTCGACCAGCGCGGGATGGAGGCGCGCAACGACATTCTGGTCTATACTTCCGAGCCTTTGAAGGAGGGGATGGAAGTGAGCGGACCGATTGACGCCACGCTGTACGTGTCGTCGGACGTGAAAGATACCGACGTTACGGTGAAGCTGATTGATGTTTACCCGGATGGCGGCCCCGCGTATAACCTGGACGAGACGATTCAACGCTTGCGCTACCGCGACGGGTATGACAAGCCGCTGGCATTCATGGAAGCGGGCAAAGTGTACAAAGTGGCCTTGCAGCCGATGACCACCAGCAACTTTTTCCCGGCTGGACATCGGATTCGCATCGAGATCTCGAGCAGCAATTTTCCACGTTTTGACCGGAATTTGAACACGGGCGGAAATAACTACGATGAGGCGACGGGCGTGATCGCGCATAACGTAATCCATCATTCAAAGCAGTATCCGTCGCAGATCAGTTTGACGGTTATTAAGCACCAATTGAGCACCAGTCGATAAGAATTCAAGGCTTTTCTACCGAACGAAGCGAAAAGGCGAAGAAACGGCGCATTTTGCGAAACGGACTTTGCTGTAACGCATTGACTCACGCAAGCCGTCCAAGGCAGGCGTGAGCCTAATTCGTATAACGCTGGTTCTTGCGGTATCTTTGAGTGCGCAGCAGCCGACCACCATTAAGGTACCCGTCCGGTTGGTTAGCGTTCCCACGCTGGTCGCTTCAAAGGACGGCAAGTATATACCTGGACTTCCAGCGGACAAGTTCCGGCTTACCGATAATGGCCGTCCGCGGACGTTCACCCTCGACACGGAAGATGTTCCGGTCTCAGTCGCCGTGGTTGTCCAGGTGGATCAGGATGTTCGAGAATACCTACCCTTTCTTGCGAAGGTTGGCAGCCTGGTCGACAATTCCCTGGCAGCGGCGCAAGGAGAGGACGCGCTCCTCACTTACAACGATGAAATTTCCTTAGCAAAACCTTTCGGCAAGGGAGATCTGCAAACGGCCATGGAGAAACTGAAGCCGGCGGGCCATGAGGCGCATATGATCGATGCCGGACTCCGCGGCATCGAGTTGCTGAGAGAACGCACCGGGCGAGGGTCGAGAGTGCTGCTTTTTATTGGGCAGCCCAAGGAGAGTGGCAGCGCGGCGAAGATGGATGCATTGGCGGCGGAGGCCGAGCGGGAGAACGTGCAGATCTATGCGCTGACGCTGCCGCTATTTGGCAAATCCTTTGTTTCCGATTCCTTTCGTTTGGAGGGTCTGGGGAGCCAGTGGTATAAAGGCGGCTACCGGGCAAGCGTGGAGTTAACGAAGGCGGTTCCGGCGCTCCGCCGCGCTGCAGAGGTGAACGCCGGTGCGGACCCGTTTTCGTTTTTAACGGTTGCGACGGGCGGGCTGCAAATTCATTTCCGCAAACAGAAACAGTTAGAGGACGCGATTATCGCCCTGGGCGACGCGCTGCGGAGCAGGTACTTTTTGAGCTTTACGCCGGATGCAGCGGACGATGTATTTCACAGTATTGGCGTTCAGGTGGATGTGCCGGGCGCGACGGTTTACGCGCGCCCGGGGTATAAGGCGGCTGCGAAATAGCAAAGGCCTCACCGGGAGGGCGAGGCCTTGCACATTATTCAAGCCCGATTGAACGGGTACGAAGTCATAGTACCTGAACTGGAAAGAGCTTGTCAAGTTGAAGCGCTTCCGCCACGGCTATTTGTATCGCCTCCAGGTCGTCTGGCTGCAACATTGGAGAAGCGTAGCGCCCATACTGCAAAACACGGTCAAGCCTTTGAAAAGAAACACAAGTGAGCATATCGGCTTTTGCCCACACCGACTTTACCGGGTCAAAGAAAGGATATTTCCCTGCCAGTATTTCGTGGTGGTGCGGTTCTATTTCAAACGGCGCGACCGAACTGAAAGGGACCACCAGACATAATCCGGTGTGACGACGATATCGAGGAGAAATCACGACAACGTGGCGACGCTTGATCATTTCCGGTTGCTTGAAGCCCGTGGTGAAGTCGCACATTAGAACGGTACCGCGTTTAGGATGAAAATTGATCGCCATTCGTCTGCTTCGGCAGCCTATAGTCTTAGGTGGCCGCGAGCACTACGTGTTCTCAAAAGTCCATGATGGCGCGCACTAGGGGTGTAACGTAGCCTCCGATGTCGATGCCGGTGGAGCCGCGTTCGCCGTGGAGTTGGACGTGCAGGAGGCTGCGGCGGCCCATTTTGGTTCCTTGTTCGCTTATGAAGCGCGTGCCGGGGGCGCCGGAGACCAGGTTGTGGCGGAGCATGTAGGCGGCTAGCGGTCCGGTGACGCTGCCGGTGGCGGGGTCTTCGATGATGCCGTATTCGGGGGCGAACATGCGCGAGTAGGCGCCTTCCGGGGTCGGAGTGAAGACGAAGACACACAACGGATCGGCATAATTGCCTCTTAGTTTGCGCATGCCGGCGGCGTCTAAAGCGGCTCGATCCACTGCCGCCGCGTCTTTCAGGGCGATGAAGATCGCGGGATTCCCCGCCGTGAGGAGTTGTGGCGTGGGGGTTAACAGATCAGCGGCGTCCAGGCAAAGCACCTCGGCACAGAGCGCGCGATCGAACACTGGCCCATCGTGGATTGCGGGCGTGGTGAGCCAGATGAGCGGGCGGTCGCCGGGTTCCACGCGGATTGGCACCGGACCAACGCCTTCTTCGAGTACGAACCGCTCGCTGTCTTTCGGCACGATCCCTTCGTCGAGCAGCACGAAGCTAGCGCCGACGGTGGGATGGCCGGCGAACTGCATCTCGCGCGTGGGCGTGAAGATGCGGAGGCGCGCGGCGCAATCGGGCCGGGTGGAGGGGAGGATAAAGACGGTTTCCGACAGATTCAGTTCGCCTGCGACGCTTTGCATGGTTGAGGTATCGAGGCCTTCGCCATCCGGAAAGACTGCGAGCGGGTTCCCTTCCCGGCGATGGCGCGTGAAGACGTCTACGATGCGATAGGTTCGCGTGGATGAGTCAGGCATAATGGCTGTTTTCATCATGCAACTCACACAAGTCGCGAGCACGGAGTAGGGCGCAGCAGTTTTTCTATGTGCTGCAAGGCGAGGCGACGCTTGAAGTGGACGGACAGGTGTTGCTGCTGCGCGAGCGGGAAGGCGGGCACGTGCCCGCCGGTGCAGCGCATCAAATAAAAGATGTTGCAAACAGCGAATTGCAATTCCTGGTTACGTCCGAGCCGCCGAGTCATGGCGATCGCGAAGAGGTGACCTGCTAGGCTGACCGCATGCACGCGGGAAAAGTTAATCAGATTGCAGTTTTGTTACTGGCCTCGGCGGGTTGTTTCGCGGCTCAGAGTCCAGTTGCGGCTCCAGCACCGGCCGCTAAGCCGAAGCTGGTAGTCGCTATTATTATCGACCAGTTTCGTTACGATTACCTGACGCGTTTTCGCGGGGACTATCACGGCGGTTTGGAACAGTTGCTGACACGGGGCGCCGATTTCACGAACGCTTTTTACGAGCAAGTTCCGACGGTGACCGCGGTTGGGCACAGCCTATTTCTTTCCGGCGCGATGCCGGCCGTGAGCGGGATCGTGGGTAATAACTGGTATGACCGCGATGAGAAGAAAGGCGTCAGCAGCGTTTGCGATTGGAGCGTTCGCACGGTAGGAGGACACCAGGAAGCGGAGGGCCCGAAATGCACCGATTCGGATCCGGCTTCGCCCAAGCGATTGCTGGTGAGCACGGTGGGGGACGAACTCCGGGCCGCCGATGAATCGTCGAAAGTGATCGGCATCTCGATCAAGGCGCGCGGGGCCATTCTGCCTTCAGGACATCGCGCCGCGGGAGCCTTTTGGTTCGATGGCGTGAGCGGGAATTTCGTCACGACTTCGTTTTACATGGACAAGCTGCCAGGCTGGGCCGAGGAGTTTAACGGCCGCAAGCTGCCATCGCAGTATGTAGACCGCAAATGGGACGGATTTGAAAAGTGGAAGTTTCGCGCGGATGAGCGTGAGCCGTATGCCAAATTGCCGGCGAGTCCGTGGGGCAACGAACTGATTGAAGGCTTCGCCGAGCAGGCAGTGGACGGAGAGAAACTCGGACAACGAGGCGTGACGGACTTGCTCACAGTCTCCTTTTCATCGAATGATTACGTGGGACATCAAGCCGGGCCAGACTCCCCGGAGGTGCGCGATATGGCGCTGCGGACGGACCAACTGCTTGGCAAATTTTTCGCTTTGCTGGATCAAAAAGTGGGAATGAGCAATGTGCTGGTGGTGCTTTCGGCGGACCATGGCGTGGCTTCGGTGCCGGAGCGCGCCGAAAAAGACAAGATGCCGGGCGGCCGCCTGTTGGCCGATGTAGAGGACGCCGTTCAAGGTGCGTTAAACAGGAAATTCGGGCAGCAAACCTGGCTGATTCCTGGTGCGGGCGACGCTTCGCTCTATTTCGACCGCGAGGTACTGGCAAAGGTCAAGGGGGTGGACGAGCGGACCATTTACCAAACTGCGAGCGAGGCGATTCTGGCGATTCCGCAGCTGCATGTGGCGCGAGTGTATTCGAGAGACCAATTGATGGCGGGCGTTGCGGGAGACTTTATCGCGCGCGCCGAGATGAATGGCTTCTACCCGCGCCGCAGCGGCGATTTGCACCTGGTCTTTGAGCCAGGCTATGTTCCCGGCAAGAGCGGAACCAGCCACTTCTCTCCTTATGCCTATGACCGGCACGTTCCAGTGCTGTTCATGGGCCCGGGCATCGTAGCGGGACGCTATAACGGAACAATCGCGGTCAATGATGTGGCGCCTACTCTGGCCACGCTTTTAAATATACAGACCCCCAGCGGTTCATCCGGGCGCGTGCTGACAGAGATGTTGGCAGACGGCAAAGACCGTCCGCCCCACCGGTGAGCTTTTCCAGCTAGTGCTACTTGGTGATGATGCCGCAGGCGATGCGTGGACCAGCGTTGCCGGCGGGATCGGATTTCATGTCGTCCGGCGCTCCATGGACGACGAGCGCTGTGCCGCCATCGGCGAAAACGGAGTGGGCGTCGCTACCCATGTTGACGTTCGGATCAGTGACGGTTGTTTTGGAAGTACCATCCGCGGCAACGGTGAAATTCTGCATGTCGCCCGCGTGCGGCCCTTCCGGATTCTGCAGGCCGTGGTGCTTTTGTTCGGGATTGAAATGCGGCCCGGCGGTAGTGAAGCCGGGAGCTTCGCATTTGGCTTCCTTGTGAATATGAATGGCGTGCTCGCCGGGAGGGAGACTCTTCAGGTTGAGCTTGATTTTGACGCCGCTCTTGCCGGCGCTGGCGATTGTGGCGGTACCGACGCTTTCGCCTTTCGCATCCTTCAATTCGACTTTGGTGGAAGCCGCATAGGCGGCGAGGGGCAGGCAGCAGAGGGCCGCCGCGGCTAGAAATGATCTGGTTGGTTGCATGCCCTTCCAGCATATTCCTTTAATGCTTATGAAGGAGTGTTCTAGGATAAACAGGTGCATGATTCGCAGCGTACGCGGGTTCGTTGGATTCTGATCGGCTGGATATTTCTGGTAAGCGCGGTGGCTTACCTGGACCGGGTGAATTTGTCAATCGCCGGCTCGGCGATTATGGCGGAGTTCCACTTGGACACGGTGCAGCTTGGCTGGGTTCAGACGGCCTTTGTGCTGGGATACGCGCTTTTTCAGGCCCCCGCCGGGCGGTTGGCTGACCGCATCGGGCCGCGGCTCATTATCGCGCTCGGCGTCGTTTGGTGGGCGATTTTCACTTCAGCCCTCACGGTGATACCGGTGGTGGGGGCTTCGCTGGTGATGCTGATCATTATCCGCTTCGGTTTGGGCATTGGCGAAGCCGTGGTTTATCCGGCATCAAACACGCTAGTGGCGGCTTGGATTCCTTCCACGGAGCGGGGTCTGGCGAATGGCTTCATTTTTACGGGCGTCGGGTTCGGCGCGGGAATTACGCCGCCCATTATTACGGCCATCCGGCTCCATTATGGCTGGCGAGCGTCCTTCTGGTTCAGCGCCGCGATCGGCCTGATCGTTGGCCTGGTGTGGTACCTGATCTCGCGCGATAAGCCCGAGCAGCACCCGTGGGCCTCCAAGGCCGAGAAGGACTATATCCAAGCCGGGCTGCCGAAGTCGAGTTCGAAGCTGGGCGGGGAAAAGATGGGCTGGAGCGAGATCATCCGGAACAAGGACATCATGGCGGTTTCGTTCAGCTATTTCACTTTCGGCTACGCCGCGTATATCTTCTTCAGCTGGTTTTTCATCTACCTCAACGTTGTTCGCGGATTGGATCAACGCCAAACGGCATCGTGGAGCATGCTGCCTTTTCTGGCGATGGCCATTGGCTCGGCGAGCGGCGGATGGATCAGTGATTTGATTACCAAAAGGCTAGGCAAGCGCGCGGGACGCTGCATGCTGGCGCTGGTAGGCATCGGGCTTTCCGCATTTTTTATTGCGTTAGGAACCCAGGTGGCGAGCCCGCAAATGGCAGTGATGGTCTTGGCGGCCGGAGCCGGATCGCTTTATCTTTCGCAGAGTTCGTTCTGGTCAATCAGTGCGGATATCGGCAAGAAATCGGCCGGCTCGGTTTCGGGCGTGATGAACATGTGCGGGCAGTTTGGAGGCGCATTGACCGCTTCGTTGACGCCGTACTTAGGAAAAACATTTGGGTGGAATGTTTCGTTCCTAGTGGCGGCCGGACTTTGCGCCGTTGGAGCGGTTGCTTGGCTGTTTGTCCATCCAGAAGCCGATGAAGTACTCCCAGTTGAAGTGCCCCCAGTTGAGGTGAAAGCATGAGTGATTTGCTAAAACGACGTAATTTTTTGGCGCTGGCGGCGGCTCCGTTGCTGCGCGGCGCGCCTGTTCCCAAGATCAAAGACGTTTCTGTCATTGCCACAGCGCCAGCCGGCTCACGCCTGGTGGTGGTGAAGATACAAACCGATCAGGACGGCCTGTACGGCTACGGATGCGGCACGTTCACGCAACGCGCGGAGCTGGTGGTGGAAGCGGTGAACCGCTACCTGAAGCCGTTCCTGCTGGGCAGGCCTACCGACGGGATTGAGGATCTTTGGCAAGCCATGTACAACTCCTCCTACTGGCGCAATGGTCCGGTGCTGAACAATGCGATCAGCGGCGTGGACCAGGCACTCTGGGATATTAAGGGACGGCAGGCAGGCATGCCGGTCTATCAGTTGCTAGGGGGCAAGTGCCGGCGGGCCGCGATGGTTTATAGACACGCGGCCGGAGCCGAAATTTCCGATACGCTGGACCAGGCCCGCAAGCTGATGGCCGAGGGCGCGAAAGCGGTGCGGGTGCAGGTGGGCGTTCCCGGCCAAGCGGCTTATGGAGCACCCGGAGGGCAACAGCGGGGCGCGGCGGCCGCGGGTGACCCGGTCTTCGATTCAGATGCCTACATACGTCGGACGCTGCAACTGTTCGAGGCCGCGCGGAAAGAACTAGGCGCCGAAGTGCACCTGCTGCATGACGTGCACGAACGCGTCACGCCGCGCCAGGCAGTGCAGTTTGCCAAGGACGTGGAACAGTTCAAGCTGTTCTTCCTGGAGGATCCGCTGTCGCCCGAGAATATCGATTATTTCCGCCAGATGCGGGCACACAGCACAACGCCGCTTGCCATGGGCGAGTTGTTCAACAGCCCGCATGAATGGAACACCCTGATTCGCGAGAGCCTGATCGACTATATCCGCGTACACGTGTCACAAGCAGGCGGATTGACTCCCTGCTGGCGCATGGCCGTGATGGCAGATGCATTCCAGGTGAAAACCGCGTGGCACGGTCCGGGCGATGTCTCGCCCATCGGACATTGCGCCAACTTGACGCTGGACCTGGTCTCGCCGAATTTCGGGATTCAGGAATGGTCCGAGCCGAATGAGCGCCTACAGGAAGTATTTGATGGTTATCCGGTATTGAAAGACGGCTATGCGTACGCGAACGACAAGCCGGGATGGGGCGTGGAGATTAACGAGAAGGCCGCGGCCAAGTATCCGTTCGGCGCATCCGAGCAAGGCGAACGGAAGTCGCTGAATGGCGGTTGGGGCGTGGTGCGGGGGCCAGACGGCACCGTCATCAACCAATAACACGCTATTTCGGAAGCCAGAAGGGCTGGCGCGCGGGTACAAATTCGACCGGCACTTCGGAAATAAAGGTTTTGAGCCAGGTAGCGCATTCGTCCATGCCGGCTTGTTCTGACGGAATGTGGGTGAGCATGAGGAGAGCTTTGCGCTTATGCTCGGTGACGGCGTCGGCCACGTACTCGACGGTTTCCCATTCGGGCACTTCACCGATGAGCAGCGCTTCGACGTTCTCGCGTTCGAGCATTTGAATCTGACGCTGGGAGCCGCCGGCTCCCGGCATAAGCGCCACTTTGGTCAGCCGCATTTGCGGATCGCCCACAACGCGCATGGCAACGATGCCGAGTTTGCGTTTTACGGCCGCGGCCAAATCCGCCAGCGTGGTTTCCGGAAGCACAAACAGGTGCGGATCAGCAGCGTTCTGGAACGATTGCCATCCGAGCGCATCGGTCATGCCCTGTTGAATGCCGTCCGGCTTGCGGCGGTGCCAATGATCGTGAAAACGAAACACCACCATGTGATGTTCGCGAATGAAGGCGGCTTTCTGGGCAAACACAGCGTCGTTCTGCTTCTCCAGTTCGGCGGTTTGGTCCTGATGGCTGTAGAACGTGGGCTCGTGCGTGATGACCAGGTTCTTGCCGGCGGCGGCAGCACGTTCAATGACGTCGAGCGTGGCCATCATGGTGACAGCGACGCCGGTGACGGGCGTGTTGGGGTCGCCGGCTTTGATGGTATCGACCGTGGATGCGGCCCAGGGTACGCCGACGTTCTTCTGAATGCGCTCGATTACCTGTTGCGCTGTGAGCGGTTGGGTTTGTGCATCTAGGATATTGAGGGAGAAGGCCAGGAGCGTCAGAGCCGCAATGCGCATGGTTCTCATGGTATCGCGCGCCCGGAGCAGGCGGCTGCGCGAAGATCTGTCGTACGATAGTGGTCTTTGTGAAACTTACATTCACCCTGAATTTGCTTTTGGCGTCATTGGCCGCGAGTGCGGTGGGAGCCGATTTTCCGCAGGCCGAGATTTCAAACAAGGTCATTCGCGCCAAACTCTACCTGCCGGATGCGGAAAGGGGCTACTACCGCAGCAGCCGGTTCGATTGGTCAGGCGTGATTGAAAGCCTGACGTACCAGGGGCACAGCTTTTTTGGCAAGTGGTTTGACCGCTATGAGCCGACGATTAACGATGCCATCACCGGCCCGGTGGAAGAATTTCGAAACGAGGAAGGCGCTCTTGGATACAACGATGCTAAGCCGGGCGGATACTTTCTGAAAATCGGCGTGGGCGTTTTGCGCAAGCCCGATGACAAGCCATATAGTTTCGGCCGGTATTACGACATTGTGAATAAAGGCCGCCGCGTGGTGAGACCATCGGCCGACCGCGTGGAATTCAAACATGAAATCGATGACGGCGAAGGATACGCCTACGTCTACCAAAAAACGGTGCGGCTGGCAGGTAACAAGCCGGAGTTGATTTTGGACCATAGCCTGAAGAACACGGGCAAGAAAACGATTGATACCAGCGTTTACAATCACAACTTTTACATGATCGACAAGCAGCCGACCGGGCCGGATTACCTGGCCCGGTTCACGTTTGAGCCGAAAGCGGCGCAGGAGTTAAAAGGCGCCGAGATACGCGGGAAGGAGATACGCTTCCTGCGGGAACTGCAAGGCAAGGGCGATTCGGCGTTCTCTGCCATTACGGGTTATAGCGACAGCGCGAAAGACAATAACATTGTGGTGGAGAACCGCAAAGTGGGCGCGGGTGTCCGCGAGATAGGCAATCGCCCGCTATCGTATCTCTATTTTTGGTCTATCCATACCACGGTTTGCCCGGAGGCGTATGTGCATATGCGCATTGCTCCGGGACAGACATTCAAGTGGCAGATCCGGTACCAGTTTTATACGTTTGCCGCGGATGGCAAATAGGGGCGTGGTTTCATGCTCTGGCTAGCTGTATTCCAGCGATGAAATAACCGGTGTTGCGTTGGCCATGTGGAATGATCCGCCTTGAGTTTTGCGCAAGACGGGGGCGAGCGTTGCTCGCCTTTGGCAGACGGCAAAAAGCGACCGTCCGCCCCACCTGTCAGAAGCAGCAACAGCAGTAGCAGCAGTAGCAAGCAGCAGTAGTAGCAAGCAGCAGTAGTAGCAAGCAGCAGCAGTAGCAAGTAGCAGCAGCTAGCAGCAATACTGGGAATGTCGGAACTCCAGACGGGCGCCTTGACGGCGCCCGTTGCTCGCTATGGCTTACTTTGCCGGTACAAACTGGAAAGCTACCGGCGAAGGCATGTCGTAGCCGTCACCGGTTGCCGTAAGTTGGCCGGTCTTTGCGTCGATGGTATAGATGACGAAGCGATTGCCGCGCTGGTCGCCAACAAAGAGCAGGTGGCCGGTGGGGTCGAATTCGATGCCGCGCGGCGATTTCCCTGGTGCGTCCACTACCTGTACTTGTTTCAGCGTTCCATCCGATGCATTCACCGCGAATACCGCGATTGTGCCGGCTGTGCGGTTAGAGGCGTAGACGAATTTGCCGGACTTATCCAGCAAAATCTCAGCCGGATCGGAGTGGCCGGTGAACCCTTCCGGAACGGATGAGACGGTTTGCACACGCGTGAGCTTTCCCGTGGCGGCGTCGCGAGAGAAGACACCGACCTCGGGCTTGAGCTCGTGAATCACGTACGCAAATTTTCCATCGTGACTCAGGACGATGTGGCGAGGGCCGGAGCCAGGCTCGCTCTTGACGAAGGGCGGTTCGGCGGGCGTCAGCTTCGCGTGGGCCGGATCGAGCCGGTAGATGCGGATTTCATCGAGTCCCAGATCGGGCACGTAGACGAAGCGATTATCCGCGGAGAGGACGGTTTGATGCGCGTGGGGACCTTCCTGGCGCTTGGCATTCGGGCCAGTGCCACTGGCTTTCATCAGGCCGGATATCGCGCCTAGTTTGCCGTCGTGCTCCAGCGGGTAAACCGGTACGCTGCCGCTCGTGTAATTCGCCGCCATCAGCATTTTGCCGGTGTGATCCACCACCAGGTGACAGGGCGCAAGCCCCTCCGAGGAGCGGCTATTCAGTGCGGTGAGAGCTCCGGTGGTCCGATTGATGGCGAACGCGGCTATCGCGCCGTCCTGATGACCATCCACTTCGCTGGCTGCGTACAGATACCGGTAGTCCGGGTCGGTTGCGAGGAAAGAAGGGTTGACCACTTCGCCCACCATGTTGAGCGGTTCCAGTTTGGTGGATCCGGGATGGTAGCGGTAGGCATAGACTCCCTTGCCATAGTTGCCTACGTAAAGGATGTAGCTTTGGTGTGTTTTTTCGGGTGTAGCTGAAATATGAGATGAGGACATAACGGTAAGAGCAAGTAGCAGGGGCGCCGAGGCCGCGCGTAACCAGTTAGAAAACATAAAACTCCTTCGAGGTAACGAGTATGTCACTTTAGCGGCTGAGTTCCCCGCTTATATTCTTTCTCCAACTCGAGCACGACACGGACCTGCGGCATCTTCATGATGAGCGACTTGGCATCCACGTCAAGCTCAATAGTGTAAGGACCGTCGCGCGTGCCGAACTCGTCGAAGAAGGCCAATTGATCACCATCCAACTTATAGGTGCCGTTGCGGGGTACGTTCTTGCCGTGGATGTAAATGTTCGCGACAAAAGTGTTGTCTTCAGAGAACGTCAGCGTGCCGCTGCACACATCGGGGTGAGGGCGTCCGTCGAAGCAGGTGTGATTGGTTTGGATGCCGCCGTCGGCATCGCTCAACACGATGTATTGCCAGCCGTCGCTATCGAGCAGCATTTCGAGCTGATCCTCGTTGAGATCGGAATGGGCGCTGACGCCAGCTGCGAAGGCAAACAACAGAAGGACGTGGGACAACAATTTTCCTGGCACGGACATGTGGTACCTCCAAAAATTTAGTGCGTCATCGAGTAAACAATATTGTTCACTCCGATTCTGACACCTAAAGCCGAGTATTGCTCGGGGTAGCGGGGATCATCGGCCCATTCCCAGGAGTCACCGAGATCGGAATTGAAAGAGACAGCGACCATCAACCGGCCTTTGTCATCATAGATGCCGCGCCAGCGGGCGACGTAACCATCGTTGCGATAAGGCGGACCACCAAAGCGCATGGCCCGGACGCCCCACTGGCCGGGCACCTGATAGCGCTCGTCCAGATCGTAGACGGTGTGAAAGATGGCGTCGGCATCGGGGATGTCCACTACGGGCCGGTCCGGGAAGACGCGCTTGATTCCGCGCTCGAAGACGTCCCACTCGCGAGTGCCCCAAAAATCGTCGCACATCAGAAATCCGCCACGCTGCAAGTAGTCGCGTAGAGTCTTCGCCTGGGGGTCGGTCAGATCCCACTCGCCTACGAAGACCGCGTAGAGCCATGGATAGTTGAAGACGTCGTCTTTGTCGTTCAAGCTGACCGGCTGTTCGACGGAACGGGCGTGCAGGCGCGTGAGACGCGACACGGCTTCGGAAAAGTGACGGTCGGCGCGGGGATAGTCGTTGGTCCAACTGGCGTGCCCTTGGGTCCAGTCCCAGCCAGCGTGGCCGAAGTTGGCGTCGGCGGTGGAAGGGAACATCAGACGAGCAAAGACCCATTCGGTTTTCTCTTGCAGGCCCAGCGGAATTTCAATTTGCCCTTCGCGATATTCGTCACCGGGATATTCGCGGAACGGCTGCGGCAGGTTGCGCTGCGTGGCATAAAGCGCGGCGCCGAGAACCAGCAGGACCGCGAGAGTGCCCAGAGCATTGCGGGAAAGGCTACCCAACAGCCCTTCGTTAAGCCGCGCCTTGATGGCGGCGGCTCTGTAACTCACTGAATCTGTTGGGCTATAAAACAAGCGGCCTCGACCCCGAGCATAACATCGCAACAAAAAACCGCGACACAAACACGCGACATAATTTGAACCCAACCGCCGCGCGAAACGTAAGTCTAAGTTGATTTGCTGCAAGGAACCATATGGGCACTATTTGGAATGACGTTCGCTACGCAATGCGCGGTTTCCGCCGAACTCCGCTGTTCACGGTGATTGCAGTTCTTTCACTGGCCTTCGGGATTGGGGCAAACACGGCTATTTTTAGCCTGATCGATCAGATTCTGTTGCGCATGCTGCCGGTCAAACAGCCTGAGCAACTGGTTCTGCTGTCGATGAAAGGCATGCACTACGGCAGCAACTGGGGCGCCAATGCGCTTTCGTATCCGATGTACAAAGACTTTGCGGACAATAACAAGGTCTTCTCTGGGATGTTTTGCCGCTTTCCGCTCGAGAGCAGCCTAGGATTCGGAAACCGTACGGAACGAGTGGATGCCGAACTAGTTTCGGGCTCGTACTTTCCCGTATTGGGTGTCAGCGCGGCCGCGGGACGATTGTTCACGCCGGACGATGACCGGCTGCCGGGTGGCCATCCTCTAGCGGTGCTGAGCTATGGTTTCTGGCAGACGCGCTTTGGCGGAGATGCATCCGTACTGGGCAAAACGGTGGTCGTCAACGGCCACAACCTGACGGTCATTGGAGTGGCACAGCGCGGCTTCGATGGCGTGGAGTTGGGCCACACCTCGAAGGTGTTCATTCCGGTGATGATGAAGGCGCAGATCACGCCTTTCTGGGACGGCATGAAAGACCGGCGGCAACGCTGGGTCAATGCGTTCGGACGTTTGAAGCCGGACGTGACCGCGGCGCAGGCCAGCCCTTCGCTTCAGCCATTCATGCACAGCATGCTGGAGATGGAGGTGAAAGAGGCAGCGTTCCGGAATGCGTCGGACTATACACGGCGTGAGTTCTTAAAGAACAGTATTCAGGTGCTGCCGGGATCGCAGGGACGTTCCCATTTACGGCAACAACTGGGGACCCCGCTGTGGGTGTTGATGGGACTGACTGGCGCGGTGCTGCTGCTGGCTTGCGCGAACCTGGCCAATCTGTTGCTGGCGCGCGCCACTGCCCGTGAGCGCGAGATGGCGATCCGCCTGGCGATCGGCGCGGGACGGGGACGCATCATCCGGCAACTGCTGGTGGAGAGTCTGCTGTTGTCCGCGTTCGGAGCGGTGCTGGGGTTGGGCCTGGCTTTCCTCGGCGATGAGATGCTGCTGGCCGCTTATCTGCCGGCGGACGCGGGCGACCTAACGATCACGGCACTCCCGGACCCACGCATTCTCGTATTTACGCTTTGCGTGATGCTGGCCACTACGTTGATCTTTGGCTTGGTACCGGCACTGCAGAGTGCGCGCGCAGACGTAGCTCCGACCTTGAAAGACACTGCCGGAGCTGTGCTGGGCGGAGGCAACGTTTTGTTGCGCAAGCTGTTGGTGTCGGCACAGGTCACGCTGTCGCTTCTGTTGCTAATCGGCGCGGGATTGTTTTTGCGGACGCTCACAAATCTGCGCGACCTGGGGCCGGGCTTTAACCCGCAGCGTTTAGTGGGGTTCAATGTGGATCCTTCCTTGAACGGCTACACTCCGGAGCGCACCAAACTTTTCTATCAGCGATTGACGGACAATCTGCAAGCTACGCCCGGAGTTTCGTCGGTTGGTTTGGCTTCCGTGCGCATCCTGCAAGGCGGCGAATGGGACAGTTCGATGACGGTGGAAGGCTACGCCGCGAAGCCGGGACACGGCCCGGAGCCGTTCATGAACTCCGTTAGCCCGAAATACTTTGCCACGCTGGGAGTGCCGATTGTGGCGGGGCGCGATTTCACGATCAAAGACTCGCAGCGCCTGAAACACGGTGTTGAGGCGGACAATTTCACGCCGGCCCAGGTGATGATCAACGAAAGGTTCGCGAAGAAATTTTTCGCGGGGCGGAATCCGCTTGGACTGCACGTTGGCTTTGGCTCCGATCCTGGAACCAAGACCGATATGGAAGTCATCGGCGTGGTGAAAGACATTAAGTATGAAAATCTGCGGGACGAGCCGCCAGTGCAAGCGTTCATTCCTTACCTGGCGGACGAGCATCCCGGCGGGATGACGGTTTATCTGCGGACCACACTCGACCCCAAGCAGCTCATGGCAGCCATGCGGCAGAAAGTGCGGCAACTGGATTCGAACGTTCCCATTTACTTGATGCGAACCACTGAAGAGCAGATTGACGATTCCTTGAAGACCGAGCGGCTGGTGGCGAGCCTTTCCACGGTGTTTGGCTGCCTGGCTACGGTTTTGGCGGTGATCGGTCTTTACGGAGTGATGGCGTACACGGTTGCGCGAAGAACACGCGAGATCGGCATCCGCATGGCGCTGGGGGCAGTGCAGGGCAATGTAGTTTGGCTGGTGATGAGAGAGGTGCTGCTGTTGGTGGGAGCTGGGGTGCTGGCAGGAGTGCCGCTGGCAATCGGGCTGAGCAGGCTGGTGCGGAACCAGTTGTTTGGGCTGGCTCCTCACGATCCGCTGACTCTAGTTTCAGCGACTATTGCGCTGGCGGCGGTGGCGAGTTTGGCGGGATTTATTCCGGCGCTGCGGGCGAGCCGGATTGCTCCGACTCAGGCGCTGCGGTATGAGTGAGGGATGGCCTTCCATGCGAGAGGTGGACTACAACGCCGAACAAGTATAGAAGTGACGCTCTTGGGGCCTTGCACAAGACGGTGCAAGGATTACCTAGCGCGGGATTGGTTGACGGAAAGACGATGCGCGATTTTGACGCATCGTGTCTGACAAGCGTGAAGGAACTCTCGGCAAAGGAAATTCGTGAGTGACCGAGCATCGTGGGCGCTAACGCTTCCGGCTCGGAGTCAACAGTTTGGACTGTTGGAAGAGTGACGCCGACTATCAGGTTCATTCTTAAGTAAATGACATTGGGTGTAAGCCTGGACGCAATCGCCTGATCTGGCATAACTGCGATGCTCTAGAATTGTCCTACTGAGAGGTCGACCCTGTAGATCAACCCAGAACAGCAGATCAGGAGATCACTTTGCGCCGCTTTGCCGCCATCCTATTTGTTTCCGCTAGTATTCTCAGCGCCCAGGAAAACGTCGATCTTAGCGTTCTCAACCGGATCAAGGCTGAGGCGTTCCAGAATTCGCAGGTGATGGACCACCTTTTCTATTTGTCCGACGTTTATGGGCCGCGGCTGACGAATTCGCCGGGCCATCGCGCCGCCGGGGATTGGGTGATGACCCGGCTGCGTGGATACGGGTTGCAGAACGTTAAGGCAGAAAAATGGGGTCCGTTTGGGCAGAGCTGGAAGCTGATGCATTTCTCCGCGCACCTGCTGGAACCTCAGTATCAACCGCTTATCGGCATGCCGCTGGCTTGGACGCCGGGAACCAAGGGCGTGGTCACCGGCGAGCCGGTTTTGGCCATGATCCGTAGCGAAGCCGATTTTGGCAAGTTCAAGGGCAAGCTGAAGGACAAGGTGGTTCTGCTGCAGGAGCCGAAACAAATCGAGATGGTGACGCAGCCGCTGGCGCACCGCCTGACCGATGAAGAGCTGCAGGCTCGCCAGATTGTTCCGGACCCATCGCGATTGGGCGGGTTTGGCTTCGGACGTCCAAACGCCCCTCCGCCGCCGACACCGGCCGAGCGGGAGGCCGCAGCCGCTTTTCGTAAGAAGCTGGATCAGTTTCTGAAAGAGGAGGGCGCGCTGGTGATTCTGCAATACGGCGCGGTGGGTGATGGCGGGACGGTGTTCGTTGCGGGCGGCGGCTCACGCGATCCGAAAGATCCGGTTTCGGCGCCTATGGTGGCGCTTACGCCCGAGCATTACAACCGCATCGCCAGGCTGATCGCGCATAAGATCCCGGTCAAGCTGGAATTCGATATTCAGACCGAATTCCTTAAGGACGATGGGAGTTCTTTTAACGTCATAGGGGAGATTCCGGGACAGGCCAAGAAAGACGAACTGGTGATGCTGGGCGCGCATCTGGATTCGTGGCACGGCGGCACTGGGGCTACGGATAATGCCACGGGGTCAGCGGTGGCCATTGAGGCGGTGCGCATTTTGGAGACGCTCCACCTGCCGATGGCGCGCACCGTCCGGCTGGCGTTGTGGAGCGGCGAGGAACAAGGGCTTCTGGGGTCGAAGGCCTATGTCCAGGAGCATTTCGCGCGGCGCGACACCATGCAAACGAGCGGCGAATACAGCAAGCTGTCCGCGTATTATAACGACGATAGCGGCACGGGCCGTTTCCGCGGGATCGGCGTGGGCGGCAATGACATGGTGAAGCCGATCTTTGAAGCGTGGATGGCTCCGCTGCATGATCTGGGGGCGACCGTCGTCGCGGGAGCCACTGCAGCGCCCATACGTCAGCCGGGCGGGACTGATCATACGTCGACGACGGTCGCCCCC
>DATHIZ010000280.1:0-5343 GCA_035316385.1 Bryobacteraceae bacterium | reverse complement strand
CGCGGTCCAGTGATCCGGACCTTGTAGTACCCACCGGCCAGCGCGAGCTCTACCAAACCGCTTTCACGCAGTTCGCGCATGCGTTCCCCGACGCGTTCTATATCAGTGAGCGCGGCCGCTATTATCCCGACGACTCGGAAGATAAGGGACGTCTTCTGAGTGCCGGCTACCACAATGTCATGGGCTATTTCCGTGATGACACCCCGCTCATTGAGATGATTTTGGATGAGAAGGGAAAGAAGGACCTGGACAAACTTTGGGATGAGTTTGAGTTCATGGGCGATTTCACCACGCGGACATGGGTCCAATATTTCTTCAATCAGAGCGGCGAGGTTGAGGGTCACGGCCGCGAATCCGGTAGTGAGCGGCCATCGGAGAAAGCAATTTCCGCAACGCCGGTTGTCCTCGGGTTACGCGATGCCTATCTGGCTAAGGCCGAGCCGAGCGATAATCCTATCGCCATGGCAGCAATTCGCTACCACTTCGAGCTCGTGGATAAAACAATGCGCTCGGTGGAGCGGATGCGGATGGAAGCCGAGCCCAAGCATTTAGACGCTCTGCTCCGGTTCGCCTCGCGTGCCTACCGGCGCCCCCTGTCGCAAGCCGAGAGCCAGGATCTGGCCCAGTACTACCATTCGCTCCGAGAGAAAAGCGGCTTAACACACGAGGAGGCCGTGCGCGACGCGATTGTCAGCGTGCTGATGTCGCCCAAGTTCAGCTACCGCATCGACCTCACCAGTACTATGCCGAGTCCGGCGGGAAACCGCTCCAGTGCGACCGGCATACTCCGGCCCGTCTCTATTTCCACACCAGCCAAGTCTGTCACCGAGGGCGCCGGCGGATTTAAAGTCAAACCGCTATCGAACTATGCCATTGCCAGCCGATTGAGCTATTTCCTCTGGTCCAGCATGCCGGATGACGAACTGCTGGCCCGCGCCGCTAGCGGTGATCTTCAGAAGCCTGAAGTACTGGTTGCCGAGACGCGCCGCATGTTGAAGGACGAGCGGGCGCGCGACCTGGCGTTGGAGTTCGGAGGCAACTGGCTCGGCTCCCGGCAGTTTGAAGATCTCAACACCGTCGACCGCGAGCGGTTCCCCAGCTTCGACAACGATCTCCGCGAAGCGATGTATGAGGAGCCGATTCGCCTCATGGAGGATGTCATCCGAAATGACCGTTCCGTGCTCGACCTTGTTTACGGTAAATACACCTTTGTCAATCCGGTGCTCGCCAAGCACTACGGTATGCCGGAAGTGAAGGGGGGCAATGACACTTGGGTCCGCGTGGACGATGCCGATCGCTATGGCCGCGGAGGCGTGCTACCGATGGCGGCTTTCCTCACACTGAACGCGCCCGGATTGCGGACCAGCCCGGTCAAGCGAGGAAACTGGGTAGTGCGGCGCGTCATAGGTGACGAGATTCCGCCACCGCCACCCAATGTTCCTGAACTGCCGCAAGACGAGGCAAAATCGGACCTTCCGATACGGGAGATGCTCGCCAAGCACAGATCAAATCCGACATGCGCGTCCTGTCATTCGCGATTCGACTCGTTTGGATTAGCGTTTGAGGGGTATGGCCCCATCGGCGAGAAACGGGCGAAAGACCTCGCCGGACGTCCGGTAGACACGCACGTGGAATTTCCAGGTGGTGGAGAAGGCTCCGGCGTCGAAGGGATACAAAATTTTATCCGGCAGCGCCGAGAAACTGATTTTGTGGATAACTTCAGCCGGAAATTACTCGCCTATTCCCTTGGAAGATCTTTGATGCTGTCAGATGAACCGGCCATCGAGCAGATGAGGGCGAACCTGACCGCCAACAACTATCGTTTCACTTCCCTGGTACAAACCATCGTCACCAGCCCGCAGTTTGTAAACAGAAGGACCCCGGCAGCCCGGGAATAGAAAGGGATTCGCATTTTGAATAGAACAAAGAAGTCTGCAAAGTCCATCTCCCGGCGCACGGTACTTCGTGGAGTTGGGGTCACAATGGCGCTCCCATTGCTCGAATCTCTCCCGTGCTTCGCCGACACAAAGTCGGTGATTTATCCCAAGCGGTTCGGAATCCTGTTCATGGGCAATGGAGTCAACGAGCAGCATTGGGATGCTCAAGGCTCCGGCGCGGATATGAAGCTGAGCAAGACGCTTGAGCCGCTTGAGCCCTTGAAGCAAAAGATCAACGTAATCCATGGCTTGTATCAGAAGCGGACGGTTGGCCTGGGCATCCACCCGGGACAAACGGGAGGTCTGCTTTCGGGCGCGATGATCCATAAAGGCGCCATTATCCACGCCGGCGTAACGGTAGACCAGTTGATCGCCAATCATGTAGGAACAGATACTCCACAGTCCAGCATCGTTTTGGCTTGCGAGCAGCCGATGACGGGATATCACGAGACAAACTACTCGCTGGCTTACAGTTCGCACATTTCATGGGAGAATCCCGAATCGCCGGTCCCGAACGAAGTGTATCCATCGCTTGCCTGGGACAGCCTTTTCGAAAATCGCGGCAGCCTTCGAAACGTGAGCATCCTGGATCGGGTACGGGAAGAGGCCGCGGCGCTTAGCAGTGAAATCAGCTCCGAGGACAAATCCAAACTGGATGAATACCTCACGAGCGTTCGCGAAGTAGAAAAACGTGTCGATGGCATGCGGCAGAACAAGGACAAGGCCGAGGATTCAGCGAAGCAGCAAAACCGCCCCGTGTTCTCAATGGACCGGCCCGCCAATGGTTTGCCGGAAGACCTGCGCGAGCATGCGCGCCTGATGTGCGACATCATTGCGATCGGCTTCCAGACAGACAAGACTCGCGTCGCCACGCTACTTTTGGCACGGGATCTGTCCGCCATGTACTATCCGTTTCTAGGTGTGCGCGACGGGCATCATTCGGCATCCCATGACAATTTGTCCGAAGGGTATGAGCGCATCTCGCGTTTCCACCTAAGCCAGCTCGCCTACCTTGCGGGCAAGCTGGACAGCATGCCTGAGGGCAACGGGACGGTGCTCGACAACTCCTGTTTGATGTTCCTGTCGAATATGTGGATCGGCCGGAAGCACGACAATACAAGATTGCCCATCGTTCTTGCCGGAGGGCTGGGCGGCACGCTTGAGACAGGACGCACGCTGGATTACTTGCAGGCCGGCGACGACAACCGGAAACTGTGCAGCTTGTTTCTGTCGATCATGGATCGAATGGGAATCAAAGCGGACCAGTTCGGCGACGCTGAGACACGACTACAGCGGTTATAGGAAAGCGCACTTACATTTCTTTAAGGTACTCGTGCACAAACTGGACCGCCATCGCGCCCTCGCCCACCGCCGAGGCGACACGCTTCACTGAGCCGGAGCGCACGTCTCCGGCAGCAAACACACCAGGATGGCTGGTCTCCAATAGGAATGGCGCCCGCGCGAGGCCCCAGTGCCTCGACTGCGCCACAGCCGCGCCTGTCGAGAGGAATCCTTTCGAGTCCCGCTCAACCTCCGAAGGCAGCCAATCCGTTCGCGGCGTCGCTCCAATAAAACTAAATACCGCCGGCGTCTCTACCATGCCCGGCAGCCCTGCCTTGCCACTTGAGATCTCGATCGCTTCCAGGTGACCGTTCCCTACCATCTGCCGGATTGTGGCATTGCAGCGAAGCTCAATGTTTGAGGTCTGCTGGATTCGCCGGACCAGATAGCTGGACATATTCTTATTCAGGTCATCGCCGCGAATCAGTAGCAGCACGCGGCTGGCGTGCTCCGCCAGAAAGACAGCGGCCTGCCCCGCCGAGTTGCCTCCCCCCACTACAACCACGGGGCACCCACGGCAGAGCAGTGCCTCGGCCGGCGTCGCGGCATAGTAGAGACCTGTCCCTTCGAATCGTTCCACGCCTTCCACATCCAGCCTCCGATACTGGGCGCCCGTCGCGATCAGGAGGCACTTCGTAGTAATAGGCTCGCTGCCACCGGCGTCAAGAATCGTGTATCCGTTCTCGAACGATAAGTGAATCGCCGAAGTCGGGATAGAGAGGTGCGCGCCGAACTTGTTGGCCTGGAGGGTCGCGCGATCCGTGAGTTCGGCGCCTGTCAACCCGGTCGGGAAACCCAGGTAGTTCTCGATCCGCATGCTGCTGCCCGCCTGGCCCCCTGGCGCGGTGCAATCCAATACGGCTGTCCTCAGCCCTTCCGATGCGCCGTAGACAGCGGCGGCCAATCCCGCCGGCCCGGCCCCCACCACCAACAGGTCGAAAACGGTACGCTCCAGCGGCTGATGGATGCCGATTTCATCGGCTAAGTCCTTATTCGAGGGATTGCGCAACAGCAGCATGCGCGAGCAAGCCACGACCGGCGTATCGGCCTCCGTCACGCCGAAATTCTTTAGCAGCCGATCCACCTGCGGGTCCGTCTCCAAATCCACCCAGGTAAAGAGCACTCGATTCCTGGCAAGAAAGTCGCGCACGCGGAAGGTGTCCGGAGAGTAACGCGATCCGATGACGCGCAGGCCGGTGAAATTGGGCGACTCACGCAGCAATTGCCGGCGAGCGATAAAAGCCTGGAGAATGATATCGCTAAGGACGGGGCACTGGTTCAATACATGCCGCAGGGCCTCACTCGAGATCTCCAATACATCGCAATCGCCGCGCGCGATCGCGGTGAAGATGGCAGGTGTTCCGGTCAAATGCGAGATGTCGCCTGTAAACTCGCCTTTAGCGTGCGTTGCGATCGTCTTGGGCTCGTCACCGGAATAATCAAGGATCGCAATCTCACCCGAAATCACGATAAAGAATTTGAAAGTGCGATCTCCGACTGTGACGAGCGTCTCGCCATCCCGGTAGTGTTTCGGCGCGATCGCAATGCAATTGCCCACTTGGGCGATCTGGTCCGCATCGAGGACCGGAAAGGCGCTGGAATGGAGAGTATGTTCAACCATGGCGGCCGTGTTAGTCCTGCTCTCCAAAGACTTTCGCGTAGCTTTTGCCGTAGGGATAGAAGCGATCTTTTTCGCCTCGCTCCCAAGCCGCCCTCATTTCAGAACTAGTGATGTCCCAATCCGGGCGGCACTTCTTCGAAACTGCCCGCAAGTCTTGTCGAAGCTCTTCAATCGTCGGGCGGCCAAAATACCAATAGCCGTTGTAGATCTTGAATACGATAAGGCCCGGCTCGAGGACGATGGTGTGCGGGATCATCGGATCGTTCATGGGATCCGTATACTCGGCGATATCGAGATCCTTCTGCACCTTGCGCCCTGCATCGGACAAAAACGGCCAATGCGCCCCCACGCCAGTACGGTACTCGTTGGTCGCTGTCAAATTGTCCGTGCTGATGGTAACTAACCGGCAGTAACCCACTTCGATCTCATGATGAAGTTGGACCA
>DATHIZ010000279.1:0-3274 GCA_035316385.1 Bryobacteraceae bacterium | reverse complement strand
GCTGTACTTATCCACTATGGCCTACGTTTTGATGAGCGGGTTGCGGCGCTTGGGGCTGAAAGCGACGGAACTGGCCGAAGCACAGGTTTCCACCATCCGGACTAAACTGCTGAAAATCGGCGCGCAGATCCGGGTGAGTGTCCGCAAAGTCTGGGTTTCGATGGCTTCCAGCTATCCCTGGCAGGACCTCTACCAACAGGTCTGGACGAACCTGCGCTGCTGAAAGGCCAGCGCGCCCCCTTATCATTTCAGAGTACAGCGAACCGAAGCGAAACAAAGCGAGTCGGCTCGGATCAGTGCGCCCGCCACGACCCATTAAGGCCTCCTCCTGCCATTGCGATGCCGATTGATCTTCGAACAGCGCCCTAAACGATCACTATTTTTTCAAAAACTCCCCACCCCGTCCGCCGCCGCCCTGCTAGGCGCGAAACTTGCCCGTCTAGAAGGGCTTGTGAGAAAAGCGGGCTAGAGGAATCCGCGGGGTCCGCATGATCCACCCATTCGGTCGGCCCGCCGGGAACAGGGTGCAAGTTCTGGATACGACCACCCACCTCCATGAACTTGCCCTTGGCGAGCCAGCGGGAAACAGTGGGATCCGCTTCCGGTTTGCCTATAATAATGACGTTGTTCGTTTTCAGGTGTTCCGACGTGACATCCGCAGAACGTTGTGCAAAGATGTTCTGCTTCCTCGTTGCGAGAAGCTTTGAAAGCTGAAAAACTGCGTTTGCCGCGCCGAAATCGACGTAACGAGCAGGAAAACGGTGTAGACCAGAACTGCCGCCACCGTTGAGAACACAGCAATGCAAGCCCGGAATCGCCCGGGAGTGGTCTATCGACCTGGATGAATTTCAACGCGGGGAGCGGGGCTGAGTATAGTAGCCGCGCCTGGCCCGGACCAATGCGTTCGGGTACCGCTGCATCGCTTCGGCCGTGAGCCGCACCTCGATTGTGTGAAACTCCTTCGAGTCTGTGGGCTCGGCGTAAAAGCCGAGAGCGTATCGGCTGCGAATCCGCCGCAGCACTTCAGGTAGCTGTTGACGAAGATTGTCGCCGGGGACACCGTCGCCTCCAGTGGCATTGATGGCCGGCCCGTGACTTGGCCACTGAGCTTCGCGTTCAAGTCGATGCTCGGGATTCCGGGTAGCGACGGTGTCCGTGCGGCGCCGCCCGCCGGAAAGTACGAAAGCGGCTGTGTCACAAGGAACACCGCATTGACCGTTGTATCCGCTTCGAGAAGCTTTGTTATCAGGCCCTCCGATGTAATCTTCGAGCCTGTATCGGCGTCGTCCGTAACGACAAGAATCGCCCGTCTTCGGCTGCGGTCCTTTGGAGCGGGAAATAATTCCAGAGAAGCGGCGACCGCATCAAACAGGCGTGATCCCCGGCCCATTGGATTAAGCCGCTCGCTCTTTGGCAATAGCGCTCTCCTGAGCTGCTCCTTGTCGCCGGTCAACGGCAGGACTGCTCTTGCAGCAGATTCCCCACGGAGTATCGCCGCACGATCCTGCTCGCGAATCTGATTCACGATCTCTGCCAAACCTCTGCGGAAGTCGACTTGCTCCGGCCTGGACATGACCGAAATACCCTTACCGTACAACAGAAATACGATGTCCAAAGGCATTGTCTCAAATGAAAAGTGGCTCACGAGCCGCACCGTCGCATTGTCGCGGATCTGGAAATCCTTAGGCCCGAGAAGGTCGATGACTCGTCCTGTTCCCTTTTCCGTGACCTGAACCTCGACGGTGACTAACTGTACATCCGAAGTGAGCGTCACCGGGTCCTGAGCGAAGAGGCTGGCGGCAGACAAAACAGAAATGACGAGCTTCATTCAGTTGCTCTTCTCCTTCAAGTCGGCGATACATTGCCTCAGCAGGTAGCCACTGCCGTCCCGCCTGAGAACGCCTCCACCGGTCGCCAGAGCTAAATTACGAAAAAACACCTCCGCTGTATGCGGATCAGCCAGCGTAGGCTCCAGGGCGCGCGGAATACTTGGCTGAGCAACAACGATGACCCAAACGGCCACCTCTTTTCTCCGAGCTTCTCTAATCAGGTCGGTTGCTGTTGTGGTGGAACCTCGGTCGGTCTCATTCGTTACCAGCACGATAGCTCTGCGTCGGCGTTCGTCGAGAGTATTGGGGAATTGCGTGAGGGCAGACGCTAAACCATCGTAAAGACGACGATGTCCGACGACTGTAAGCCGCCAAGAGCTAGCGCCGTGAAAGGCACGGCCGATTGCCTCCGGGCTTGTGGACGGTGGTAGATGAACTTTTGTTCCGGACGCGACGCTGATGACGGCGACTGTGTCTGCCGCTGCAAGTTCAGTCGTGGCGAGCCTCGCTCCAGCTGCGATTGTTCTTTGCATCTCGATCAGCGTCGGATTCGTATCCAAAACGAACGCGAGGTCACGAGGCCTGAGTTCTTCTGCATCGGCAATCAGCACGGTGATGAGCAGGATAAAAAACGGTCGTAGCACGCTCAAGCGTCTGTCCCGTGGAAAAGAACGATGGTTCGAAACAAGCAGTTCCGCCTTGCTGTTACACACCCCAACGGTGACGCATGGGAGATCAGTACGGTTTCACTGTTCCGGCGTGCCAATTCTCCTAAAGACGGGAGTGCCGGCTCGGCGGCCAACGAGATAAGGGCGTCAGTGCTGGACTCTGACACACATTTATCCTAATTGCGGATCCACTCAAATCCATTCTGGCGCTGGCACGGTGTTCTTCGATTTCTAACGTCGCTTCAACCTGGGTATCGGCTGCAAGTTGACACGGGTACGCGGGAAGTTCGCCGGAACGGAAAAAATCAGGTGCTTACGCGAACAGAGTACAACCTGCTGGAACTTCTATTGCGAAGCGCGGATCGGGTGGTCCCGCGCGAGCAGATCATCGAGACAGTTTAGGGCTATGGCGCCGAGGTGGAGAGCAACCCCCTTGATGCGTTTGTTTCGTCGCTACGCTCGAAGGTGGATCCGCCCAGCAAGCTCCGGCTCATTCACACGGTCCGCGGTGTCGGCTACTCACTGCCGCTTCCACGACACAGAAATCGAAGTGGGAAGCATCGCAGGACAGGGCTCGTGTTTTCGAGTGCGGCTACCCGGCGCGGCGCAGGCTGCACTCAAGGGCAACTGAGCTGTATAAGTGAACTGCGGGTTGGCGGTCGCGCTCAGGATGTAACCCGACGGCCCGCCCCTGGCAGATCACTCTCTCTCCCTGAAGGCCTCTGGCGGAGATTCGGTGGATGCAGAAGTAAAGGAACGATGGCGCTTAATAACGTA
>DATHIZ010000278.1:0-27752 GCA_035316385.1 Bryobacteraceae bacterium | reverse complement strand
CGAAGGTTAATTCCATGCCCGGCAGTTCTGCCGCCCAGTACGGATAATGTTCGGCCGGATAAACATAAATTGCCTTATACGGTCCGCCATGCACAGTGAGGTCGGCTTGCCGGTCGCCCTCCAGGTTATGCCCGCGTGCCGCCACACGGCCGCTAACCGGAGCCTTAAAGATGCTGGTCAGCACAACGCCGCGCGGAATTTCTATCTCACGCGGCTGCCCGACATTTACCGAAACCAAGCGCATCGCTAATCCAGATTTCACTCTATCGAACGGCCGAGGCGTTAGCGCTCAAGCCAGCTCAATACCAGCGGCCGTAATGACATCGTCCATCGCTAGAAAAAGCTCGGCCTCCACTCTATAAAAAGCGTTGATGTCCTTGGTGAGCACATACGAAAAAATTTCAATTCCAAAAGAAGCTGAAGTGTAACTACTGATGCGAACCGGCGTGGGACCCAGTTCAAGATCCTTCCGGTTCGCCAGCATCTCACCGAGTTCCCGCATGCAGTGCCGTATCTGCTCCTTCGGCGATGTGCGCTTCACCTGCACCGTGGGATTGAAGAGGATTTTGTCGCGCACCGAGTAGTTTTCTAGATTCATTCCGGCGAACGCAGTATTGGGTACGCTCACAACCGTGCGGCTAAGCGTACGTACGCGCGTGGAGCGCATGCCAATGTCTTCCACGGTGCCCAATAGTCCGCCAAAATTGCCAAAGTCGCCTACCATCACCGGGTTATCGCCGATGATGGAGACGCCGCCGAACACGTTGGCAATGGTTTGCTGCGCCGCCAGAGCTACCGCGATCCCGCCTACCCCCAGCCCCGCGATGATTGTGCTCATGTCGTAGCCCCAATTGCTGAGAATGACGATAGACGCCGAGACGACGACCACCGCCCGCATTAACCGCCGCCCGAGGAAGAGCAGGGAATGCGAAACCACGCGCTGGCGGACGTCGAGCATCGCATCGAGTCTGCGCAAAAACAGGTCGATCAGATTGATCACCGCCCAGGCGATGGACCACACCACAATCATCAGCAGGATTCGGCCTATGTAAAGCCGGCTGATCGCCGAGGGCTCAATGAACCGTTCGACGATGACAAATGCCGTGACAAACAGTAAGACCAGTACGGGCTCGAGGACGGCGCGCAGCCATCTCCAACTCGTGGGCCGGCCTAGTTTTGCCGCCAACTGGTCAAAAATGCGATCGACCAGACGCGCCACCATACGGAACGCCAGGATTACCAGCAGCGCTACCAATGCCAACGCAAGCCACTTCCATAGCGGCGTCCCCGTCAATTCGATGGAGACCAAAAAACGCGGCAGACGAGCTTCAATCGCGGATTGAACGGCTGCCTTCGCGGGCGTCAACTCCGGAATAGCGGCGACGGTCGCGGAGGAGAACAGCCAGACTGCGGGGCCGCCTTTGACATCGATGCGCTGGAGGGTGAGCACGAATGGCCGTCCGTTGCTCCTCACCGTAGTCACGTGTTCGATGGCTGGGTCCGTGTCATCGGTCAAGCTGCCCTGCGGATCCTGGCTCAGGCGGAGCGGATTGAAACGCCCCTGCGAATCGAGAATTCTTTCCAGTTGTTGGGCTAAGTGCGGACCGTCTTGCGTCCGCTGCTTCGGGCGTAGCAAATCGAGGTCTAAAAACTGCGCTGCTTTTGCATAATCTTTTCCTTCGCAAGCCTCGAGAAAATCGGTAACGGAAGACCGGGGATTGCCTCGCCCCAGCGGATCGTTTGTGGCGGATGAGGCTTGCGCCGAACTGCCAGCCGGCAGCACAAGCGCGGCAAATAGCAGGAGTACAAACGCACGCATACCTAACTAGAACCTCTTCTGTCCCAAAACATTACGTCGTAACTTTTCTGATCTTTACAGGTAATCGGATATAACAGTTCTGATGATTTCACGGCTTAGTATCGCTTTAACCTTGCTGTCAAGCGTGACGGCTCTGGCGGCCGGCGTGGTGACAACCGACAAAGGTCCAGTATCCGGCACGGCCAGCGCCGATTCGAAAATACATATATTCAAGGGCATCCCCTATGCCGCTCCGCCGGTGGGTGATCTGCGCTGGAAGGCCCCGCAGCAGGCGGCCAGTTGGAATACCACGCTCCAGGCCACCGAGTTCGGGCCGCGCTGCATGCAGGGTCCCATTTATTCGGACATGATTTTCCGCGACAAGGGGCCTAGTGAAAACTGCTTGCACCTGAATGTTTGGACGCCTGCCGCTTCCGCTAATGCACATCTACCAGTGATGGTGTGGATATACGGTGGCGGGTTTGCCGCGGGCGCCACATCCGAGCCCCGCCAGGATGGTGAAAATCTCGCGCACAAGGGCGTCGTCGTGGTGAGCATGAATTATCGCCTCGGAATCTTCGGTTTCTTCACGCATCCTGACCTCGCTAAAGAGTCCGGTCACAACTCCACCGGCAACTACGGATTGATGGATCAGGCTGCCGCGCTCGAATGGGTGAAGAAAAATATTGCTGCCTTCGGCGGCGATCCGGAGAAGGTGACTATTTTCGGCGAATCGGCCGGATCGATGTCAGTCAGCGCGTTAATGGCGTCCCCGCTTTCCAAAGACTTGTTCCGAAGCGCCATCGGTGAGAGTGGCTCTTTGCTGGGCGGGTTGCAGAAGGCGCCCACATTGCAGGAAACAGAAGCGGCCAACGTGAAATTTGCAAAAGAGGATTTGGGAACTGATTCGCTCCAGGAACTGCGCGCCAAACCCGCCGAAGAATTGATGCAGGCCGTCATGAAGAATCGGCGGGGCGGACGTTTTTCAGCCACCGTCGATGGCTATTTCCTTCCGGAAAGCGTGCGTGACATTTTCGCCGGTGGGCGGCAGGCGCACGTGCCTCTGCTGGCCGGTTGGAATACGGATGAAGGCAGCTACCACACGGTTTTCGGAAAAGAAAAGCCGTCCCTGGAACTGTATTACGCTTGGATGGCAAAACGGTTCGGGGACGATGCCAAAGCGGCCCTAGCGGTCTATCCCGCGGCCGACGATGCGGCGACGAAACGCACAGCCGGAGATCTTGCCGGCGATCAATTCATCGCCTTCTCCACTTGGAGATGGATCGAAATGCATCTCGCCACTGGGCAGTCAAAGGTCTTTCGCTATCATTTCGAAGATCCTACCCCCCTGGAGCCCGGCGAGACCGAATCGCGCGGCGCCTATCATTCGTCGGATATCAGCTTCGTATTCAAGACGCAAAGGAAAGACCTGGCGTGGCGTGCCGGCGACAAGAAGCTGTCTGACCAGATGGCGACGTATTGGAGCAACTTTGCTAAAACGGGAGATCCCAATGGCCCCGGTTCGGTGCCTGACTTGCCAAAATGGCCGGCCTATAGTGTGGAGGACAATTACCAGGTGATGCATCTGAACGTGCCGCCGCATGCGGCTCCCACCGGCAACCGTGCGCGTTATCAATTCCTCGAGACTTGGAGCGCCAAACAATAAGCAGCCTTCAGGTGCTACACTCAGTTGGTGCGGACGCGGATTTTAGGTGTTATCCCCGCCCGGTTTGCCTCTTCTCGTTTCCCCGGGAAAGCCCTCGCAGCTCTTGACGGCCGGCCCATGATCGAACACGTTTGGGAGCGTGCCGGCAAGTCCCAATATCTATCCGACCTTCTGGTTGCAACTGATGACGAGCGGATTGCCGCAGTGGTGCGCCGCTTTGGCGGGCGTGTGCGCATGACGCGAACGGATCATCTGACGGGCACTGACCGGTTGTCGGAAGTGGCGTCGGCTGAGGAAGCCGTGCTCTATGTCAACATTCAAGGCGACGAGCCGCTGATTGATCCGGAAGCGATCGATGCCGCCATTCTCTCTGTTCTCGACAACGATTCCATTTCCATGGGGACCCTGAAGAAGCAGATCGTGGACCCTGCCGATATCGTCAATCCAAACGTCGTGAAGGTCGTCACCAATCTGTTAGGCGATGCGATTTATTTTTCCCGCTGCCCGATCCCCTACGAACGGGAACGGCGCGACGATCCATCCTTGTACTTCAAACACATCGGACTGTATGTGTATCGCCGGGAGTTCTTATTGCATTACCCGGACCTGACGGTCGGGCCTTTGGAACAAGCGGAGCGCTTGGAGCAGTTGCGTGCGCTGGAGAGCGGCTATCGTATTCGTGTGGAGAAGACGGATTACGAATCGCTGGGAGTGGATACGCCGGAAGATTTAGACCGTGTAAATGAGCTTTTTAAAGCGGTCCGTGGCAAATTTGGTTTGAGTGAGGGAGAAGGCCCGGAGAGCAGCCATGCCTAAATATATTTTTGTGACCGGCGGCGTAGTTTCTTCGCTGGGGAAAGGTATCGCCGCCGCGTCCATCGGCTGCCTGCTGGAGAGCCGCGGTCTGCGTGTCACGCTGCAGAAGTTCGATCCGTACCTGAATATTGATCCGGGCACCATGAGCCCTTTTCAGCACGGCGAAGTGTTCGTCACCGATGATGGCGCCGAGACCGATCTCGACCTGGGGCACTATGAGCGTTTTACGCACGCGCCCTTGAGCCAGGCCAACAACTTAACCTCGGGCCGCATTTACGAAAGCATCATTACCCGCGAGCGGCGCGGCGATTACCTCGGCAAAACCGTTCAGGTCATTCCGCACGTAACCAATGAAATCAAAGCCGCCTGCCGCAAAGTGGCCGCCGGCGTGGACGTGGCGATTGTGGAAATTGGCGGTACTGTGGGCGACATCGAATCTTTGCCGTTTATCGAAGCCATTCGCCAGATGCGGCATGAAGAAGGCCGCGAGAACACGCTGTTCGTGCATCTCACTCTGGTGCCTTGGATCGCCGCCGCGCAAGAGCTGAAAACCAAACCCACGCAGCATAGCGTGAAGGAACTGCGCGCCGTTGGTATTCAGCCGGATGTTTTGCTGTGCCGCTCGGAGCGCCCGCTTCCACAGGAAGTAAAAGAGAAAATAGCGCTGTTCTGCGATGTGGACGTGCCTAGCGTCATCACCGCCAAGGACGTGCATTCGGTCTACGAGATCCCCTTGGTATTTGCCGAACAGGCCGTGGATGAAACTATTCTGCGCCTGCTGCGCCTAGATGCCGGTCCACGCAATCTAACCCGTTGGACGGACATGCTGGCGCGCATGAAAGATCCCCACCGTGACGTCACCATCGGATTGGTGGGCAAATACGTCGAATACGAAGATTCTTACAAGAGCCTGAAAGAAGCGCTGCTCCACGCCGGCATCGCGCACCAGGCGCGCGTGAACATCGAATGGATTGAATCGGAGCGCATGGAATGGCCCGCCTGCCGCGAGTATTTACGCCGCTTTGATGGCATCTTGGTTCCCGGCGGCTTCGGTAAACGCGGCATTGAAGGGATGCTGCATGCCATTCGCTGCGCCCGTGAAGACAAAATCCCTTACTTCGGCATTTGCCTGGGCATGCAAACCATGGTCATCGAGTTCGCGCGCAACGTATGCGGCATGCCGGAGGCCGACTCCACCGAATTCAACCCCGCCACGCCCAACCGCGTGATTTATAAGTTGCGCGAGTTGAAGGGCGTCGACGAGTTGGGCGGCACCATGCGCCTGGGTGCATACCCGTGCCGGCTGGCCGAGGGAAGCTTTGCGCAACACGCCTACGAGAGCACTGACATCAGCGAACGGCACCGGCATCGCTACGAATTCAACCGTGAGTTTGAGCAGCAACTTACCTCCCATGGGCTGCGCTTGACCGGCCAGACGCCGGATGGCATGTATGTCGAGATTTGCGAAGTGCCCGGCCACCCCTGGTATCTCGGTTGCCAGTTCCATCCGGAGTTCAAATCGAAGCCCCTGGAGCCACATCCATTGTTCACCGCCTTTCTTGGCGCCGCGTTAGAATATCGTCAACTGCGCGAGAAAAAAGTTGTTGCTGAGCCGGCGACGGCCGCCCTTCCCGAGTATTCCCACGCGCAATGAACCCTATCAAAATGACGATTAGCAAACGATGGTAAGCGTAGGATCGGGCTTCTCCGAAGTCGTTTTCGGCGCGCAGTCGCCGCTCGCCCTCATCGCGGGCCCGTGCGTGATCGAGAGTGAAGACCATGTCTTGCGCATGGCGGAAGCAATTGGCCGAATCGCCGGCGCGTATGTCTTCAAAGCCTCTTTCGACAAAGCCAACCGCAGCAGCGTAACTTCATACCGCGGCCCGGGTTTAAAGGAAGGCCTGCGAATTTTGGGCGAAGTGCGCAAGCGGGGCATTCCGGTTTTGACTGATATCCATGAACCGGCGCAGGCTTCGCTCGCTGCCGAGTATGCCGATATTCTCCAAATTCCGGCTTTCTTGTGCCGTCAGACCGATCTGCTGCTGGAAGCCGGCAAGACCGGGCGCATCGTTAATATCAAAAAAGGCCAGTTTGTTTCACCTGCTGACTTCGTTCATGCTGCCGGGAAAGTCGCCAGTACCGGGAATGACCGAATTATTTTGACCGAACGCGGATCGTCATTCGGTTACAACAATTTAGTCGTGGACATGCGCGGGCTGCCCATCATGGCCGCCACCGGTTATCCGGTCGTCTTCGATGCCACGCATAGCGTGCAATTGCCGGGGGCCGCTGGTTCCTCTTCCGGTGGCCAGCCTCAGTTTATTGAGCCCCTGGCGCGCGCCGCCACGGCTGTGGGCATTGCCGGAGTTTTCGTGGAAGTGCACGACGCTCCGGAGCGTGCCTTGTCGGACGGTGCGAATGCCTTGCATTTGCGCCTCCTGCCGGAATTCTGGAAGCGCCTCAAAGCCCTGGACGCGCTGGTGAAAAACTGGCCTGCTCCTGCATCACTGGGTTAAACGCTAAGTCCATTTGTTACGTCGTATTATGTGAATCGTATGTTGCTAGGTTCCGTCCAAGGCCGTATCCGGCCCAGAAAAAACCAGAGCGGATTTTCGCTCATTGAACTTCTGATCGTTATTGCGATCATCTTGATCATTCTCTCGATTGCCCTGCCGCAGATGGGTAAGGCCCGGATGCACGCGCAGGAGATGGCCGCGCTGAAAACCGTCAACACGGTGAATACGACGCAGGTCCAGTATTACTCCCAGTTTGGAAAATACGCGATCTCCTTGGCGCAGTTGGGGCCGCCGGTCGGCGCTGGCACCCAGGAAGGCCCGGAAGCCGCTGGGCTGATTCCGGCTAGCCTTGCCTCCGGAAGCTCCAGCGGCTATGTGTTCACCATTACAGCGACTCCAACCGGCTATGCCCTTACGGCTGTCCCTAAGACCTTCGGCAGCACCGGTCGCCGTACGTTTTATTCCGATCAATCCGGTGTCACCAGAGAAAACTGGGGCCAGGATCCTCCCACTGTCACCAGCCCTGAGGTAAAGTAGCGTGTTGTGTATGCCTCGCGAATTGGCCTTCTAGCGTTTCTTCCGCTAGTTTGCTTGGCGGCGGATACGCAAACAGCACCGCGAAGCGCCAGCTCCGTGGTTGCGGATCTGCGCCAGCTTGCCGTCGATCCGGCGCAAACCTACCGTGTCCGCGAACTGCAAATCTCGCGTGGGGACATTAAGATTTATCTGACCGAAGGCGTCCTCGCCTTTGCTACGCCCGTAGCCGGACGTCCTGTGGCGGCCATTTTTACCACAGATCAATCGGAGGGTGGCGATGCGGAAATTCTGGTCTTACCGCCGCACCGCAGCGAGCGCGCCGCGATGGCGGCTTTCTCCAAGAGACCCAACCTGGATGAGCACTTTGATTCGGCCGTGTTCTTCTTCTCAGACGACACCGCGAAGGAACTTTTGGCGCAGATACGGGAGCGCCCGATTCGCACTCCGCCTGAGGCGCTTCCGCAACTCACTCAAATTGCTAATTCGGTTCTCCGCAACAGCACCTACCTCGATGTGCAGGCCACTCAATCAATTCTCGATAATCACCTGCCGTCGCACGGCTTCTTTCACGGGCGCATTGGCGGACGCACTCTTGGAGTCTTTGAAGTGATGTACGAACCGGATCGCTTCGAGCCCCTCTCCGTGGGCCGTATCGTGGCGCGGGCGGATGGTCCGCCACGGTTTCAAATCTGGACAAGTTTTCGCCCGCGCCATCTACCCCCTTTCGGCGCCCCCGCGCCGCGCGTCCACGCCTACCGTTTGGAAGCCACCATTCATCCCGACCTAAGCCTCTCGGCGGTCGCCCAAATGGACTATCAGGCTGACGCCGCTGACGGACGCGTGGTCGCGCTCGAACTAGCCGCCCGCATGCGCGTCACTGCGGCGGTCATCGATGGCGCTTCCGCCGAAGTTCTTCAGCAGGCATATGGGGCTGACCCTGGTATGAGAGGCTCCGCCATGCTCCTGTTAATAGCTGCTGCGCCGTTGGCCCCCGGCGCCAAACACAGTATCGAAGTGCGCTATCAGGGTTCGGTCATTCGTCAAACCGGAAACGGTGGATACTTCGTCGATGAACGCAATTCGTGGTATCCGTTTACCGATCCCACGCTCGCTACCTTCGATTTGACTTTCCACTGTCCGGAGATGTTTCGCTTGGCCAGCACGGGCGAACCGGTCTCGGAAACCGTCCTGGATGGAATCCGTACCGTTCACCGCAAGACCGAAGTTCCCGAAGCATTCGCGGGCTTCAATCTGGGCAAATACACCGTCTCCACAGTCGAGGCCGGGCCTTATCGCATTGAGTTCTTCGCCAGTCAATCCGGCCCGCTGGCCGATCTCTCCACTCAAACCGCTAATATCCTGGATTACTACTCCAAACGCTGGATGCCTCTGCCAACCCGCAGCCTAGCCGTGTCGCCCATAGAAGGCTATTTCGGGCAGGGCTTTCCCGGATTGATTTATCTCTCCAGCATCTCCTATCTCCGCGAGGAAGACCGTCCCATCGGGCTGCGCAATCCGCGCCTTGACGCCTTCTTCTCGGATTTGCTGCTACCACATGAGATCGCGCATCAGTGGTGGGGAAACATCGTGACGCAGGCCGATTACCGGACCGCTTGGCTCATGGAAGCCATGCCCAACTATTCGGCTCTTGAATTTTTGGAACATAGCAAAAGCGCAAGCACCCGCGACGCAATCCTCGACACCTACCGCCGTGAGCTCATCACGAAAAATAAGCTCCTGCCCTCTGAATCTGCCGGTCCCGTCGACTTTGGCGACCGCTTGCTCAATAGCTCCGGTCTCAATACCTGGCAGCTGATTATCTACGAAAAAGGCAGCTGGATTCTACACATGTTGCGCCAGCGTTTGGGTGCGGAGGGTTTCCGCACGCTTCAATTGCGTATGCTGCAGCAATATGCGGCTAAGCCCCTCGCCAACGACGAGTTTCGCCGTCTGGCGGCCGACCTTCTCCCGCCCGGCCAGCCTGACCGCGACTTGAACCTCTTTTTCGATACTTGGGTCTATGGAACCGGCATTCCGGGGCTAAGGCTGCGCCAGCAGCGGGGAGGCAGCGTCGTCCTGAGCATGTCCGGCGTGGACAGCAATTTCTCTCTCGACGTTCCTCTGCAATGCCAAACCACGGGCGGCAAGCTGACTAATGTCTGGGTGCGGGCGATCGAAGGAGACAATTCGATCGAGTTGCCACCAGGTGCAAAGAACTGCGCGCTGCCACCGCCGAACGAATTTTTATATGCGGTCGTGGAATAGCACTATAAATTAGTCATTAGCTCCATTGTGTTTACCTAGGCAGATCCCTATAATTAGTTAGCACTAGCGGAGACTAGTGTAAATAACTTCGGATGTGGCACTTGAATCTTCTGTCGCCGGTCTCCTTTTTTTCAGCATGCGCTTTGGCAGGATCCGCATGGGCCCAGGCGCCTGTTTCCACAACGATACCTTGCAATCCTTGGCGTTACCAATCGGTTGCGGAGGTTCTGTCCTTCCAGCAAAGGGCTTGTTATCACCTGGCCGGTCTGTCCTCACCGTTTATGGCGGCGCGGGGCGCAACGCTCGCCCGTTTTGGCGAATGGCGTGATGATCGGGAATCGTTTGGCCATCGCTTTGCCAGCTTTTACGCCCGGCGTTCGGCAAGGGCGGCCGGGGAATTGGTGGCCGGCTACTTAAATCACGAAGACCTGCGTCCGCGCACTTCTCTGGAACATGGTACGTGGAAACGGGTTCGCAGCGCTCTCCTGAGCGTCGTGCGCGTGCAGGATGAAGCGGGCAATTCGCGTCCGGCGTTCGCGCCTTTAGCCGGTGCCTTCAGTTCGGGATTTGTCGGTATGGCTCTTTCCCCAAACCGCAACAGCTGGAACAATGGCTTCTCCGGTGCTGAATTGACATACAGCACGTACTTCGCCAGAGCTCTAGGTCGCGAATTCAAACCCGATCTCACTCTCCTTGCGAACCGTATCTTGCACAGGAAAAAGAAGGATTGGACGGAACTCGCGGAGGCTAAGCCGTCGCTTCCATCTCTTGCGTCAACGATTCCCATTCGTCCATGGCTTTCTCTAAATCTGCCCGCTGCGAAGTAAGTAAATTCGAAAGCCGTAGGGCTTCGTCGGCCCCCACGAAATCAGAAAGCCGCAGTTCCCCATTCTGAATTTCCGCTTCCATTTCCGAGATCCGCTCTTCCAGGCGCTTAGCCTGCTGCTCCATCTGTTTCAGCTTGATCGGATTGATGCGTTTCGTAGGCGCGGCGCTCACCGGCGAGGGCATGGCAATCGGCTGTGCGGGCGGCACGCCGATTAACACATCGTCCAGGGTCGGAGTTTTCTCCGCGCCTCCTTGCTTTCGCCACAAGTAGTCCGCGAAGTTGCCCGGGAACACATGCACTTCGCCGCCGGCCACTTCGAAAACACGATTCGCCAGATGCTCCAGAAAATAGCGATCGTGTGAAACAAACACTACCGTACCCGTGAACTTCTCCAGCGCATCCAGCAACACATCCTTTGCGCGAATATCCAGGTGGTTCGTCGGCTCATCCAATAACAGGAAATTGGAAGGAGTCAACAGCATCCTCGCCAGCGCGTAACGATTGCGCTCCCCGCCCGACAGGACGCCTATGCGCTTAAATACATCGTCTTCACTGAACAGGAAGCAACCCAGCACGTTGCGCAGCTCCGTTTGTGGGGTGCGCGGCGAAGCCTCCGCTAAATCATCCAGCACGCGCGCGTTCGGATCCAGCTCTTTGTATTGGTCCTGCGCGAAATAGTCGGCCTGTGCGTTGTGCCCCAGCGTGTACTCACCTGCGCTCAGCGTTTCCGTCCCGGCCAGCAGCTTGATGAGCGTCGATTTCCCCGCGCCGTTCACCCCAACCAGCGCAATGCGATCCCCTCGCTCGATGGTGAAATCCACATCGCGCAGAATGTGCTTCTCGCCGTAACTCTTCGCCACGCCCTTGAACTGGGCCACAATCCGGCCGCTCGCCTTGGGCTGCGGGAACGTGAAATGAATCGTCTGTTCTTCGGGCGGCAATTCAATGCGCTCAATGCGTTCCAGTTCCTTGATCCGGCTCTGCACCTGCTTTGCCTTAGTCGCTTGTGCACGAAAACGGTTGATGAACGACTCAAGCTGTTCAATCTTGTCGCGCTGATTCTTGTAAGCCGATTCCAGCTGCGCCAGCCGTTCCGCCTTTTGGGTGCGATATTTTTCGTAACCCCCCGTGTAAAACGTGACGCGCTTATTCCAGATTTCCGCGATCTTCTTCACCGTGACGTCAAGAAAATACCGGTCATGCGAAATCAGAATGTAGGCGTGCTCGTAGTGCGTGAGGTACTCTTCCAACCAGTTGCGCGCTTCGAGGTCGAGGTGATTGGTCGGCTCGTCCAGCAGCAGCACGTTCGGCTTCTCCAGTAACAGTTTGGCCAAGGCCAGCCGCATCTGCCAGCCGCCTGAAAACTCCTCGGTCTGCCGCAGCCAGTCCTCCTTGCTGAATCCCAACCCTGCCAGAACCGCGCCCACCTGCGATTCGATCGCATATCCATCGCGCGACCGGAACTCACTGTCTGCCCGTTCAAACCTGTTTGCTACTTGCGCATACTCCTCGCTAGCCGGATCGAGTTCGCTCATGCGGCCGGTCAGCGTTTCCAGTTCCTGTTCCAGTTCCTTCACGCCTGCGAACACGCTCATGCACTCGGCAAACACGCTGCGCCCGCTCACCTGCAAGCCATCTTGCGGTAAATAGCCCAGCCGGATGCCCTTCATGGCGGAGCTTGTCCCATAATCCAGCTGCTCGATGCCGCCTATCACCTTGAGAAGAGTCGACTTGCCCGTGCCATTGCCGCCCACTAGGCCGGTGCGCTCTTTGGGCGTGATAAGCCAGTCCAGTTGTTCGAAAAGAAGTTTGTGTCCGAACCGCTTACCGGCTCCAGTCAATTGCAACATTCGTAACCATTGTCGCGAATGCGTCTAAATCAATTGATGAAAAACGCGAGTGCGTTCGAGAGGTAAGTCTTCAAGTCGGTGCGTTTGACGATCGCATCCAGAAATCCATGTTCCAGCAGAAATTCGCTGCGTTGAAATCCATCCGGCAGTTTCTGGCGGATAGTCTGTTCGATGACGCGGGGCCCCGCAAAACCGATCAGCGCTCCAGGCTCGGCGATATTCAAATCGCCCAGCATCGCGAAACTGGCCGTAACGCCGCCCGTTGTCGGATCGGTCAACACGCTGACGTAGGGAAGCCGTGCTTCATCAAGCTGCATAAGCGCGGCCGAGAGCTTGGCCAGTTGCATCAGGCTGATAGTGCCTTCCTGCATGCGCGCCCCGCCTGATGCGGAAACAATAACCAGCGGCATCGATTGCGCCAGGCAGCGCTCGATCGCGCGCGTGATTTTCTCGCCCACCACCGCTCCCATGCTGCCGCCGATGAATTTCAATTCCAGCGCGCAAATCTGCACCGCGCGGCCGTCTAGAAGGCCGCTCGCGCAGATGACTGCGTCTGGCAGTTCGGTGGCCTCTTCCATATCTTTCAAACGCTGGGCATAAGGTTTTGAATCTACGAAGCGCAGGGGGTCTGAGGAGCGAAGACCGGCGTCGTGTTCGGTGTATTCGCCGCCATCGAAAAGCTGCCGCATGCGCTCTCTCGCGATGATCCGGAAGTGATACCCGCATTTCGGACACACATCATGGTTATCTTCAATGGCCTTCCGCCAGATGATTTGTCCGCAAGAGTCGCATTTCCGCCACAACCCTTCGGTGCGTACGCTCTTCTCTCCTTCGCCAGAGGAAACGTCTTCAATCGGCGGTTTTTGACGTGTGAACCAAGCCATGAATCAGCCACTACCGTAACATGCGCTAAGTCGCTCGCCCATGGAAGAACGCGTCTATTTGATGGACGATCGACGGAGGATTTGTGAACACCACGGAAATGGTATCGAATCTTACCCGGCTCCACTCAATCCCTGCCCGTGTGGCAAAGCTGCGCGCCGCCCGAATAATGTGCTTTTCCTTCTCTAAATCAATGGCTCGTTCCGGGCTGCCAAACGCCGCCGACGCGCGCGACTTCACTTCGACGAACACGACCAATTCACCGCGCCGGGCCACAATGTCAATCTCCGAATCCGCTCCCGGACGGTAGTTCCGCGCCACGACCATATACCCCGCGCCGCGTAAGTAGCGATGCGCGACGTCTTCGCCCCTGCGCCCCAGCGCCGCATCCGGATTCAGGGTGCGCTTTTGCCGGAATTGCCTCGCCCTGTCGCTCAACTTCCAGAGAAGCTGCCTGGGCATTAACTGCCAGCTGGTTCTTTCAACGCCTCCATCTGCCA
Source organism: Bryobacteraceae bacterium (assembly GCA_035316385.1). Lineage (GTDB taxonomy): Bacteria > Acidobacteriota > Terriglobia > Bryobacterales > Bryobacteraceae > Bog-105. The sequence continues at coordinate 14,093 of DATHIZ010000278.1, read as the reverse complement.
TTCGATCACCTTGCCCCGGATGACATAGCACAGGTAGAATTCCCAAAATCGCCGCAACCGGCGGGACCAATTCACCAGCGCTTCGAAACCGAGATATCTCCATAGAGCAAGTAGCCGGACATGCGTTGAAATCTCACGAAATCGGGCCTTCGAATAATAGCCGTACCCCGCATTGTCCGCGCCGAAATAACGTAATGAAAAACTGTTCAAATGCCAGCGGTGCGTCGGATCGCAGAACGAACTGAAGTCGGTGTAATGTGGAGTCACAATCACGGCCCGTCCGCCCGGTTTCAGCAGCCGGTGAAACTCTTCCATGGTGCGGATCACGTCCGCCACATGCTCGATCAGATGAATCGCCCGGACCTCGTGAAACGAATTATCCTCAAATGGAAACGGGAACTGGTCCAAGTCGGCAATCACGTCGGCTCGCGTCTGCGTGTTCCGGTCCACGCCAATTGAGCCTGGATATTTGTTTATGCCACAGCCAACATCCAGCACCCTACTCGATCCGTTCACTGCTTTAGTGTAGCCAGACGGCACATCTCTAAGCGAAGAATCCGCGGCAGCGCGCCCAATACTATTTCCAAGCCGAAGATCATGCATTCCGCTGCTGAACCCGCTCTTCGACGCGATTCAGGACCTGATTGAGTCTCCTTATTGAGGAACCGCCAAAACGCCGGATAGGTTTCCCAACTACGGAAGGACAAGCCCTATCGCCTCAAGCAACCTAGGAGAAAATCTCTCCAAATGTCGCGATCAGTTCACCGGCGTGCAGAGCGCCGTCGCGCTCAATCCTCGCCGGGTCGCCCTGAGCATGGTATTCCCAAGCGGTCTGTCTGACCGGATCAATGACCCAGCAACATGGAACACCCCAATTATGATAATCCTCACACTTCGCAAATGCCGAACTGAGCAGGTCTTTGGGCGATAGAACGTCAACGCAAAGGGCAACCGGCTTGACGGGATAAGGATCCTCGATCCGGACATCGGCGATGACGTCCGGAATCAGAAACCGGGTGTCGCTCACCTTGACCGAAACCTCCGCCAGTGCTTCCACGCCTTGCTTGCGAAGCAGGGTGACCAGCAGGAATTGGATGAGGGCATGCAGTTTCGTCGGCATGGATTTCTGGCGGCGCTGCTCATGCTGACTCTACCAATGGTACCGATACCTTAGTGTGATCCGCTATATTAGCCCTCAATCAACTCCAAGCACGCCTCCAGCGTATCCATCGCAAAATCCGCCTGATCGCGCGTAATCACCAGCGGCGGGCACAGCCGGATGCTGTTTTGTCCGCAGCCCAAAATCAGCAAACCGCGTTCGAACGCCATCGCTTCGAGCTGATCTCGCAGCGCCGGCGCCCGCTCTTTCGTCTGCTGATCTAAAACCAGCTCAAACCCGATCATCAAGCCCCGGCCCCGCACATCGCCCACGGTCCGGAAGCGCTTTGGCCAACCGGCCATCCGCGCCATCAGGTAATCCCCCATCCGCGCCGCGCTTTCCACCAGTTCCTCTTCCAACAAGTCAATTGTCGTCAATGCGGCCGCAATCGAAACCGGATTTCCTCCGAACGTCGAGGCATGCGCTCCTGGCGGCCAGTTCATCACTTCCGCGCGCGCGACGGTGGCCGATAGCGGCATCCCGCTCGCAATGCCCTTGGCCAGCGTCACAATATCGGGTGACACGCCGAAATGCTCCGAAGCGAACATACGCCCAGTACGCCCCATTCCGCTCTGTATCTCGTCGTGAATCAGCAGAATGCCGTATTTGTCAGCCACTCGCCGCAGCTCTTCATGGAACTTCGCCGGAGGAACCAGGTATCCACCCTCGCCCTGGATGGGCTCCACCACGATTCCCGCCACTTCCTCCGCCGGCAGAATCGTTTTGAATAATTGATCTTCCAGAACCTTCACGCACTCTACGTGGCATGTCGACGGTTCTTTTCCATAGGCGCACCGGTAACAATACGCATAGGGAATGTGCTGTACCGGTAGCGGCGGATGAAACCCGCGCCGCTGCGTCACCTTACTTCCGGTGAGTGATAGCGCGCCCATGGTGCGTCCGTGAAAGCCGCCCAGAAATGCTATAAACTTGTCCCGCCCGGTGTAATGGCGCGCCAGCTTGATCGCCGCTTCCACTGCTTCCGTGCCCGAGTTGCCGAAGTACACCCGCCGGGGTACGCCCCCCGGTGTCAGCCGGGCCAACCGCTCCGCCAGTTGCACCATGCTCTCGTAATAAAAATCCGTTCCCGACATGTGCAAAAACTCCGCAGCCTGCCTCTGAATGGCACTCACCACGGCCGGGTGGGAGTGCCCGGTTGCCACCACTGCAATCCCCGCCGCGAAATCGAGAAAGTGGTTTCCATCTACGTCCTCCACCACGGCTCCCGCCCCGCTCTTCATTACGAGCGGATAGCAGCGTGTATAGGACGGAGAAAGCACCGCGCGATCGCGGGCAATAATTTGCGCAGCCTTCGGCCCGGGCACTGCCGTCACTAGGTGCGGCAGCTGCGGATTAGGAGCAAGCGGAGTCAACATGCAAGACACCTCGGATTACAAGAGCAACAACTTTAGGAAAAAAGCAGCAATGCCCGCGCAAACGAGCGGTTAGTCTGATCCGAACAGGGAAGGACGCATGTTGGCAGGAACCGCCATGTCTCTAGTTTACTGCAAAAACGCAATTTCTAAAAAGAAAGCCAGGCTGACGTCTCCGCCGGCCTGGCCCCTTTTATTCTGCGAACTTACTTTGCGCCGACCAACTCGCTGTCGGTCACTTTTAAGCCCAGGCCTTCCGCCACGCCGCGCCCATACGCCGGGTCGGCCTTGGTGAAATGGCTGATCTGCAATCTCTGAATGCGTTCCGGAACGCTCGCCATGTGCCCTACCAGGTTCGAAATCAAGCGCGCCTTTTCATCCGCCTTCATCAGCCGGAACAGGTCGCCTGCCTGCGTATAGTCGTCATTGCCTTCGCGATGGTTATAGCGTCCCACCTCGCCGGACGTCGAATACCGGCGCTCGACATACTTGTGGTCCTCCCCTGGTCCGCCAAAGCTGTTCGGCTCGTAGTTTGGTCCTGGCCCGCCATTATCATCGAAGCGTCCAGCACCGTCCCGATTGTAGGTGTGAACCGGGCAGCGCGGCGCGTTCACCGGCAGTGCTTCAAAATTCACTCCTAAACGATAGCGATGTGCATCAGGATAGCTGATCAAGCGCGCCTGCAACATCTTGTCCGGCGAATAACCCATCCCCGGCAGAACGTTCACCGGCGAAAAAGCCGCTTGCTCGATCTCTGCAAAATAGTTTCTCGGGTTGCGGTTCAACTCCAGTACGCCCACGTCGACCAGCGGGTAATCCTTATGCGGCCAAATCTTCGTCAGATCGAACGGATTGACCTTATAGTTCTCCGCCTGCGCTTCGGGCATGATCTGAACGGCAACCCGCCATTTCGGGAAATCGCCGCGTTCGATTGCTTCGAACAAATCGCGCGTCGCGTAGTCGGGGTCCGTGCCGGCAATCTCATCCGCCTGCTCGGCCGTCAAATTCTTGATGCCCTGTAGAGTCAGGAAGTGCCACTTCACATAAAACCGTTCATTCGCCGCATTAATCAGGCTGAATGTGTGGCTCGAAAATCCGTGCATGTGACGGAATCCGTCCGGTGTGCCGCGGTCGGAAAACAACGTCGTCACCTGGTGTAAAGATTCCGGCGACAGCGACCAAAAGTCCCACATCACGGTTGGCGCCCGCAAATTCGTCTGCGGTACGCGCTTCTGCGAGTGAATAAAATCGCCGAACTTCAGAGGATCGCGGATGAAGAAGACGGGAGTGTTGTTGCCCGTCATGTCCCAGTTGCCTTCTTCCGTATAGAATTTCACGGAAAAACCGCGCGGGTCGCGTGCCGTATCGGCCGAACCTTTTTCGCCCGCCACTGTAGAAAACCGCGCCAGCGTTTCTACTTGATTTCCAACCTTGCTGAACAGCTTGGCTGTCGTGTACTTGCTGATGTCCTGGGTGACTGTGAACGTGCCGTAGGCCCCGGCGCCTTTCGCGTGCACGACGCGCTCTGGAATTCGCTCGCGATTAAACGCCGCCATCTTCTCGAACAGCACGTAGTCTTCTGAGAGCAGCGGTCCACGCGGGCCAACCGTCAACGAATTTTGGTTGTCGCCAACCGGACGGCCTGAGTTGGTCGTCATCACTGGACATTGTTCAATTTTTTGGGGTTTATCAGCTTCTGCCATGACCTGGGATTTCCTTTCTGGATATCTAAACCAATGGTAGCCTCCTCCACCTGCCTCGCATAGTGGGGTGCACGTATCGCACTCATAGGCGCTCCCTATGGATCGTGCCATCCTGTTGGTAGCAGCACACAGCATGGAAATTCACCAACTCCGCTATTTCTGCGCGGTCGCCCAAACCGGCAGCTTCACGAAAGCAGCCACGCAGGAAGGTATCGCTCAGCCATCCCTTTCGCAACAGATTTCGCGCCTCGAAAACGATGTCGGCTCGAAGCTGTTTGACCGCCTGGGGCGTGGCGTGCAGCTCACTGAATTCGGCCGGGCACTCCTGCCCGAAGCCTTGCAGATTTTGCGCCAGGTGAACGGCGCGCGTGCCACTCTCGAATCTCTCAGGCTGGGCGTCGCCGGGCGCTTGGCGGTCGGCTGCATCCCAACTATTACCCCTTATTTCCTGGCGCCAAATCTTAACAACTTTGCGGCGAAATATCCGGAGGTCGACCTACGTCTGATCGAAGAGATCACGCCCAAACTTGTCGAATTATTACAATCCGGTGAAATTGACCTTGCCATCGTCAGTCCGCCCGTGAAATACCCCGATGTCGTCTGTAGCGATCTGTTTCGCGAGCCTATCCTGGTCGCTGTCGGCCCCAGCCACCGCTTAGCCGCCGAATCCTCAGTGAGTCTGCCTGCTCTGCGTGACGAAAAACTGCTGCTGCTCAAGGAAGGCCATTGCTTCCGCGACAACGCCTTAACCATTTGCAGCCGCGCCCGCACAACCTTCACGTCCATGTTCGAAAGCAACCAGTTCTCGAGCATCCTTCCGCTCGTGTCCGCCGGCTTCGGTATCTCTTTGGTGCCCCGGATGGCCGTGAACGGGAATGCCGGCTGCAAATTTCTGCCCCTCGAGCGCGAAGCTCATCGCCGCATAGGGTATATGCGAATTCGTCAGCATGTCATGGGCAGCGCTCAGCGGGCATTTTTGAACTGGCTTCGTACCATTTCTAAGAACGCCAGCGATTAAGACACGCCATGTGGTCCATTCTCATTCCATCGACTCCTGATGGCCAGGAGGCGCTCATCGCCGCTCTATGGGAGCAGGGAACCTGCGGCATCATCGAGGAATCCGGCGGTCTCCGGGCCTTTTTCGAGGACTCGGTTGACCCCACGCAATTAGAGTCCATGCCGTTCCAGCCCTTGCCGCGGGAACTGCGCCGTGAACCCGTCAGCCCGCCCTCCTTCGCCCACGAAGATTGGGAGCCTATCCTGGCCGGCAAGCGCTTCCTTATCGCCCCGCCCTGGCTGGATGCGACGGTACCTCCCGGCCGCGTGCGCCTCACAATCGACGCCGCCATGGCATTTGGAACCGGCCGCCATGAGACCACGCAGCTTTGCCTCGAAGCGCTCGAAAAACACCTGAAGCCAGGCGCTTTGGTACTCGATATCGGCTGCGGCTCCGGCATTCTCTCCGCTGCCGCTCGTCTGCTCAATGCCGGACCCATCTTCAGTTGCGATATTCACGAAGATGCCATCCAAGCCGCCCGTCAGTGCAGCCAAGCCCCGCTCTTCCTAGGTTCCGCCGACGCCATCCGCCCTGCCGTCGCCGATCTCGTGATTGCCAATATCTCGGCCCGCATTGTCGATCACATCGCCGCTGATTTGAAGCGCATTCTCAAGCCCGGAGCCCTGCTCATCCTATCCGGCTTCATCGCGGATAACCGGCCCAAATACTTCGAAGCCGTGGAAGAAACCGTCCTGGACAACTGGCTTTGCTGGATCTGCCGTCCCGAAGGCATTCACCCGCTGCTCGACTCTTCCGATCCGAACGTGCACCCGCAAGACTGGTGGTTGTAGCCGAGGCTACGGCACCGTTACCGAAATTGTGGCGCTATTCGTCAGTATTCCGCTGGTGGCGTTTATTGTTACGGTGCCCGTTTGGGTAACCGGCTGCACGCTCGGCGTAACGGTGCTGGTAGCACTGCCACTCCCGTCGCCGCAACTGGTCGTCGCTACCGCGAAGAGAAGCACGGCTGCGCCACATAGCGCCGGTCCACGCCGCCGCAGTCCCAGGCAGCACACGACCGCTACCAGCAGGAGCCCGGCCAAAGCAACCGGCGCGAATGGCCCGTTCGAAGGTGGGAATTTGCCAAACCATTTGCCAAACCAGCGCCAATCGGGCGTCGCCGCGCTCGCGCCAGTGGTGATAGTGAGCGTTGCATTGCCGGATCCCGTAACGGTGCCGGGAATCGAACATGTCGTGTTCGTTAAGGTGCTGGGAACCGAGCAGGTGAAGCTGACTGCCCCCGCAAAATTGCCTTCCGGCGCGACCGCCACCACCACGTTGGCGGACGCCCCGCGTGCTACAGAAAGCGTGGTTGGAGTTACCGAAACGGTAAAATCGCCTCCCCACTCGCGAATCAGATTGTAGGCGTCTACCGACCCCAAGCCCGTCACCTGGTCATAACCCGTGCCGGCCGAAAAACCCATTTGCCCGGTTGTCGGACAGTTCGGTGATCCCTGCTGGCAGGGCACGATGTTATTCCCCGACGTAACATCGTGGAACGCATCCGTCGAAAACGATGCCAATGAATATAAGTTGGGGTTGATGTTTCCCTGGGCGCTCTTGGTCTGCTGATTCAGAAGCGCCACGATCCCGGCGAAACTGGGCGAGGCAGCCGACGTGCCCCCCACTACCGTCAGATTTTGATTGGCATCCCGAAATCCATTCACGCAGGAGCCAGCCGTGCAATACAGAAGACCATCGTGGTTCGGCGCCGAAGCCAAGGCCAGATCCGGAACGTCCCTCGCACCGTCGTTCGGAACGCCTGTGCCGGCCTGCCAACTCGGCTTGGTGAAAAATAGGCTCGCACCGCCGCCGCTGCCTGACAATCCGTTGGCTGTGCTGGTGTCATTCCAGGCGACTTCCGGAATGTAGGACAATGCGGAGCCGCCATACGCATTGTTCGTGCTGCCCCAGTAGCTCCCGGTTCCTTCGTTGAAAGCCGTTCCTCCCAGTCCCGTAACATACGGCGAACTGGCCGGGAAATCTACGGCCAGGCCGGATGTCGCCACGCTGGTGTCATCGCAATCCGCCGCGCCCGCGTCGCCCGACGCCGCCACGACGGTGATGCCCTGCATGGTCGCTTGTGCAAAAAGCGAATTGAGAGTGTTGCTGTAGGCCGCTCCCAATTCCGCCTCGCAGTTGCCATACGTGATCGCAATCACCGGGGCCACATTATTGGTAATTGCGTAAGTGAGCGACGTGAAAACATCCGTTGAGGTGACGAAGACGATCGTCGCGTTCTTCGCCACTCCTCCCGCCCATTCGATATCTAAATCGGATTCGTTTTCGTCGTCCGTATTCGTGCCGGGATCGGTTCCCGTCAAAATGATCTGCGGGTCGTTCTGCGGCAATCCCGCCGCCGTGCGAAACGCTTGAATGTCGCTCAACGCAATATCGGTCTGTCCGACGATGGCAATTTTTTGGCCGGTTCCATCGATGCCGCTTCCGTAAAGCGGCTGCAGGTTGTAGATTGTCGCGAAATCGTCGGGAGTGAGAAAGTGGTTTCCGCTAATGCTTGAGGTGAAATGTGGCCGCAGGCGTGGTCGCGGGTGAATGTCGTTGAGCCCGCGTAAGCTCGCCGCCACTCCCTGCAGCGCTTTGGGCAAAACAGGATCGCTGGTGTTCGCGTAATGCATCTTCCCGTCGTTCATTCGATAACGATGAATCGGCGTGCGAAAGACGTTCTGTACCTGGGCGGCGCTCCCTGAGAAACCGATAGCGGTGTGGCTTCGTGCCACTTCGATGTCGGAAAATCCCGCTTGCGCCAGCCAGGCGCTGATCTGTTCGATATCGGCCATGTTGACGCCGAAACGTGCCGCGTACTCTTCTGGAGTCAACCATTTGTGATATTGGGCCCCCTTACGCGTGGCTTGTTGCTTCAGCAGTTGCTGCTGATCCGCGATCTGCGCCGCCGATAGCGCGAAATGCAGCGTCATCCGGGTTAAAGGCAGCCCCGGGTCCACTTCACCCTGGTCCGGAGCACGCATTGGCCGTGTGTTGCCCGTCAGCGTGAACGTCTGGCTGCTCTCAAGATTGCTGTGAATCCGGCGCGGTGGCTGGCTGGCGCCCATCGCGAGTAATGTCGCGCTCAAAGCCAAAGAGCAGAGGTAACCGAAACGCTGAAGTGTGCCCAAAATAATCCCTTCCGGATACTATTCAGTTCAACGCATCCGGCTCTGTTTCAGTTACCGGACTGACCAAAATTCTCGTTCGAGGCGCTTCGATAATGTTAGCTGTTCCCTAAGTAATCGACGTGGATGTACGTACCAAGCCTCTCATTGTACGCCAAATACCATCCCTCGTGATCCGGATCGTCATAAATCACGATCTGATCACTGGTCCACAGCCATCCGTCGCAGAAACTGTAATCCGCTGGGGCAACGCTGAAATAAAAGCCGTTGAAAAAGAATCGCTCGCGGCTTCCACCAGCCAGGCGGAAAACATGGCCAGGTCCAAACCCGCCCGAAAAGTGCCCGTGCGCCCACGGATGGTCAAGATGGTAGCGCGCATCATTACGACCCGAATCATGTCCGATCCATTTGCCGTCGGCATGAACGTGCGGCGCTTCCGGATGGCCAGGCTGGTCGGCAAACCGCCGGCCCGCGGGCGCTTGCTCATGCATCGGCTGCGCACGCGCTGGGGCCGGGCCATGAGCGGGCGGATGTCCGCCTCCCACGCCGTGCTCGCCCCTGTGCTCTTGTGCAACTGCGGGCTCAAGCGAGAGCAGCAATAACGTAAAGAGTCCAATACCCAGTTTCATGAAAGACAATCTATCCACGACTTTATCAAGTTCTGCGGCGTCGTCAAATGGTCCGTTCATCTCCGGATTCTTTAGAACGGCCTCGCAGACCGCGATGTCGGAACTCCACGGTAAGTTTCAACAGAATGCCCACATATATTTGCCTAATCTATTGAGACGTTTGGCCCGGTTTTCTCAGAATTTTGTCAATTAACGTAACATCTAGTCCCTTCGTCATATTGTCGACATTTGCGTTTGTTTTATATACTCAACCACAGTTACGCCTTCTGGGAAATATGGGACGAGTCCAACACTGTTGCCGGAGTATTATCACGTAGATTTTTCTCCTCTCCAGGCTTTGCGCGTAACTATGCTTCGTCAGCATTGCAGTCATAGGTGGCTTGGTGGAATACCGCGTGGCGGCCAGTGTGTTTAACTCTTCCTTCGAACGTTAACCCCCAGGATCAGCGTTGATTTTTGAGGTGAAAAGTGAATAAACTAACCAGCGCATTGTTTGCGCTATGCATCGCCTTGGGTTCTCTACTTATCGTGAACACCAACGCGTTTGCACAAGCTACCACGGGAGACGTGTTAGGCACGGTAACTGACGCTACCGGTGCCGTAGTTCCCAACGCCACCGTCACAATAATTAACAAAGGCACTGGACAAAGCCGCACGGCATCCTCCAACGGAAGTGGTGACTACGTGTTCAGCCTGCTTCCTACAGGCACTTACTCCGTTAAGGTCGAATTTACAGGGTTCAAGGCCTTTAGCGTGTCAACTCTAAACCTTTCCGCCGGCGACCGCGCTCGTGTAAACGCGCAGCTAACCACCGGCGAAGCATCCTCAACAGTGGATGTGACCTCGCAAAGTCCATTATTGCAGTCCGACAGTTCGGTGCTGCAGGACGTGATCGGTCAGAAAGCGGTCCAGGATCTGCCTTTGAATGGCCGTAACTTCATCCAGCTCGCACAGCTTACCGTGGGAGCAAATGAGGGTCCTCCGGGCGGATTGACCAGCGGTCAGCGTCCCGATGACCGCCGTCAGTCCTCCTCCATCTCCGTGAATGGCCAGTCGGACATTCTCAACAATCAACTAGTAGATGGAATGGATAACAATGAGCGGGTGACTGGCACAATCGGTGTTCGTCCCTCCGTGGAAGCGATCTCGGAGCTTCGCGTCCAGACTAACTCCTATACGGCTGAAGTAGGCCGCACGGCTGGCGGCGTGGTTAACGTGATCACGAAATCCGGCACCAACGATTTACACGGTTCCGTATATGAGTATTTTCGCAACGACAAGCTGGATGCCAGCGCTTTTGCGTTTGGCGCTAACTTGCCAAAGACCGAACTGCGCCAGAATCAGTTCGGCGCCAGTGTAGGCGGACCTGTCATCCACAACAAGACCTTCTTCTTTGCCGACTACGAAGCCCTTCGCAATGTGGCTGGACAGAATCCGACCACGGTTTCCGTGCCTAGCCTGTCTCAATACCAGGCGCTGCGTACTAATCCAGCCAGCTTACTTCCCGCGGGAGGCACTCTCAGTCAAGCTGGACTGAATTACGCGCTCTTGTTCCCCGCGCCGAACGTCCCTGGCCAGAATGCATTCACCAACAGCGCTAAGCAGAGCCAGTTCAGCACTACCGCGGATGGCCGCGTGGATCACCACTTTAACGAGCGAGATACTTTGTTTGTGCGTTGGAGCTACAACAATGTGAGTTCGGTCGTCCCCGACGTCTTGCCCGCCGCCACCGTCGCGGGTGTTACCGTCCTGCCCGGAGGTACTGCCAACCATGCCGGCCCCGCCGCCGATTTTGCGCAGCAATTCTTAGCGGACTACGTTCACATCTTCAGTCCTACGCTGGTGATGGAGTTACGCGCTGGGTACACCCGCGTTAATAACTTCTCTGGCGGCCTGAATGAGGGTACCAATGCCGCCACCGCGTTCGGCATCCCGGGGATCAATATCAGTCCCACCACGAGTGGTCTCTCGCCGTTGTCGTTCTCGAACGGTCTCGCGGCGTTGGGTGATTCGCAATTTGTTCCTATTAGAGACGTTGACAACACCTTTGAATACTCGGGCACGGTCAGCTACACCCGCGGCGCTCACACTTATAAGTTCGGGGCGGCCGTCATTCGGCGTCAGGCCAGCAATACGCAGGACAATCAAGGTGAAGGCGCTTTCAGCGTGGCCGGCTTGCCGCAGTTGCTCGAAGGAGTACTCAACAACGAGCAGCGCGCGAACGAACTTGCGGCGCCCGGCTGGCGTTATTGGGAACCCAGCGTCTTCGTTCAAGACGATTGGCATGTCACTCGCTGGCTGACCCTCAACCTCGGTGCGCGCTATGACATCTTCACGCCGAAGACAGAAGTCAACAACAACCTGTCGAACTTCAACCCTTACACGGGTCAGTTGATGATCGCCAGCAACAGCGACCCTACGGCCGGTGTGAAGACCTACTACAACAGTCTTGCCCCGCGCTTTGGCTTCGCGGCCACGCTGGGTCAGGGTTTCGTGCTCCGCGGCGGCTTCGGAATGAGCTACTTCCCGGGCGATTACACTTCGGATGCGAATCTGAAAAATCCGCCGATTGTGTCCTCGTTTGGACCATGCGGCCTGACAACTCCTTGCCCGGCGGGCTTCGGAAATCTTTCGCAGGGTCTCCCCATTCCCACCCGGCAGACAGTGAATCCGGCGACCTTTACGGGTAGCTTCCCTGGCAGCGCCTACCCGAACTTCGTCCCGAGTTACATTGAACAAGCCAACCTGACGTTGCAGAAGCAAATCGGCGCCAATGTTCTTACCGCGAGTTACGTGGGAATGTTTGGCCGCCATCTGCCGGAGATCTATAACGATCTGAATGCGCCGGGGCTGTTTACCGGCGTTCGTCCGTTTGCCGCCCAATGGCCCGTCGCGGGACAGTTTGGCGAAACGCAAACCGATGGCTCCTCCAGCTACAACGCACTGCAAGTCTCGTTTCAGCGGCGATTTACCAAGGGCCTCTCGATCGATGCCAATTACACTTGGGCACATGAAATCGATGATGTTGTGGGCTTCAGCACGGAAGGAACCGGCGGATATGGTCTGGTGCCGGGCCAAATCGCAAAACTTGACCGCGGTGACAGCGATCTGGATATACGAAATCGTGTTGCCATCATGGCCAACTACCAGCTTCCGTTCGGCAAGTCTCTGCGTGGCTGGGTTGGCGGAGTGGCTAAAGGCTGGGAAATCAATTCCCTCGCTTCCTGGGAAACCGGCTTGCCATTCACGGTCTTGAACGCGAACAACATTAGCGGCACCAGCCTGAGTAATCAAGGTGATCGTCCGAACGTAGTCGCTAGCACGAGTTTGCCGAGCTCCACGCTTTCGGAATTCTTCAACACCGCCGCCTTCCAGGCGCAGCCGGCGGGTACGTTGGGGAGCGAAGCGAGGAACGCGCTGCACGGGCCCAACTTCCGTCACGTGGATCTGTCGGTCTTCAAGAACTTTCCGCTCGGCGAAGCCAGAAACATCCAATTCCGCGCGGAATGCTTCAATATCTCGAATACGCCAAGTTTTGCCGCCCCCAATGCCAGTCTAGGGGGAACTCAATTTGGCCAAATTACCGGTCTGAACGTGAACTATACACCACGTGAATTCCAACTAGTACTGAAGTTCCAATTCTAAAATGAAGGGTGGGGAACGGCTAAACCCGTTCCCCATTCGCATCTGGACCTTTGCAATCCCCCCCGGCTATTTATCAAGCAGTTCTTTGTCGATTCCATTCGTTCCCCTCCCTTCGAGACCAACCCTTACACAAAATCCGCGGACCGAAGCGCCGCAACCGGCCGGTCACTGACCAGCAACGATTGAATTCGTTATCTTAGGAAGTAGAACCCGTCGATGCGAGCGGCTTAAGGACGTAGTTACGCGATCAGAAAAACAGGATTCTAAGAAGTTCACTTGGGCGGCATAGACGGTCGCGGGTTGCGGTGGACTGTCAAACCGCCCTTTATGTGCCTGAACCAAAGCCCGCATGGGCGGGAGCAGTACGGGTGGATTTGACACAAGCCGTTCGCCATATAGTGACTTTACATCAGTGTCAGCCGGGCGCAATACTATGCAATCCTGTGGTTGCGACATCGCCTCTGTGCCGGAAAGCGTCGCTAATTTAGGTTTCCCGCGTGTGGAGATCTATGACCTACGAAAGTCTGGGAGAATTTAAGTGTCCAATTCAGGAAAAAACATCAGCCTCGTTGAGGTGCTGTCTTTCTTCACCGCCTGGATCTCCAATCCTGGCCATGTCGGCGCAGTGGTTCCTTCCGGCGGGGCGTTGGCAGAGTTGATCGTTCGTGAAATCACGGTCGCGTCGGGTTCAATCATCGAACTCGGTCCGGGCACCGGTGTATTCACGCGTGCAGCCCTGGCCCGGGGAGTGAAAGAAGAAGATATGACTCTTGTCGAATGTCTTCCAGAGTTCGCGGAGCTTCTTCAACTGCGTTTTCCCAAGGCTCGCGTGCTTTGCATGGATGCATCGCGTCTTCGCGAACATAATTTGTTTGAAAATCCCTCTGTCGGCGCCGTGATAAGCGGGCTCCCACTGCTCAATATGTCGCCAAGAAAAGTGATTTCTGTACTCAGGGGCGCATTCAGTTACATGGGTTCAAGAGGCGCATTTTATCAATTTACTTACGGTCCCTGGTGTCCTGTGCCGAAATTGTTTCTCGACCGGCTTGGCTTGCGCGCGACTCGAGTCGGCCATGCGGTGCTCAACGTTCCGCCAGCTACCGTTTATCGCATTACACGGCAACGGCCTTCCCGGTTTGTACGGGCATGACGCTGCGCGAAAGCGCAGACATAGGTTCGTAGGCTGACAGCACGGGATTGGAGTTAATGGTAGCGGCCGAATAGGAGCGAATCGGGACTGGGCGCGGAGGCAAGCGCATCGTTGGAATAGTAATCGTCGACATTGTGGGCGGTGATCAGCGCATGCCTTATAAATACAGCGTTGGGACTGGACCTGTGCGCTAGGATGTTCGTGGCGAGCGCCAGCAGCCGTTCGCCGTATTTCTCAGGGAAATAT
>DATHIZ010000277.1:0-4835 GCA_035316385.1 Bryobacteraceae bacterium | reverse complement strand
CTCGGCGGCAACTTCTTCAATACGCAATCGGGCGGTTCGGCGATTCTGTGGCAGCACTTCTTCTGGATCTTCGGGCACCCTGAAGTGTATATTCTGATCTTCCCGGCGTTCGCGATCTTGTCCGAGATCATTCCGGTCTTCTCGCGCAAGCCTATTTTCGGCCGGCCCGCCATGGTCGGCGCGGTTGCCGCTATCGGCTTTATCAGCCTCGGTGTGTGGGCGCACCATATGTTCGCGGTCGGAATGAGTTCGTGGTCGAACACCTTCTTTGCCGCATCCAGCATGCTGGTGGGCATCCCGACCGGAATCAAGATATTCAACTGGACGGCAACCATGTACGGCGGCAAGCTGCGGATGGATACGCCCATGCTGTTCTGCTGTGCGTTTCTGTTCCAGTTCCTGTTTGCCGGGCTGACCGGGATCATGCTGGCGATTGCGCCATTCGACTGGCAGCTTCACGATTCCTATTTCGTGATCGGGCATTTCCACTTTACTTTGGCGGCCGGAACCGTTGTCGGCTTGTTCGCCGGCATGTATTACTGGTATCCGAAAGTGACTGGCAGGCTGCTGGACGAGCGGCTGGGTAGGTGGCATTTCTGGCTGTTTACCATCGGCCTTCAGCTGACCTTTGTGCCGATGCATTTTCTGGGTTTTCTCGGCATGCCGAGGCGCATTTATACGTATGCACCGAATCGCGGTTGGGATTTATTGAATCTCATTTGTACTGTCGGCGTTTTCGTGCAGATTGCGGGCATTTCCATTTGGGTGTGGAACGTGCTCCGTTCGTCGCGCCATGGTGAGCCGGCGGGCGACGACCCATGGGATGCCTGGACGCTGGAATGGGCCACGGCGTCTCCGCCTCCTGAATACAATTTCGAGAAAATACCGGCGGTGCGCAGCAGCCGCCCGCTATGGGATCTAAAAAATCCGGATGATCCGGATTGGAAGTTTGAGCAATAGCATGCTGACCGAACAACCCGCAATTCCACTGGAATCGGAATGGACGCTCCCCGATCGCGGAACGATCGGCATCATTTTCCTCATCATCACCGAGTCAGCGCTATTCACAATTTTCGTGGTGGCGTATCTGGTTTATGCCGGCAAGAGCCTGAGCGGGCCTTATCCGAAAGATGTTCTGGAACTGCCGGTGCTCGCCAGCATCTGTCTGCTTTCGAGCAGCCTCACTATCGTCTTCGCCGAGCACGCGCTGGAACATAATCAGCTTGGGCGTTTCAAGCTGTGGTGGCTGGCAACCATCTGCCTGGGCATGGAGTTCTTGATTTCGACCGGGCTCGAGTGGCGCAAGTTGATTGTGGAAGATCACTTGACCATCGCCACTAACTTGTTCGGCTCCACTTACTATTCTTTGGTCGGGCTGCATGCCAGTCACGTGATTGTGGGCATGAGTTTTCTGCTGCTGACTTTGTTTGCGACTCTGTCGGGGTTTCCCATCCGGACACAAGTCCGGCGCGTGAAGTTCCTCTCCTGGTACTGGCATTTTGTCGATGTCGTTTGGATAGTCGTGTTTCTGGTGGTGTATGTCGTCGGAAGATAGTAAACATATGTCGCAAGAACAAGACCACGGGCATATCCAGATGCCTGCGCCGACGTTCTGGCCGATGGTGCTGGCCTTCGGGCTTACGCTGCTGTTCGCCGGAATGGTGACGCATTGGGCCGTCAGCATTATCGGACTGGTGATTTTGTCGCGTGCCGTAAAAGGATGGTGGAGTAACGTGATCCCGCATGAGGAGCATGAAGCCGTGGCGGTGGAAGAAGCCCTCCGCCCCGCGCCCATCGTGGCGGGAGAGCGGTTGGTTGTGCGCCTGAAATTGGGCGAAGGCGGACATCGGGTTCGCGTGCCGGAACGCATTCACCCGTACTCCTCCGGCTTTTGGGGCGGACTCGCCGGCGGCGCCGCTATGGCAGTTCTGGCGTGTTTGTACGGGCTTATCGCGCAACACAGCATCTGGTTTCCCATTAACCTTCTTGCCGGAGCCGTCCTTCCCGATTTGGGAAAGGCCTCGCTCGAGGAATTACGCGCATTCAATGGCTTGGCATTTGGGGCCGCGCTGGTGGGCCACGGCATCATCTCGATACTGGTCGGCGTGTTGTACGCCGTGATGTTGCCGATGTTTCCGAAGTACGCTGTGATTTGGGCGGGCATAGTGAGTCCTTTGCTCTGGAGCGGCATGGTTGCCACGATCCTGGATGTGGTGAACCCGGCCATGAACGCGCGCATCAGTTGGCCCTGGTTTGTCGCGGCCCAGTTGGGATTTGGGTTGGTAGGCGGCTACGTGGTGGCGCGCAGCACCAGCATCCGCACCATGCAGTCGTGGACGCTGGCGGAGCGGGCCTTTCTCGAAACGCCGGGTAGCGAGGACAAGGAATAATGCGCGTGACTCGCTTGTCATGGGCTTTTGTAGCGCCGGCAGCCGTTTGCCTGGCATTGCTATGCAGCGGCTGCGAGCCTTGGGGTAAACCCGGCCCGGACCCGGTCGATCCGACTGAAGTTACAGAATTTAAAACGTTGTTTGCGCAGAATTGCGCGGGTTGCCACGGGGAGAACGGGAAACTGGGCCCCGGGCGGATCTTGAACGATCCGCTGTATCAGGCGTGGATTCCGCGGGACGCTCTTCAGCATGTGATCGAGTATGGGCGTCCGGGGACAGCCATGCCGCCCTGGGCCATTAAACAGGGCGGTCCGCTCCAGCCTAGCCAGATCACGGCGCTGGTGGATGGCATGAAACAGAATTGGGCGAAGCCGGCCAGTTTACACGGAGCGGCGCTTCCCCCCTATGAGAACGATAAGTCCGCGGGCAGCGCCGACAACGGAAGGAAATTGTTTTTGAGGAGTTGTTTTGCGTGCCACGGCCCCGGCGCGCGCATTGGCCTGGTTACGGATCCGTCTTACCTGGCGTTGACCACCAATCAGAATCTGCGCACGGCGATCGTCGTGGGACGGCCGGATTTCGGAATGCCGGATTACCGCTTCCTGAAAGCCGGCCGCGCCTTGACCGACCAGGACATCGCGGACGTGGTGGCGTTCCTGGCGTCGAAACGTCCGGCCGGCTCGCTGGGGGCAGAACAAGAAGCGCGAGGAGGAAAATGAGCGGAGCCAAGAAAGAAGAAGCAAACGAACACAGTGCCAAGGAAAATCCTGCAATCCCGGCTCGGCGTGACTGGTTATTCAACGCCGGTGTGGCGCTGAACGTAGTGGCGGGACTGGCGCTGGCGGTGCCGTTAATCGGCTTTGTATTCTCCAGCTTTGCGGAAAAGAAAGACCCGCGCGATTGGATCTCTCTGGGTGATCTGGAAGGGTTTCCGGAAAAGACCACGCGCATTGCGACTTACCGCAATCCGTTTACGCGTCCGTGGGACGGCGAGACCGCTGATATCCCGTGCTGGGTGCGTCGAATCGAAGGAAAGAAGTTCCAGGTTTTTGCTATTAACTGTACGCATCTGGGTTGCCCCGTGCGCTGGTTCCAGGAGTCCGGGCTCTTCCTGTGCCCTTGTCACGGCGGCGCGTACTATGAGGACGGGGCATGCGCTGCGGGGCCGCCTCCACGCGCGCTTTTCCAATACGATTACAAAGTAGAAAAGGGCCAGCTTTGGGTGCGCGGCGGGCAAATGCCCACGCTTGCCAATCCGGTTTAAGGAACAAAAGGCGTGATAGAAACACTCAGAAAAGGCGCGGTTTGGCTGGATGACCGGCTGCACATTTCCGCTCTTTATGCTTCAACCGCGGGCCATGAGGTGCCGAAGAGCGCCGGAAGTTGGTTCTACGTGTTCGGCAGCGCGACGCTGCTATGCTTCATCATCCAGATAATCACGGGCGCGTGCCTGGCGTTTGTCTACGTGCCTTCCACCAACGAAGCCTGGACCAGCCTGCAGTATTTGAACCACGTGCAGTTCTGGGGCTGGTACCTGCGCGCCGTGCATAACTGGGGATCGAACTTCATGGTGGCGATCATGACGCTGCACATGATTCAGGTGTTTCTGTTCGGCGCCTACAAATACCCGCGCGAACTCACCTGGGTGAGCGGTATTTTTCTCCTGCTGACCACGCTGGGCATGGCGTTTACCGGCCAGGTGCTGCGCTTTGACCAGGATGCGTATTGGGGTTTGACGATTGGCGCTTCCATCACCGGGAGGGTCCCTCTCATAGGCGCGCAACTGGTGCATCTGCTTCTCGCCGGGCCTATTATCGCGGGCGAAACTCTTTCGCGCTTTTTCACGCTACACGTGTTTATCATTCCCGGGACGATTAACGCCATCGTCAGCATGCATCTGCGCCTGGTGCTGACCAAGGGCATCAATGAATATCCGAAGCCTGGACATCTGGTGCATCGGAACACCTATGACGCCGAGTACGCGGAAATCATCCGCAAAGAAGGCGTGCCGTTTGTGCCGCATGCCGTGGGCAAGGATCTCATTTTTGCGGCGCTGGTGATTGTGGGCATTCTGGGCTGCGCGCTGGTTTTCGGCCCAAAGGGGCCCGGAGGCCCGCCGAATCCGACGCTGGTAGACACGAACCCGCGGCCCGATTTCTATTTCCTCTCCATCTTTGCGATGCTGGCGCTGCTTCCCGATTGGATGGAAGTGATGATCTTATTCATCGCTCCGGCCATCGGCATTTCCTTCCTTTTCGCCATGCCATTTCTTTCCGGCACTGGAGAGAAGAGCGCGCGACGCAGGCCCGTGGCAGTGTTGTCCGTGGTGTTCATCATGCTCGTCATTACGGTGTTGACTTACATGGGTGAGACGTCGCCGTGGTCGCCCCATATGTCCGCCTGGAACTCCGATGCGGTCCCGGTGCAGTTTGTGAAGGGCCGGAC
>DATHIZ010000276.1:0-18079 GCA_035316385.1 Bryobacteraceae bacterium | reverse complement strand
TCCGGCGAAACGTTTGTGCGCGACGCAACCGCTATTTTGCAGATGGTAAAAGAGGCGGAGATCAACGTGCAGCGCGCGGCGGCTGGGAAGGTGGGCCATCTGCGCATCGGCTTCGTTGCTTCCGCTGCTCTGGCGATTGTTCCGTCGGTGGTTCTGGCATTTCGCCGCCGTTACCCCCTCGTCACGCTCGACCTGATGAACATCCGGACTACCGACCAGATCGCGCTCCTTGAAGAGCGGGAACTGGATGCAGGCTTTCTGCGGCTGCCCGCCAGCAGCAAGGCTTTGTCGATCACTCCCATTCATCGCGAGCCGTTCGTCTTAGTTGTGCCGAACGGACATCGCCTCGCGAACAACAAGCGCTTCAGCCTGGCGGAGCTCGAAGGGGAATCATTCGTGGCCTACGCGCGCCGGTGGGCTCCGGGATTCTACGACTGTTGGATTCAGATGTTTACTTCCGCCGGCTTCAGCCCTGCCGTCGTGCAGGAAACAGGCGAGATGGAAACCATGCTGGCTTTGGTGGCCGCCGGCGTAGGCATTGCCGTTGCGCCGCGGGGCCTGGTTCGAAAAAACACCCGCAGCCTTGCCGTGCGCTCACTGCCCCGCGGCGCACCCTTTTCTGAGATTGGACTCGCGGTGCCTTCCGGGACGGTGGATGTGCTGATTGACCGCCTGACGGACATTGCTCGCTCTTTGGGTAATTCCGCCAGCGCCTAGCAGCTCAGTTATCTGATTTTTCGATCAATGTGTACGGAACATACGATTGGACGAATCAGCCTCAATCGGTTCAAATGGAGGTAGAGCGAAGGACATATTGAACATGAACCAAGCATCTGGACAGAACGAACGCGGCAGCAGGCGGTCGTTCCTGGGAGCAGCGGCGGCCGCCCTGAGCACCGGCGCACTGGCATACGGTCAAAGCAAAACAGAAATCCTCAAGGGAGAAAAGAATCACTCTTCGAGCAATTTCGGACCGGTCAATAAAGTCCTTGCCGCGCAAAATCCCGCTTCAGAAATTCCCGTCGTGACCGATGAAGGCGATGTGGATCCGTTCTGGTATTCCTTCGATCTCTCTCATCGCCGCGTGCAAGACGGCGGTTGGACGCGCCAGGCCACCCAAAAAGATCTGCCCGTATCCAAAGACTTAGCCGGTGTCAACATGCGCCTGACCGCCGGCAGCTATCGCGAACTGCACTGGCACACCGCCAATGAATGGGCTTACATGCTTAGCGGCAACGCTCGTGTAACTTGCCTGAATCCGGACGGAACCATTTTTATCGGCGACGTCACCGAAGGCGATCTCTGGTTCTTCCCGGCCGGTTACCCGCATTCCATTCAAGGACTGGCTTCCGACGGATGCGAGTTTCTGCTGGTGTTTGATGAAGGAACCTTTTCTGAATATCAAACGTTTCTGATCTCCGACTGGGTCGCCCACACCACGCCGGAAGTGCTGGCCAAGAACTTTGGCCTTGGGGAAGCGTCTCTAAAGAAACTGCCCGAAGACGAACGCTATATTTTCCCTGGTACCGCTCCCGGGCCGCTCCAGGACGATAAAAAGGCAGTGGGCGGCGACGCGGTGATGTCGAAAGTCGACTACACCTTTCGCATGAAAGCCATGAAACCAACGATTGAGACGGCCGGCGGCGACGCCCGCATAGTGGATTCGACTAATTTTCCGGCATCAACGGCAATTTCCGCAGCCTTGGTCCGCGTAAAGCCGGGCGGGCTGCGTGAGTTGCATTGGCATCCCAATTCGTCCGAATGGCAGTACTACGTCTCGGGCAATGCGCGGATGACGGTGTTCGCCTCTGCCGACAAAGCGCGCACCATGAACTTCAATCCCAATGATGTGGGCTTTGTGCCTAAAGTGGCCGGCCACTTCATTGAAAATATCGGGAAAGACGACCTTGTTTTCCTCGAGATTTTCAAGACCGGCGTCTACGCCGACTTCTCGCTCAATCAGTGGATACGGCGGCTGCCGCCTCAAATGGCCGAAGAGCATCTTTCCCTGACTGCCGGCGAAATCGATAAGATTTCCAGCCGCAAGAATGTAGTCATTGCCGCATAGTTCTTAGCGGCATCCTGAATTTGAGACGGAAGCGTGAGCACCGATGTGTCTCCTCCTCCTGCAAAACGCGATCCCAAATGAACCGCGTTCGATCGCTTGCGCTTCCGTCTCAGATTCAGGATTTTTTTCGTATCCGGTTCCAGTAGATTTTTGCTCGCTGCACGTCTCTGAGAATTTGCGTTTTCAACGACGCCGCATCCGGAAAAGTCTGTTCGGCGCGCAAGAAACGCCGGAAGTAAACACGAATGTGCTGCGGTGAGTTCCCCTCCAGCGGCTCCAGCAGGAAAGTTTCAATCGTCAACTGATCTCCACCGAACGTGGGGCGAACGCCCGCATTCGTAATGGATTGCCAGCGCCGCCCCGTGGAGGGTTCCTCTGTTTCCGTAACATACACGCCGCGCGGCGTCAGTTGTCCGTCGGCCACATGCAGATTCAACGTAGGAACCGTCTGCTTTGACCCAATGCCATGGCCGGAAACGACCGGACCGTCCAGCGAGAAACAGCGGCCCAGCAGCCGCCCTGCAAGCGAGACCCGTCCTTCCAAAAGGTAGCGCCGCACAAGCGAACTGGAAACCACCTGCCCGCGGAACGTAATCGGCCTCAGGAAGTACGAAATGAACTCGTATTGATTGCCCAGTTGTTCGAGCGTGGCGGGCGTGCCGGATTGCTGGTAGCCAAAACGAAAATTGTCGCCCACGAAAACCCCCTTGGCGCGCAACCCTCCCACCAAAATTTGTGAGACGAATTGCTCCGGCGTGAAACGGGCCAGTTCGCTATTGAACGGCAGCACCATCACGCGGTCGGCCCCGGCCGCGATGAGCAAGCGGATTCGTTCCTCCAAACTGCAAATCATCAGTGGAACGCGGGTGGGCGCTACAAACACGGTGGGATGCGGATGAAAGAGCAGCACGGCCGTGGCAATGCGCATGTTGGCAGCGTAGCGCTTGGCCGCCGCCACCAGCGCCTGGTGACCCAAGTGCACTCCATCGAAATTGCCGATGCTCAAAGCGCAAGGTCCAAAACTGCCCCGCGCGGCTTCGAGCGAAAAAAAGACTTGCGGCGTCATGCCCTGCAGCGTCATACTTGCGCGGCCGCCCCAGCTCGGACGTCAAGCGAGACTTCGATCGGAATTTCCAAACCGTCATAAGCCATCTGCACATGGGCGGGCAAACGCGCTTCCACCGCCGCGTGCATCAGGTCATGCGAGATATGCGTAAAAAAGGCCCTCTTCGGCAGCAATTTCTCAACCGTCCGCAACGATTCCTCGACGGTCGAGTGAGTCGGATGCGGATTATGCCGCAGCGCATCGAGAAACAAAACATCGAGGCCCGTCAACTTCTCCAGACTCTCGGCGGGTATGCTGCTGTGATCCGTTAAATACGCGCAATTCCCGAAGCGAAACCCGTGCGCCGTTCCCTTGCCGTGCGCTACGCGAATGGGATGGATGGTAAGGCCTGCCGCGCAAAACGGCTGTGTATCGAAGAGGTGCGACTGTAATTTCGGCCGGCTCGATTCCGAAGGCCTCCCATCGAATACATAGGTGAAGGTATTGCGAATGGTTTCGAATGTTTCAGCCGTGGAGTAAATCGGAATGTCTTCCCTTTGCGCAAAGTTAAAGGGCCGCACATCGTCCAGGCCAAGAATATGATCGGCATGCGAATGCGTGTAGAGAATTGCGTCAAGCCGTTCTATACCGTAGCGGAGCGCCTGGGACCGAAGATCGGGCGTGGTGTCGATCAATATGCGCTTCGTGCCAATCTTCAAGAGCACGGAGGGCCGCAGGCGCTTATCACGCGGGTCCGCGGAAAGGCACACTTTGCAGTGGCAGCCAACCATGGGAACACCTACACTCGTCCCCGATCCCAGGACCAGGATTGAGCTTCGCTCAAACTCGTCCACCATCTACGAGGATTTGCTTCCCTTCCCGCCATCCGGACCAATAATGAGCGGCCGGTCCTCCGGCTTACCGGGATCCTTCTTTTTCTTCAACTCGTCGGCAACCTGCACAAAACGAAAGCGTAGTTCTGTGAGCCCGTTCTCAATCAGGCGCTCCTCTTCGTTAGTCAGGTTGCCTTTGGTCTTTTCCTGCAGCATCGCAAGCATATCGATCGAGTGGCGGGCCAAGGGAAAATTCGGCTCCTCCTCTTCCTCCTCCTCGCCTTCCATATGCAGCAATCCGAGTTGCATCTGTGTCTGCATCAGGATGGATTCGACAAGGAGCGCAAAGCTGGCGGGCGGTATCGGGAAATCCGGCGGGAGTGAGGTGTTCTCGGACATACAACACACCATCTTACTTGCAATTCCGAGCGGGTATATTCGGTACGAGGCACATTCGTGACAGAACGTTTCGCGGAAGCTGGAGAGAAATTCGGCAAATTAGTGGAAATTATGGCGCTGCTGCGCGGTCCGGGCGGCTGCCCCTGGGACCGGAAGCAGACATTCGACAGCATCAAAGCATATCTGCTGGAAGAAACCTACGAAGTACTGGACGCCATCGACCGCCGCGACTGGCGCGGCCTGGAAGAAGAGTTGGGCGATCTCTTGCTGCAACCGGTGTTCCTGGCCGAGATGGCCGCCGGGCAAGGCTCTTTTAGCATTTCCGGCTCGTTGGATGCGATCAATGAAAAGCTCGTCCGCCGCCATCCGCATATTTTCGGCAATGCCCATGCCGAAACGCCAGACGACGTAAAAAAGCGCTGGGATGAGATTAAGCAGCAGGAGAAGGCTAACCGGGGTTTGGTCCCGACTCCCTCTGTCTTGGATGGCGTGCCCAAGAACCTGCCGGCCTTAATGGAGGCTGAAAAAATCAACCAGAGAGCCGCTGGAGTGGGCTTTGATTGGCCGGATATCAATGGCGTGCTGGAAAAGCTGCAGGAAGAGGCTGTTGAGCTGGCTGCGGCGCGCGAATCACGCGATCAGGAGCGTGTGGAGCACGAGGTCGGTGATTTATTGTTCACCATGGTGAACATCGCGCGTTTCCTGAAAGTCGACCCGGAACAAGCGCTGCGCAAGACGAGTGCCCGGTTCCGGAACAGGTTCGGGCACCTGGAGCGCGAAGTGACGGCAGCGGGCGGCGCGCTGGCAGACACCCCGCTCGAAAAAATGGAGGAGCTATGGCAAGCAGCCAAGCAACTCGAAACCAGTTAACTCAAAACCAGCCAAACAACTCGAAGTAGGGCGGACGCCCTCGTCCGGCTGTGTCCTAGTGCTTCTGCATCTGCCCGGCTACTTCTTCCACCTGGCGCATCAGCCGCAGCGTATTGCCGCCGTAAATTTTCTTGATGTCCGCCACGGAATAGCCCTTCTCAAGCAGCGCGCGCGTCAAATTCGGAAACTTCGACACATCGTCCAGCCCTTCGGGAGTACATTCGATTCCGTCAAAATCCGTGCCAATACCGATAGCATCGATCCCCGCCACTTGCCGAGCATGATCGATATGCGCCACCAGATCAGCGAGCGTGGCCCGCACGGGCGCGGACGCCGGAGCGTCTTTTGATTTTTGCGAGATAAATCCGCAGTTGATATTGATTTGAACGACGCCGCCCTTCTCCGCAAGCTTCTTCAACATGTCGTCAGTCATATTGCGCGGGGCATCAGTCACGGCGCGGCAGGAGGAATGCGACGCAAGCAATGGCGCCTGGCTGGTCTCCAGCGCATCGTAGAAAGTTTTGTCGGCAACGTGCGAAATGTCGACCATCATGCCTAGCCGGTTCATTTCAAGCACAATCTCCTTCCCCAGTGGAGTCAGCCCGTTGTGATGCTGCACGTTCGGGTTGTTGATATCGCCTGACGAATCGGCCCAGCTATTGGTATTCCAATGTGTGAGCGTCATGTAGCGGATCCCCAGGCGGTAATAATCGCGCAAAAGACGCGGGCTGTCTTCAATGCCGTGGCCGCCCTCCATGCCCATCAGCGCCGCGATTTTGTGCTTCCGGTGCGCCTTCTCAATATCGGCGGCGGTGAACGCCTGTTGGAATGTTTCCGGATAGTGGTCAATAATGTCGTGCTGCACGCTATCAATCATTTGCAGCGTGCGGTTGGCCGAGTGATTGCCTTCCACATAGGTCGCCGCCACATACACGGAGAAAAACACCGCCCCTACCCCGCCCTGCTTTAGCCTTGGAATATCCGTGTGGTTCTTGGGAGAGTTCGCGATATCCGCGCCTGTCACGGTGAACGAGGGAATGTCGTTATGCGTGTCGATGAGCAAGGCGGATTTGGTGATAGCGGCTACTTGCGCGTCCAGTTTCTTCGAATCGGCGGCGCGAACAAGGGAACTGGTGAGCATCAGGAAAACGATCAGCGGGACTTTCTTCATCGATTAGAGTTCAGAATACAATTAGTTCAGGATGCAGAAGGAAATAGCGAGTTGGCGCAGGACTGCCGCCATCGTTTCGGGAATTTTGCTGGGTATCATCTTCGTGGTTTCCGGAGCCTGGAAGGTATTGAATCCTTTCAAAACCGGTGAACTCCTGGAACAGGCGCGCGTGCCCGCCGGCTGGGGCGTATTGGGCGCGGCATCGCTGGGCACAATTGAACTGCTGGCCGCATTTTTACTGTTTCATCCGCGCTTCCGCCGCTGGGGCGGCCTGCTCGGTTCTGCGTTGATGCTGTTCTTCATCGGCTGGATCGCCTATTACTACCAGGCGCTGGTGGGCCAGGAGTGCAGTTGCTTTCCGCTCATCAAGCGCAGCATTGGGCCAAACTTTTTTGTCGGCGATGGAATCATGCTGCTGCTGGGCCTGGCTGCTTTTGCCTGGTCGCCGCGCGTGAGCAACTTCCGCGTGCCGGTGGCGGCTTTTGCTTCGCTGGCTGTTCTGGCGGGGCTGAGCTTTGGAGCGAACGCCATGGAGCGCAGCCACGCGCAAGTGCCCACTCCTGTAGTTGTGGACGGCAAGCCGGTCAATCTAGCCGAGGGCAAGGTATTTCTGTTCTTCTACGATCCTTCCTGCATGCATTGCGATGCCGCGGCGAAGTTTATGTCCACCCTAAATTGGGGTGATACGCGGGTGGTTTCCATTCCCACCATCAACCCCCAGTGGGCTGCGTCTTTTCTACATGACACGAAGCTGAAGGCATCCACCAGCCTGGAATTGGACAAACTGAAGAAGGCGTTTCCGTTTGTGGACCCTCCGTTCGGAGTCGCACTGGACGACGGTCGCGTCAAGGGAAGCTACGGGCAAGCGCAATTCGTGCCGCCGCTGCCCCAGGCTGAATTACAGAAAATGGGCTTTCTTCACTGAGCTTCGAAGATTCGCTTTAGATCATCGGCCGGAATAGGCGTGAGTTGAATCTGCTTATTGTCCTTTTCTTTCACTTCCACTTCAACGCCCTTACTGGCGAGTTGCTTCAGCGCATCCGGGTTTTGCAATTGATCGTTATCGAACTGCTCCAAGGCATACGCCAGATAGCGGCCCGGCGTCACGCGTTTGAAGGAGAATGCGCCGCTCTGATCCACCCTGGTGAGCTCCATCCCAGACCCGTCCGCATTGAGAACGGTGGGGATCAGTGCGACTGAGAAATCTGGCGGAGAAGTCTTGTTGGCATCCTGCGGGAGTGGAACCGTGCCGCTGACCTGGGCAGCGCCATACCGGAAAACGAGATCCAGCTCGCTGGAAACACCGTTGCTGAGATCGAGTTCCTTTCCCAGGATCTCCTGTTGCCCCCAACGCACCGACTTCAGATAAGCGCCATCCGGCGCGCCGGAGATCTGTGGATAGTATTTGCCAGGGCCAATATTTTCCATGGAGAAGGTCCGGTCGTCCGCAAATTTCACACGAGCCATGCCCATCATTCCGTCCTCGGACACAAGAAATACTTGCGGATGAAAATCAGGCGTACTCGGACCGTCCCCTTCTATTGACACCCGGCCTCGCAGGCTTACCGGCGGCGCGATGGCCACAATCACGTCGCTTAAATCGCTTGCGCCAACCTCAATTGGTTGCCGCCCCAATGTCGGAGCCATTCCGTTTCCCAGGTTGAAGGCAGTCAGGAAATAGGCTCCCGGCGTGACTCCGTAGAGATCAAACGTACGGTCTGTTGTAACGGGCGCTTGCGCTTGCCCACCAAACATCGGCATGGATTGATCCTTGGAAAGCAGACTGACGATAACGTAATCCCCGTCTGCGCTGGCAACTTTGCCGCGCACGTGAAAAGTCCGCACCCGCTGCAAACGGATATCCATACCGGAAGCGGTTTGCCCGGCCGTGACAGTAATCGGCGAAGCGGTGTCCAGGCTGGTAGAGTCCGGGAAAAACGTACGGACCTGGCGCAATTGCGGCGCGCCGGGAATCGCAGCCCATTCATTTCCGGTCCCCATGCTGAGAATCTGCGCAATCACGAAGTATTTGCCCGGAGCGAGTGAACCAATTCGGTATTCACCCAGGTCGTTCGTGGAACCCGCGCTTTGCGGCATCAGGCGGAGCTTGCCGCGAAACCAAGATTGCCTCAGCCCCTGCACTTGCACCCCGCCCATCGGGTCGCCGTCCTCATCCACCACTCTGCCGGTAATGACAGCCTGCGGAATCAGACCCAGGTTAAGGTCTGTCATTTCCTGTCCCGCCTGGAGTCTAATGAGCGTACCCGGTTGGCCGGGTCCCTGGGCGCCGTATTGGGTCATGAGAAAACCCGAACGGTCGCCCCGCAGCGAATACTGGCCCGCGTTCACGCCTTCAAAGCGGAAATAACCCTGGGCATCGGAGATACCGCCATATGCCTGGGCTTTACCACCCGGCTGAGCATTCTGCTGGTCGGCGGAGAGATGCACATTCACCTTGCGCAGCGGTTCGCCCGTCTGCAGATTAGTGACACGTCCGGCCACTACGCATTTCTTTTGGACAGTCTGATCTTGAAAGGAAAACAGCAGGCAGGGGATGAAAAAAAGAAGCGCAAAGGGCGACAAGCCCGTGTTGCGCGCGTTTCCTGGAAGGCGCCGCATCTTCGTTATCGGGGAACCGCTCAGGGTTCCCCGATGGCATTCTAAGCGCGAATTGTTAACTTACGGTGACTTGTCTCGAAACCGCCAGAAGGCTATTCATCTGGTCTTTGATGTGCAACTTAAGCTTCTTAAGGCGGTGTTCCACGATTTCATCGTCACCCGTTACGTGCGGCTTGGATTCGATCGCTTCTATCTCGTGCTTCAACTGCGCATGCTGCTCGGCTAACGTCCGAAACTCTGAGTTCGTGGCAAGCAGATGCGCCTTTAATTCTTCGTCTTGCGGGTGCTGCTCCATTTACGAGATTCTCCTTTAACGAATCAACCCCGGCGAGCCGTTTCCCGCAGTGCTTTGGCGCTGGCGTTCTTGAAGAAACCGGCTCGGCGGGTGTGAGTGCATGAATTCACTCGAGGATGGCCGAATGGCGTTCCTCAATTAAAGAACTAGCATCATTTCGTTCGCATGACAATAGCTGTTTCGCTTGGATTCTGGTAATAACCGTCGCGGTGTCCGATTTCGGTGAAGCCGAACCGGCGGTAAAGCGTTTGGGCTGCGTCATTTGATTCGCGAACTTCGAGAAAAAAAATGGCCTCGCGTTTGAGCTCGAATTCCAGCAGGCAAGTGGCGACGCCCAGGCGCCGGAAACGCTTCGCGACAGCGAGATTCAGGATCTCACGCTCGGGTGGTGCTTCCTTGCCCGCGAAGATCTCTCGCGAAATCAGAAAGCCCGCAACACGGCCAGCCACCTCGGCGACCAGGCAATCATACGCAAGAAAACTTTCTAGCGGCCAGGGCAAATCCGTAAAGGATTCCGCTTCTATTTCGATCAAAATCTGGAGATCGGATGGAACGGCGGCGCGGACAACCGGGATCACTGTCACTGCCACTGGATGCCGGTCACATTGCCTTCCGTATGGCGGTTCTCGTCGGGTTCGGCCAGATAGGCAATAGAGACCCGCCGTGGCGTTCGCTGCGCACCACAAGTCAGGTTCAGCGGCGTGGCGTCCTTCAGGTAAAGCGGGAGCGTCTGCCCGCTGCTGCTCTTCACCAGCAGCCGGACTCCCGTGCGCAAGCAATCGACTTGCTTTAACAAACCTACAATTTTCTTCTTGGGAACGATGGAATTCCAGGGCACGGCTTCCACCGGGGCGTCGGTACCGGAAGCGGCGTCCAGAGCCTGGTTGGCTTTCGCTTCGGCGGCATGGATGCGATCCAACCCCGCTTGTTGCGCTCGCTGATCGGCCAGGTATACGGCCTCGCGTTCCCGGCGGCGTTCGGCGTCGGCTGCGTCCAGGCGCTGACCTTCAGAACTATCGCGAAGTTGATGAATACGCTCCCTTTCCGCCTCATTCCGGGCGGAGTCCTCGGCGCGCAGCCAGCTTCCTTGGGCAGCCTGAACATGGCCGTTGGAGGTCTGCAGATTGGCCAGTTCGATCCAGTAGTGGGAAATGCGCGGATCGAGCTGAGTGGCGCGTTTGACTAAATTCTCCTTCTCGGGTGCGTCGAAAACGAATTGCGCCTGGCGAAAGACCGGCTCGGCCCACATCGGATTCAACTGGGCCGCTTTCTTCAACAAGGGTAGGGCTTGATCGTCCGTTGCCTGATCCCCCAGTTGAGCCGCTGCGGCCACGTAGACCTGAGCGCTTTTGCTGCCTGCTTTGATGGCGCTCTCGATGAAGCGCGTCGGATCGGCGCGGTTGAGCCTTGCAATTTGGGCCAGCCCTTCATAGCCCAGCGCGGCGGCAGCGCCTCCGGCATCCACGGCTGTTTTGTAGGCGGCTTCGGCTGCCTTTGGGTCGGCATTGAGCTGCGAATCGGCCAGGTATACGCCGGCAATGACAGCATCGAGTGAGTGCTCGCCAAAGTCGCGTTTGGGATCGAGCGCCCGGCCGGAAACCGAAACAGCCTGCCAATCGCTTTTAGCTAAACGTGCCGCCGCCTCTTGTTCGATCGCTGCCGGATCAAGGTTGAAGGCATTTTTCTCAGCCGCGCGGAGCGTGCTCCCGCCTTTCAGCGCGTTCACAAAAACGTGCAGGCTGGCGCCGTATTCGAACTTGGTAGCTAGAAGTTGCATGCGCGCATAGGCCAAATTGGCCAGCACCGGCTTACCACCCCAGGTCACCTTACTTCCCCGGGCCTCCAGTGTGTCGAAGAGTTGCTGTAAGCCGGACTCCACTTCCGGGGGCATGCGCGGCGTGTTCGCTTCGATCAGAATTCCGGCCACTTGACCCAGCGGCAGACGGGAGCCGGGGGCGGTCAAGAGCACATACTGGCCATTTTGCAAAACGAACTGCGTTCCGGCGGTATATGGGTTCGTTTTTGCGGATTCGCTCAGAACCACCCGGATTGGCCAGACAGAGTTCAACTCCTTCGCCTCAAGCAATCCTCCTAAGACCCAGCGAAGCTGCTCCAGTTGCGTCAGCGCATCGCGAGCGGCGGTCGAATCTGTCTCGGAATCGACAAAGAACGGGCCCACGTTGAGTTCGTTCCAGCGGTCCTTGGCCAGAACGGTGTCAGCTTGGGTGACCAGCAGCGCGAAAGAGAGGAAAAGAATAGGAATGCGGCTCAGAGGCATCGAGGTAGACGCTATCGCCTGAATGCTAGTTTATCGCGAGAGGGGCCGCCTTTTCGCGCTAGGCTTGCGGAAGGCGGGTGCGATTTGACGATTTCTGAAGAAGCAGGCGGAATACTCGACGGCCTGGGTGTTCCACGCGAAGCGTATCGCGGCGGTTCGCTGAACGTCCCAACACCGATTACGGGAGAACTCCTAGGCAGCGTGCGCGGTTGCAATGCCGCGGACGCGAACCAAGCCATGCAAGCGGCGCATGCGGCGTTCCACGAATGGCGGAATGTGCCGGCCCCAAAGCGGGGTGAATTGGTCCGGCTGCTCGGCGAAGAGTTGCGGGCTTCAAAGGCGGCGCTGGGGCGGTTGGTCACCATCGAAGCCGGGAAAATACTCTCGGAAGGGCTGGGAGAAGTGCAGGAGATGATCGACATCTGCACCTTTGCCGCTGGGCTTTCCCGCCAGCTCCATGGATTAACGATCGCCACCGAACGCGCGAATCACCGCATGATGGAGACCTGGCATCCGCTCGGGGTGACAGGGATTATTTCGGCGTTCAATTTTCCAGTGGCGGTGTGGGCCTGGAATGCAGCGCTGGCGCTGGTTTGCGGGAATCCCGTGGTCTGGAAGCCGTCCGAAAAAACGCCCCTTTGCGCGCTGGCCGTGCAAGCTTTGTTCGAACGCGCGGCGCTCGCATTCGGAGCGGCTCCCGCGGGGCTGTCTGTTGTTTTGAACGGCGGCAAAGAGGCAGGCGAAGCCCTGGTGAATCATCCGCTCGTGCCGCTGGTTTCGGCAACCGGTTCGACGGCGATGGGCAGGCACGTCGGCCCCAAGCTGGCGAGCCGTTTCGCGCGCTCGATTTTAGAGTTGGGCGGCAACAACGCGGCCATTGTTTGCCCTTCGGCGGATTTGGATTTGGCTTTGCGCGGCATCGCTTTTTCCGCCATGGGAACAGCCGGGCAGCGCTGCACCACGCTCAGGCGGCTGCTCGTGCAGGAAGACGTGTATGACCTGCTCGTACCGCGTCTGAAGCATGTGTACGAATCCGTTCGCGTGGGCGACCCGCGCCACTCGGAAACCTTGGTCGGGCCACTCATCGATGGGCGCGCCTTTCAAGCGATGCAGGCAAGTTTGGCCGAAGCCGAAGCCGCGGGCGCGCGAGTCAATGGCGGGAAGCGGGTGGGTATCAATGGATGCGAAGCCGCGTTCTATGTGCGTCCGGCCCTGGTGGAGATGCCAAGTCAGACGGACACCGTGAAACGTGAGACCTTTGCTCCCATTCTGTACGTTATGAAATACCGCGACCTGGCGGATGCGCTGCGCTTGCATAACGACGTGCCGCAGGGGCTGGCATCCGCCATTTTCACGACGGATTTACGGGAGGCAGAACGGTTCTTATCGGCGGACGGCTCCGATTGCGGAATCGCCAACGTGAACATCGGCCCCTCCGGCGCGGAGATTGGAGGAGCCTTCGGAGGCGAGAAGGAAACAGGCGGCGGCCGGGAATCCGGCTCCGATGTTTGGAAGTTATACATGCGCCGCGCGACAAACACGATCAATTACGGGCGCGAATTGCCGCTGGCGCAAGGCGTGCAATTCAGTATTGGGTAGTACTATCGATACAAACGACGTTTACAATTAGTTAATTGCATTACAGTTAACTTACCGCTGATTTGGCTGGTACCCCGTCTATTTACTCCCGGAATCTGCCCTGTTACACTGGCTGACAATTCAACTCTGTCTGTTGATTTAACTAAGGGAGGCTTCAACAGTGCTTCAGACAGACAAACTCCGTAGGCTTGTTTTTTCCGCTGCCGTGAACCTCACGGTCTTGCTTGGATTGGCGCTATGTGCCTCCGCGCAATCGACCGGCGGCATCCAAGGCACCGTGACAGACGCATCCGGCGCAGTCATACCAAACGCCTCCATCGCTGTCACCAAAATCGCGACCGGGCGAACACAGGAATTCAAAAGCAATTCAGAAGGCATTTACGCGGCTCCGTCACTGGATGTGGGCACTTACAAAGTGGAAGTGAAGGCGCCGGGCCTGCAAACGGTTGTAGCGAATGAGCTTACAGTCGCGGTAGGCAGCAATACGCGGCAGGATTTCACGCTACAGGTCGCCTCCGCCAGTCAAACCGTTGAAATTCAAGCTTCCACGCCCATCGTGGAAACGTCGTCCGTAACGCTTGGCGCGGTAGTAGATCAGCGCACGGTGCAGGAGATTCCGCTGAACGGCCGCCATTTTGTGGACTTGGCCTATTTAGTTCCCGGCACTGTGACTCCGCCGCAAAACGGGTCACTGACTTCACCCCTGCGCGGACAAGGTTCTTTCAGCTTTAATTCATCGGGCGGCCGCGAAGACACAGTCAATTTCATGATCAACGGCATCAACATGAATGACATTGCGCAGAACCAGGTCACCTTCCAGCCAACGGTGAATACAGTTTCGGAATTCAAACTGGACAACTCCACCTTTAGCGCCGAGTACGGACGTAATTCCGGTTCCATCGTGAATATCGCCACGCGTGCCGGCGCCAATGGGTTTCATGGCGAAGCATATAACTATCTCCGCAACAATTACTTCGATGCGCGTAATTATCTGAACCCCGTTGGCATCGCCCAGGCCCCGTTCATCCGCAACCAGTTTGGCGGCGATGCTGGCTTCCCTATTCACAAAGACACCACCTTTCTCTTTCTGAGTTACGAGCAGTTGAAGCAACGCCAAAGCGTGCCGCTTTCCACCGCGGTTTTGACCGATGCGCAGCGTGCCGCGGCGGCGGCCTCGCCAAGTGCGGTCGTCCGTAGCTTGCTGCCGTTTATTCCGTTGGCAAACCAACCCGGCGGCGTATTCACCGGCAACGCGCCCGCGCCCGTGGACATCTTCCAGGGAACTGCAAACTTCACGCAGACCTTTGGCCAGGCAAACCGCTTCAACGCGTTCTATGCGATGCAACAGGATCAGCGCAACGAGCCGCCCACTACGCAGAACAACAATTTACCGGGCTTCGGCGACAGCCGCCATGGCGTACGCCAGTTGCTCACGCTGAACGAGACCACAACCATCAGCCCGACACTAGTCAACGAAGCGCGGGCGGGATTCAATCGCATTCATATCGTCTTCGCCGCGGCCAATACCTTGAATGCCGCCGATTACGGCATTAGCAGCGGCATCAATTTGCCAATCGGACTGCCGCAAATCACCGTCACCAATGCTCTCGCGTTCGGCGGCATCAACGGCTTCCCGCAAGGGCGGGGAGACGACACGATTGTCGTTTCAGATACCTTGAGTTGGGTGCACGGAAAACATACCGTAAAGTTTGGAGCGGAGTATCGCCAGGGCATCGCGGATAGCTTTTCCCAAACGCCGGGGACATTTGGCTTCGCCAATATTCAAGCCTTTATCAACGACCAGGCCAACACGTTTACAACTAACAGTTCGAACCGTTCGGCGCGGATCTATATACCGTCAGTTGGAGGCTTTGTGCAGGACGCCTATAAGGCTACTCCCAGACTCACCGTGACCGTGGGGCTGCGGTATGACTGGAATGGCACGCCAACGGAAGCGCAGAACCGGTTCGTAGTCTTCGATCCCGTGACCGCCAGCCTGCTGCATGTGGGACAAAACGGAGGGCCGGCTTATGCATTCAATCAGAACAACAAGAACTTTGAGCCGCGCTTTGGCTTTGCCTATGATGTATTCGGGAATGCGAAAACCGTCGTTCGAAGCGCCTTTGCCATGTTTGCCGATCAGCCGAATTCGGGCGTGGTCAGCGGCTTAATCAGCAATCCGCCGAACTCCGTTCCGGTTACGTTCTCGGCAACCACCGCGGTTCCCACAGTGAGCTTTGAAAATGCTTATGCGCTCGCGGGAGGCAGTGTTTCGCCCACCTCGGTTGCGCACAATTTCCAAAACGCTTATGTGCAATCGTGGAACTTCAGCTTGGAGCAAGAACTGGCAAAGGACTACGGCTTCGCGGTCCGCTATGTCGGCAGCAAAGGCACGAACCTGAACGTCGCCCGCAACTATAATCAGCCCGTCAACGGCGCGCGGCCCTACGCGCGGCTTTCCGCCGGCAGCCCCATCGCTCCGGGGCAGCTTTTGGGGAATATCACCGTGAACGAGAGCGATGCGAATTCTTCTTACCAGGCCCTGTGGGCCACCCTCAACAAGCGCTTCTCGAAAAATTTGCAGTTCCAGGCCGCCTACACGCTTTCCAAGTCAATTGACGAGAATTCGCGCAATTTTCAAGGCGTCGTGATCCAAGATAGCTACAACGTCCATGGCGACCGCGGACTGTCCGATTTCGACGCGCGCCACCGGCTTGTGATCAACGGGGTCTACACGCTTCCCTTCCACGGGAACCGCCTGGTGGAAGGTTGGGAACTGGCCTTGATCGAAACCCTGCAGACCGGCAACCCGATTAACTTTCGCACCACGGTAACAACCCTTACGGGCGCTGCCACGCTGCGGCCCAGCGTCACCGGGCCTGTCGAAGTGGGATTGTCTCCCGCGACCAACGGCTCCGCGACGTTCATTAATTACCTGCAGAACGCATCGGTGTTTTATAACCAGGGCGCGGCGTTCGGCAATTTGGGACGGAATGTAGTGATCGGGCCGGGCTTCGCCAACCTCGATTTCGCCGTAGTGAAGAACACCAGGATCAACGAACGCTTCAATCTACAAATTCGCGCGGACGCATTCGACACCTTCAACCATCCCAACTACGGGCAACCGGCTTCGAATCTTCCCTCGTCGACGTTCGGTTTGATTAATAGCACGCGTTTTCCGACCGGCGATTCGGGATCATCGCGCCAGCTGCAATTGGCCGCAAAGTTGATTTTCTGAGCTCCTGATAATTAGCGTGATTTCGATTTGCCGTCGTCCTTGAAGTTGATGACAAAGTACGGATAGTTCAGGTGTGGTCCGGTCGTCGTGGACTCAAGGAAATTGCCGGGCATGAGATGGCCGACTCCGACGCCAAAGTTCACGTGTGCGTTGAGCTCGAACCAGGTGTAGACATCAAACTCCTCGCCAACGTGCCTCCCTGCCCGTCCCGTCGCATCGCGAACAATGGCGCCGCCCGAAGTGTTGTAGAGCGCATCTGTCGCGCTGGCGAGCCAGAAATCAAGATACTGCGCGGTAATTGTCCAGCGGCGGCGCGGCTCAATCGTGAAGCCTCCGCGGCCGGCAACGATGTTCTGCCACCCGAACTGATCGGAAATGCCGAAGCGGTCGTGCGCCGTCGGATACATGGTGTCGAATGCGCCGTGCACTCCATCGTTGGGGTTTTTGTCGCCGGAGGCATAGTCATACTGCCCAAAGAAGCGTGGATGCCAGAACACATTGTCGAAGCGGTAGCCGGCGCCGAAGGTTTGCCCCCACGCCCGAATACCGTTCGAACCGTCGGAACCGCGCTCCAGGATCGCCTCATACGAATAATCGAGCGCACCCAGCGTAATGCCCTTAAAGCGGATTCCATAGGCCTTCTCGTCTTGCCTGCCGGTTTTCAGTTTGGCTGTCGTTTCCACCGCGATGCCGGGCTGTACGCGCCAAAGAACAAATGGCTCCAGGCTGGAGTGGGGAAGGATATGGTCAATGTCTCCGTACAGGCCGTAGATGTTGTTGCCTTCCTGGTGATGGCTGATGCCCGCAATGAGCGGAACCACGGCCGAAGCCGCAAAAATGCCGAGACGATACCGACCGTAGTGGAGATTGGTCACCACCGCGTCGAAGGAACGGCCCTGGTTGCGCCATTCCGAATTCGCAATGATGGTGTCGTTGTAGTTAATCAACTGGCGTCCGACGCGCACGCTGATCCAGCTTGTTTCCGGATCGCCAAACTCGGCGTATGCCAGCTTCAGATCCCAGCGAACTTCGTTCGGCGGCCCGTAAGGCGGCTTTTGCAGGAAAGGCCGCGCATCCTGCGTCTCCGCGACGACGCTGAACCAGTGCGTAGGCTGAAGGGTCATCCGGAGCCGAAAGCGGTTGAGAAAGTAGGAATCGTTGCTGTTCCGCTTGAAGCCGTTATCGTGGAATCCCTCCGAGCGGAATCGTTCCTCCACTCCGAAGTAGATCCATCGCGGCAATTGTTTGTTGAGCTCACTGGCAGGACGGAAATCGGGCAGCAGATAGGGTGCCTGGGATCCAAAAGTTCTATAAGCGAGACCGTTCACAAAACTCAGCGGGTTGGAAGCCGGCCCGGTAATGTAGGCGCCGCCGTAGCCGCTGGCGGCGTTCCGCGTGGAGGCGTCGTCCTGGGCACATGCGGGAACGGCGCAGAGAAGCAAGAGCGCTGCTCCAAGATTTAACCCTCGCATGCGGATGTGGCGTGAGGCGCTCGTATATATCCCTATCTAGATAGAGTAACTGTATGGCATGAAACACTCCTGTCAAGTTGCGTGCGGCCCGATGAGAAGCAATAGCGATAGGATTGAGCCAGATGCTATGAAACCCGGGAGAAACGGCCCAAAGCAATACGCACACCATGTATGTCAATCAAAACAATAGGC
>DATHIZ010000275.1:0-13932 GCA_035316385.1 Bryobacteraceae bacterium | reverse complement strand
CTCCCGTGATCGGGACTGCACGCAAATAAGCACAAGCGAAGAGGCTTGCGCTGACACACGTCATCTTAAGAGTGCTTGAGCGAGATTTCCAGGACATAATATTACCTTCGTAACTTTCGTAAACTTAGAAACGTAATCGCTTTTACTCGTTGCTGCTTTTAGGCGCGCTGCGTTTCAAAGAGAGAGACACGGGTAAAAATTGTTTATTCCTTATTGAGCCGCATTTCTCAATGTGCGCCCCAAAGGCGCGGATCACTGCTAGGCGAAAGTCCCACCCATGTAGTTGCCGAACCCCACCGGGTCACCGGCCCCTAACCTTCGCGAGGTCCCGGCAGCTCCGAGCCGCGCCCGAAGAGATCCATCGCAGCCTTGGAAAAATCTTGTAACTCCTCGCGGCTTCGAAACCCAAGCTGGCCGCGTAGGGCAAGCTCCGCAATACCGTGAACTGTGGTCCACGCCATAAGCGCATTGGTTTGGGGCGAGCCATTCAGGAAGCGCCCGTCGTGCCACGCTGTAACCAGCGCGACGAGCACGGCAAAGCACCGCTCCGCGGCCGCTTTCGCGGAAGGATGCCGGACCTTGTCCAAATCCACCGTGAACATGACATGAAAATGCTCAGGCTGTTCTTGTGCAAACTCAATATAAGCAAGGCCGGCATTCCGCAAACGCCCGAACGAGTCTTGTGACTTGGAGGCGCCGGACTGCATGGCCGCTGTGAGACCGTCGAACCCTCCCTCGGCAATGGCGGCCAGGACCTCGTCTTTATCGCGAAAATGGCGATAGGGCGCAGCGTGCGAAACGCCGGCGCGGCGCGCCACTTCACGCAGAGTAAATTCGCGAATCCCCACTTCGCGGATTAACACAAGCGAGGCCGCAAGCAGCGCGTCTCGAAGATTGCCGTGGTGATAGGGTTTGCTGTCAGACACAAAATCAGTATGCCAGAAAAGATGTTGACATAAGAAACATGCCTCGTTTTTAGGATGTGGACGATGACAACATTGGCCTCCGCTACAGGCCTGAACTGGAAAGGAAAATGTGCAATGAAAGCGACTCCCTTTCGTTCGATAGCGCTCGTAAGCGCTATTTTGCTCTCCATCGCCCTGGGCTACGGTTCTGCTGGCGACGACCGCCAATCTGCCAAGACCGCCAATGCGGCCATAGAGAAATCTGGGACATCTATCACGGCAACCGCTA
This sequence comes from Bryobacteraceae bacterium, assembly GCA_035316385.1. GTDB lineage: Bacteria > Acidobacteriota > Terriglobia > Bryobacterales > Bryobacteraceae > Bog-105. The sequence goes on along the minus strand of DATHIZ010000275.1, from coordinate 12,738 downwards.
CGACGCTATCCCGGAAGGAGAAGCTCAGCTTGAACAGGCTCTCCGGTTCATCCAAACAACGCCACACCGTATGCCTTGCCCGGTGCGGCCCACTTCTGGCACGTTGGCGAGTACACACGCGACCCGAAAACGGACTCGAGTGCGCGCCCGCGGGACATGCCCACCGCGGTCGGCCGGAAGAAAGCTTGTTGGTTGCAGGGCACTCTGGCTCCCCACAGCTTCGAAGGGTTCATGCTCAATTTGGGTAATAGTTTAGTGAGGGCAGGCCAAGTCGAAACGGCGAGGGTCGTCTACGCAAATGCAAAATACGCCTCCAACTATAACGATTGGCCGTATCGCAGCGAACTGGAAGCAGTAGTTGTGTCGGATCTCTATGCTCGCGCGGCACTCTATGCCGATCGAAACACCTCCTGATCCGGCGATGGGTGTCCCCAACCGCGGCTGCTCCTACTGCCACGCCTTGGTCCCGGAGCCCAGGCGTTGAACAGCTTGGCTTCGTTTCGCAAAAACGCCAGGAGCCGCCGAAACCCGCGGGCAAGGACTCCACAAGTAGCAGCCTAAAGTTGCCCCCTTGTGCTGAAGTTACGCCGACCGGGAGCTTTCTATACTCTTTGCCGCCGACAGGCGTCCCAGCAACTCGTCTTCAAACGCAAAATTAGGCTTCACGTGCCCGCGCTCGTTCAAGTAAGCTTTATACGTTATCTTCAAGCCAGTATCGAATTCGGTGGGTTTGAACGCCAGCATCCGCTGCGCTTTCGTTATGATCTGCGTAATCGCTGGTACGTCGAAGTAAGATCCGAAGTACAGTTTGTCGCCCGTCACTTGCCCGCCCGCCCGGTAAATCATTTCTCGCGGAACCGATACTACTTGCGGCTCTCGAACCCCCGCCACCCGTGCCAGGTGCGCCAGGAGTTCGTGTTGGGTAACCGGTTTAGGATTGGCTGCATTGAAGGCGTGCCCGACCGCATTGCGCTGCTCCGTCACTCGCAAAGCCAAGTCCACCAGGTCTTTGACGTAAACGAATTGCATTAAACGGTGCCCCTCGCTTGGCAGAATCACGGGTCTTCCCGCGCGGAACCGGTCCCAAAAAAAGGCTTCACGGTAAAACGGATTTCCCGGCCCATACACAAATGGCGGCCGCAAAGTAACAATCGGAAAGCCTGTCCGTTGATGCAACCGGAACAGCGCCCGCTCGCTCATTGCCTTGTGATGTGCATACGCATTCGGATGGTCGTCCGGAGCCAGGGCATCACCCTCGTGGTGGTTCAGGCCGTCGCCGTAGGCCGCCACACTGGACATGAATACATAGCGCGAGATCTTGCCGTCGAAGATCAGCGCGGTGGCCTCCACCTGCTGCCCCGTCGTGCCGCGTTCCCAATCGTAGGCGTTGTCGAATACCACGTCGAACCGGACCGCGCCTACTACCTTGCGAATTTCCTCCGTTGAGTTCCGGTCGGCGACCAGATTGTGGACCCGCTTCCCGAACGGGTGTTGCGGCTTCCGGTGCAGTATGTAAACCTCATGCCCGGCCTTGAGCAACTCTGCCACCAGCAACTTGCCGATGAACAGAGTTCCTCCTATCACCAGGACCCGCTTCTTCTCAAAATCATCGGGTCGCGGCGCGACCGTGCTTTTGTTGTGATCAGAGTGAAGCATCGCCTTTACTCTGCTAGACGGCGAAACCGCCCAAAACTAGTCGTAATATTCAAGTCCGAGATGGGTAATAAGATCTTCACCTTGCATCCACCGAAGAGTGTTTTTCAACTTCATTAATTGGATGAAGAGATCGTGCTCTGGATACAATCCAGGCGCCGTCATTGGACCTTTGAAGTAGAACGACAGCCATTCCTGAATCCCCTTCATCCCTGCCCGCTGCGCTAAATCTAGAAAAAGCACTAGATCAAGCACCAGCGGCGCGGCCAAAATCGAGTCCCGGCACAGAAAATCAATCTTGATCTGCATCGGATACCCTAACCATCCAAAGATGTCGATGTTATCCCAGCCTTCTTTGGCGTCCCCGCGCGGCGGATAGTAGTTGATCCGCACTGCGTGATACAGATCCTTGTACAGCTGCGGATAAAGATCCGGCTGCAAAATCTGCTCCAGCACCGAAAGCTTCGTCTCTTCCTTCGTCTTAAATGAACCCGGATCTTCCAGCACTTCGCCATCGCGATTGCCCAAAATGTTCGTGGAGAACCAGCCGCTTACGCCCAGCATGCGCGCCTTGAATCCCGGCGCCAGCAGCGTCTTCATGAACGTCTGCCCAGTTTTGAAGTCCTTGCCGCAAATCGGCACTTGATTCTGTTTGGCCAGTTCCAGCAGCGCCGGCGTATCCGTCGTAAGATTCGGGGCGCCATTGGCGTATGGCACGCGCAACTTCAGCGCCGCATACGCATAGATTTGGCTCGGCGCGATATCGGGATCGTTATTGCGTAGCCCGTCTTCGAAACTCGCCAGGGTCTGATGAACGGCCGCCGGTTTATGGAATACTTCGGTCGATCCACACCAGATCATCACCAGCCGGCTGCAGCCGTGGCTTCTCTTGAACTCTGTAATGTCGTCCATCAACGCCTCGGCCAACTCCATCTTGTTGGCTCCAGCTTTCACGTTAGGTCCGTGGATGCGCTTGACATAATTCTGATCGAACACTGCCTTCATCGGCTTGATTGCCGAAAGCGGTTCTTTCAGTTTTTCTAAAATTGGCGCTTCGAGCACTCTTGCCCGTACGGCCGCTTCATACCCGTCATCCTCAAAAATGTCCCAGGTGCCGAACTCCAGGCATTCCAAGGAGGCCAGCGGCACAAAGTCCTTGATTTTTGGCGTTCTTCCATCGGTCCGCTTCCCCAGCCGGATGGTGCCTAGTTGCGTGAGTGAGCCAATTGGTTGCCCCAGGCCTTGTTTAATGGCCTCAACCCCAGCGATAAATGTAGATGTCACGGCGCCCATTCCCGGTATCAGAATGCCGAGCTTGCCAGCGGCAGGCGCTATCGTGACGTTTTTTCCCTTTTCCAATCGAAATTCTCCTGAACCATCGCGGACCGTTACCTGCTGTTAACAGTTCATTTCTAGGCTATACTATCGGTCAAATGTCGCAGACTGTTGCTGGGGCAATCTCGGCGCTCGTAGTCGACGACGAGCCGCTAGCCCGCGAGGAGCTATCCTTCCTCCTCAAGGACTTTCCCGAAATCGAGATTCTACAAACTGCTTCCAATGGCCTCGATGCCGTCAAGCTGATCGACCAGCTTGAACCCGACTTGGTTTTCCTGGATGTGCAGATGCCCGGCCTCGATGGACTCGGCGTGATCGGCAAGGTGCGCGAAAAAGGCGGTCTGCTGCCCCATTTCATCCTCACCACGGCCTTCGATCAGTACGCCGTGGAAGCGTTTCGCCTGGAAGCCTTGGACTACGTCCTGAAGCCGGTGGACAAAGACCGCCTTACTGAATCGGTGGCGCGCGCCCGGCGCATCATCGAAGACAAGCATCAGGCGCAGGAGAAAGCCGAGAAAGCCCAAGAGAAGGTGGCGGAAGCCGGGCAGCGCACCAAGCTCCTGGTAAAGGCCAATAATCGAAACCTGATAGTCGACGCCCAAGATTTGATCTTTGCCACCATCGACGATGGTTTAATCACAATGGTGACCTCGCATTTTGAGGGGCAATCCAACTACCGGACCATTGAGGAGCTGCAGTCTAACCTCGATCCGAACCTCTTCTGGCGCGTCCACCGGTCCTTCCTGGTAAACATCAACCGCATCCGCGAAGTCATCCCGTGGTTCAAGTCGAGCTTCCAGCTCAAGATGGACGACAAAAAGCAAACCGAAATCCCGGTCAGCCGCATCCAGACCCGCCGCCTGCGAGCCCTGCTTAAAATCTAGGAGATTCGTTAGTTAGCTTCATTTTTCGAAAGTCCGAAACACCGAACCGAGCCGGAAACGTAAGCCACGGGCTGACCTGGTGGTCAGTCTGAGGAGGCGTGAAACCGGGAGAGAGAGAAAATAGCAGGAGGTTCGGCAATCTATGACCCTTGGCGCCATGGTGCTTAAATGCCCGAGTGTAAGCATGGTCCCGGCTTTTCTTCCGATCATAGGATTGGTGGCCAGCGGCAGCCGCTGCGACCCCGTTGGAGAGTCTGTTTAAATCAATCGGAGCCGGGCCGGACCGGAAAGGCAACGGTGATGAGCAGAAAGAAGAGAGGTTCGGGAGACAAAAGCTTGTCGGGGTTGCAGTTAGAAGTCGTACACCGGCATGCGGCAGGGATCGATATAGGAGGCAGTGAGCACTATGTGGCGGTCGATCCGCGAGTGGACGAGGAGCCGGTGCGCCGTTTTGGTGCTTCATGGCAGATCTATACCAACTGGCGAATTGGCTAGCGGAAAAGGGCGTGGAAACGGTGGCGATGCAGGCCACGGGCGTCTACTGGATAGCGCTGAATGAAATTCTTGAAGCGCGGGGGATGAACTGCTGTTTGTGATGAGCCAGGAATTGGAGCCATACAAAACATACCGGGAAAAAATCATGGAGTGCGACGCGAAGCTGAAAGTTCATCTGGAGGAGATGCCAGCGCGAGCGGGGCCAGACAGCATCACTCTGGGAGCGCGGAAACGGGGCAAACGTGTGTGCGGGAATGCACCCGAGTTCGACCTGCGGCAGCATCTGTTCGGGGTCAGCGGCGTGGACTGGACCCGCGTTGATGGCGTGGATATGATGACCGCGCAGACCGTGATCGCCGAAACCGGTCTCGATATGACACGCTGGCCAACGGAAGGGCATTTTGCCATTTGGCTCGACTTGTGCCCGGTGAACGATGTGAGCGGAGGCAAGCTCATCCGGCGCGGCAACAAAAAAGCGCAGAACAGGGCGACCGCCGCGTTTCGCCAGGCCGCGACGACACTGCTTAAAAGCAAGAGCTATCTTGGCGCTCAATACCGCAGATTCCGGAGCACTCTGGAAAAACCCAAGGCCGTCAAGGCCGTTACCGCCTGTTGAAATACGGCCAACAGTATGTTGACCAAGGTACCGAGTTCTACGAACAACGTTTTCGCGAACGCCAAATTCTCGCCGTTCACAGAGGTGCTCGCCAACTCGGCGTGCAGATCGTCAACCCCGCTCCCGCTTCCTCCACACCTGGACTTCCCGCCTAGGTTCGGCATCGTGGTTTCTGGAGAGCGCCCACGATGTTCCATTACTCAAGAACGCCCTAAGTAAACGGCATTGGGCGTAAGCGGCCCGGCCTAGTTGTTCCGAGGCGGACCCTGCTCTTTGGCCAGCCGCACTCGCGCGCTATCTAGCTTCTTCTGCACCTTGGCCAGTTCGTCCGGTTCGATGTCAGAAGACGAGCTCGTGCCAATCTGCTTCACGGTGGATTGCCACTCCGCAATCGCCTCTTTCAACTTGCCTTTCTTGAAATAGACATCGCCCAAATGGTCGTGAATCGTCGGATCTTTCGACATGATCTGCACCGAACGCGTCAGCTGTTTCTCAGCCTCGTCCAGCCGGTTCATGCGGAAGTAAACCCAGCCTAAGCTGTCCAGAAAGGCGTAGTTGTTCGGCTCGATCGCCACCGCACGTTCGATATAGCCGCTGGCTTCCTGCAGACGCGTACCTTGGTCCGCCAGCATGTAACCCAGGTAGTTGAGCGCCGACGCGTTCTTCCCGTCCTGATCCACCACGCGCCGGAATTCCTTCTCCGCCAGATCGTACTTCTTCTCGCGCTCATACATCGCCCCACGCATGAAAGTCACGCTGGCGCGGTCCTCGTCCGTGGTCGAAAGCTTCTCCGCCGCGTCGAGCATCTTTCCCATCTCGGCAAAATTACGCCCTTTTTGGTACGTATCCGCCATCTTCAAGTACACTTCGCGGTCGGTCTTGCCGTCCAACAGCTTTTTTAGTTCGCTGATAGCGGGCTCGATTTTGCCTTGATCGGAAAGCAGCTCAGCCCGGACTTCATGCAGGATGCGGTCATTCGGATATTTCGTCGCCGCTTCCGCGCTCTCCTGTTGCGCCTTCGCGTAATCTTTGGACAGCCGGTAGGTATCGATAATCTCCGCCGAAGAGCGCGCCCCGTTGTCCGGGTCCAGCGTCACCATCTGGCGAAATGTTTCAATCGCGAGATCAATCTGATCGTTCTGCCGGTAGAGCCCGCCCAACTCCTCCAGCATCTTGCTTCGGGCCATTTTCTGGTTCGGGTTGTAAGCACGGCTCGTAGTCGACTCCAGAATCGCCTTGAGCGCCGCGATAGCTTCCGGTGTCTTGCCCTCATCTATCAGCAAGCGCACTTCGTCATAGCGGATCTCGATGTTGTCCGGATCCAGTTGCTTCGCCTTGTCCATCATGCGGCGCGCGTCTTCCATCTTGCGCTGCTGCTGATAGACCTGTGCCATTCCCAGATACGGCGAGGCGTCCTGCGGATTCGCTGCCGCCATGTCCTGGTAGGTCTTTATCGCGTCGTCGTAACGCTGTGCCAGCGCTTCATCCTGCGCCAGCAATGCCCGCAACTCGGCCTTGCTCGGATCCAGCGCCAGCGCCTTTTTATAGGCATCCGCCGCCAGCGAATACTGCTTCATGGCCTCATAGTTGTTCGCCAGAGTAACCAGCGCCCGCGGCGATGGATTCTTCTGCGCGAGCTTCTCAAGCAGTGCGGTGGAATTCTTTGTATCACCCCTATCGGAGTAAACACTGGCCAGCCCCGTAATCGCGTCCTCGTTGTCCGCATCCAAGGCGATCGCGCTCTTAAAAGCTGCCTCCGCGTCCACCGAGTTCTCTACCACCCGGTTCAGCCGCCCCAGCATCACGAGGCTTTCCACGTCCTTCGGATCTTTGCTGGTAATGAATTTATACTGCTCCAGCGCGCGCCGCACCATGCCTTCATCGACTTTGTTCGATTGCGCGTCTCCGATTTGTGACGTATAGATATGCGCCAGCACCCGGTGCGCGTTTATATCGTCCGGATTCGCCTTCAGCGCTCCTTGCGCCTCTTCCACTGCTTCCCGTATGCGTCCCGAGACCCGATAGAGCTCGGCGATGTCCTCTATCAGGAACGTGGCGGTTGGATCTTCCTTGATTGCCAGGCGGAAGTTCTCAATCGCCTTGTTGACGTAGTCGGTGCGGTTGTCGTAAGTCGCCGCCAGTTCTTCGTATAGATGGCCCAGCGCAAAGTGATTGTACGCCGCGCCTTTAGGGGTAGTCGGCTGCTTTATGGTTGCAGGCGGCGCGATCTTAATCGCGTTCGTAGGTTCTTGCGGAAATGCCGGCAGGGCGGTGCTCAACCCCGCCGCCAAGAGGAAAGCGCAAAGGGCACGATTTCCGCGCCGCCCGGCGGAAATGGAACTCGCCGGTCTTATGCCTTGTGTGTGTTCCTCTAAAACGCTCAAGGATTTAAAGTGAGAGTAGGGCATGCAGGCTGCTTTAGAAATGGGCGTTGACAACCGCTAGGGCTGTTTGCCCTTAGTATAGCCACTTGGAAACCAGTTTTGCTGTCCCAAATCGACTCCCGGACTTGTATCCGCTAATTGCGGTGCTTGGTCCCACCGGCGCGGGCAAAAGCGATCTGGCCATTCATCTCGCTCAAGCCCTTGCGGGAGAGGTCCTGAACTGTGACTCTGTGCAGGTCTATCGGGGCCTCGATATCGGCTCCGCTAAGATGTCCCCAGCAGCTCGTTTGGGCATTCCGCATCATCTTATAGATGTTGTCGGTCCGGACGCGGACCTCACTGCCGGCGAGTACGCCCGTATGGCGCGCGGCGTATTGAAGGAACTGCAAAGCAGGTGTACTCTGCCCGTGGTAGCTGGGGGAACAGGCTTTTATCTTAGAGCCTTGCTGGACGGGCTCTCCCCCGCGCCCGGCCGCGATGAAGAATTGCGCGCGCGTCTTGCGGCAATCGCCCGCCGCCGTCCCGCCGCCTTGCACCGCTTCCTGCGCCGCCGCGACTCAGCCAGCGCCGCCCGCATCCACGCCAATGACCATCAAAAGCTGATGCGCGCAATTGAGCTGGCCTCTCAGGGGCAAACGCTGCCACGTCAACCGCTTACCGGCTTTCGGATCCTCAAACTCGCATTGCATCCCGAGCGCCCGGCGCTTTACGACCGCTTGAACCGCCGCTGCGAAGCCATGTTCGCGGGCGGTCTGCTCGACGAGACGCGGCAACTGCTTGCTTCCGGGGTTCCGCTTGCCGCCAAATCGCTCCAGTCGCTTGGCTATAAACAAGCGCTGCAAGTCATTGCGGACGGCCTGCCGCTCGCCCTTGCGCTCAGCGAGTGTCAAACCAAAACCAGGCAATACGCCAAGCGCCAAATGACCTGGTTTCGCGCTGAGCGCGGCGTCGAATGGCTCCATGGCTTCGGTTCCGACCCCGCCGTTCAGGCCGCCGCGCTCACCCGCGCCCGGGAATTTCTCCATGTAAACTGAAGTCGTGCTTTTGCGCCTTTTCCTCGTTGTAATCCCGATTCTGCTTGCGCAATCGGCACAATCCGCTACTGTTCTGGTTGTCCGCTTACACAACACCTCTGCCTATCCGGATCTCGATTGGGTAGGAGAGAGTGTCGCGGAAACGCTCCGCTCGGAATTCAACCAGGCCGGCCAGATCGTCCTGGATCATGAGGTTAGCGCCGAGGGGATGAACCGCCTCGCTCTTCGTTCCGACGCCCTTTTTACCAAAGCGACCCTCATTCGCCTCGGACGCAGCCTCGATGCCGATTACGTTGTCTATGGAACCTATGAGGTCAAGCTCACGCCCGGCAGTTCGCAGCTCAAGGATAGTTCCGTCACTGTCACCGCGCAGTTTATCGACCTTAAAAAACTTAAAGACGGCACCGGTATTTCAGAGACTGGCAAACTCGTCGATTTATCCCGCCTCGAAGAGCATCTCGCTTGGGAATCGCTGAAGTACCTGCAGCCCGGTGTCGATATCAGCCTCGACAAGTTCCTGGCTCCGCAGAAATTGACTCGCTTGGACGCCGAGGAGAGTTACGTGCGCGGCTTGCTCTCAACTAGCCTGGAACAGCAGCAGAAGTGGTTCCTGCAGGCGGCAAACCTAGATCAGCGCTTTATCGCCCCCGCGTACGAGTTAGGCAAGCTGTATCAGCGCCGCAAAGAGTACCGGCTGTGCCTGAGATGGCTCGCGCGCGTTCCCGCGGATGACGGCCGTTACGCCAATGCCCGCTTTCAAATGGGACTTTGCGCCTACGATCTGGCCGATTACAACTCGGCCGGCAACTACTTTCGACAGGTCGTCAAAATCATCCCCCTCAATGAGGTGTACAACAATCTCGGCGCCTCCGAAGACCAGTTGAACCAACCTGTCGCGTTGGACGATTACCGCCGCGCGCTCGCCGGTGATCCGAACGACCCTGTCTACCAGTTCAACCTGGGAGCCGCGCTCCTGCGTGCAAATTCCTTTGACGAAGCCGCGAAGCATCTACGCTCCGCCAGCGGCCGCCTGCCGGACGATTATGAAATCGAAGGCCTCCTGCAGCGGGCAAACGTCCGCCAACCGTATCCGCCGAACACGAAGCCGTTGGCGCCCGCGCGCTTGAAACCCAACTTAGACGTCACTGCTTTCCGCCAGCTCAAAGCCGTGCTGCAGCCCAAGGGCGATCAGTAAACGTTGAATTCGGGCTGGACCGTATAATCACAATGTCTTTATGCTTGAGGCTTTCGGCATCTCAGATCCGGGCTGCGTCCGCCCCAACAACGAGGATTACTTCATTAGCGATAGCGACTCCGGTATATTTATACTGGCTGACGGCATGGGTGGCGCGAACGCGGGCGAGTTCGCTTCGCGCCTCAGCGCCGAAACTCTGTATCGATACCTGTTGGATCACGGCACAAAAAACGGCGCCAGCGCTCCCGGGGTTGACAGCGTTCTCGAACGTGGCTTCATGGAAACAAACTGGGCCGTCCGTCAAGCCGCTTCGACCGATCCTAACTTGCACGGCATGGGCACCACGTTGCTGGCCGTTCAGGAGGCGGGTGCCGGCAGCGTTCACATCAGCAGTGTTGGGGACAGTCGCGCCTACATGTTCTCGGGTGGCAAGCTCGCATTGCTCACTCAGGATCAAACTTGGGTGGCCGAAGTGGGCGCGCGTCTCGGACTCAGCGAAGACCTGCTTAAGAATCATCCTATGCGCCACGTCCTAACTATGGCCGTTGGCAGTACCGACCAACTCCGCGTTTTCTCGGTGGACGCGGAAGTTCGGCCCGGCGATCAGATTCTTCTTTGCTCCGATGGCCTACATGGCGTCCTTTCTGAAAATATATTGCAAGATACCCTTAATTCCGAGAAAACTCTGCCGGACAAGTGCCACTATCTTGTCGAAGCCGCCAAGAACAATGGCGGCCCTGACAACGTCACGGTTGTGCTGATCCAGCTTGTTTAAGCGCTGTGCCGTGCACGTTTGTTCGTGTGAGGCACATGAAACTTCTCTCTCCGGTCCTTTCGTTTTTTCTGATCCCGCTGCTGGTCGTATTGCCGCTGCAAGCGCAGTTGCCGGCGCCTGCAGCGGCCGATTCCACATCGGCCTTTCAGCTTCGCCTGGTCGAAAGCACAAAGGGCGCCGCTTCTGCGTTCACCGTGGAAGTGACCGACTCGCAAGGCCGTCCCGTGCCGGATGCCGCCGTGGCATTCCGCTTGCCCGATGCCGGACCCTCCGGAACTTTCCCGGGAGGCGAGCATGCGGCGGTAGTCTACACCGATGCAACAGGCCGTGCGCGCTCTCCCGGCATCCAATGGGGCGCTACGGCCGGATCAGTCACTCTACGCATCACCGCGGCGAAAGCCGGATTGCACGCAGGTCTATTAGTAGAAGAAACGGTTGGGCCGGCCCACGCTGTGGCGGGGGTGTCAAATAGCAAGGCGGCGGACGCGTCCGTGCCAAATGGCCAGACCCTCCTGGTCGTACCCGGTAACAATGCGGTCGCAGCCGCGACACCTGAGACTGACCCAGCTAAATATCCGCGCGCGCCCGGTACTCTGACTGGCATACCGGCCAAGCCAAGTCTCTCCGCCAAGTCCGGCGCTGCGCCCGCGCCGGTCCACGTTCCGGAGCCGGTGGTCTCTGTCGTAAATACGCCAAAACCGAGCTCCCATGGCAACAAGAAATGGCTGATCATGGCCATCATAGCGGTCGGTGCCGGTGTCGGCGTTGCTATGGCGATGAAAGGGAAAGGCGCCGCGCCTGCGGCCGCCCCTGCAGTCACTCCTCCCATCGGCGCTCCCGGCGTCACCATCGGCGCTTCTCATTAATGGCCGGTTATGAAACGCTATCTTGGCTGCTGCTTTCTATTCGCTTGCTTCGTTGCCGCCCAAGTGAGTGCGCCCAACGTTGGATCCGCCCGCTTCGCCGGTGGACGCGTGTTCGCCGTGCATGGAATACCAGCCAATCTGCTGGTCGCCCAAGCGCCCTGGATTGCGGCCGACGCCGTCAGTTTCTCGGATGCAGGCGGCCTCCTCTCGCGGAACGGGACGCTGACCTTAGTTGGCCCGGACGGAACATCGTTTGCCGCCTACGCTTCCGGTGAGCCTGCGCCCGTCCTCAACATCGACGGCCTTCTCTCGAGCGCCATTGCGTGGCTGCCTTCTAAACACGCGTTACTGAACTGGAGTGGCGCCGCCTTCCTCTTGCGCGAAGTCAACGATTCCGGTTTCGCCGGCAAAGTCACCTGCATTCAACTCACATCGCCTCAGGTGGCGAGACTGCTCGTGACACACAGCGACACCAGCGTCTCAGCCATAACCATCTCGGTCGATACGGGTGAAATCATCAGCTCCGATGTTGTTCCCGCCGCGCACGGGTTCACCTTCGCGCAGGGCCCGCTTCTCCTTTCCGAAGACCCGCACGGTCTGGCCGTCGAATCCACCAGCGGCGTTCGCCGGAGCGTCACGCTTTCGCAAGATCCATTACCGGACGGAGATCTCACCCTGGAGCGCATGTCGACCGATTGGCTGCACATTGCCTCCGCCAGCACCGGCCGCCATTGGGCGCTCTACTTAACTAGCGAAAGTCTACGGCTATCGCTGCTGCCCGTACCACCCGCGAACGAGGCAGCCCAATGAAATGCCTGTTGGCTGTTTTGTTGCTGGCTGCGAGCGCGTCGGCTCAACCCCCGGCGCTCACCTTCTACATTCATGACACTACCGGCGTCTCGGCCGATACTCCGCTTCCGCCGATTTATCAACTCAACAGCACGGCGCAAGGCAGCAACAGCCCGCTGGTGGTGAAAGCCGTGAACACATCGGACAACACGATTTATGCGACCGCCGCATACGTGAGCAGCGCCGCGGATTCAGCCCATTTGAATCCGAATTTTTCATTGACCGGGCTCTTTCAGGGCCTAGCCATACCCCCGGACGGTTCTGTCGTTTTTACAGTCAACTTTGCCCCTCTGGCTACTGGACCCATTACCGGCTATTTGCAATTCGCCTATCAAAGACAGCAATCCGGCTGCAGCTTCAATAGCACGGACCCATTGACCGCATGCCCCAGTTCCACGCTCACCGTGAGCACGCTCACCGGTCTGGCGACACCTCCCATCCTCGTGCTCAGCTATGCCACTCCCGGCGGCAGTGTGGTGCCGCAGGGAAACAGTTCCATATCATTTGGAAACGTATCCACCAGTGCGACATTTTCCATCACGTTTACCCTGGCAAACCAAGTCGCCTTCAGCGCGCCTACTCCGGCCATCAGTTTGCGAGTGCCGCAATTCGGAACGCCCGCCTTTCAGCTCAACTCGACTCAACCGGGCGG
>DATHIZ010000274.1:0-11751 GCA_035316385.1 Bryobacteraceae bacterium | reverse complement strand
AAGTGAAATTGGGTTGGATCGCGATCAACGGACCCGTCAATGCGCGGACCGAAGCGCACGCACGGCTGGAACTATTACTAGATACATATCTCTCGGTAGGAACGCCGGTGCAAAGCGCACTTGCTTCGTTACTCGAAACCGGCGCGGAAGTACAAAAGCAAATTGTGGCCAGAGTAGCGCAGAATCGCGGCGTCTTAGCCAGCATGTTGCTAGATAGTCCGGTCCACATCCTTCACGCTGAAGGCGGATGGTCCGCAATCTTACAGTTACCCGACATTCTGGGAGAAGAATCGTGGTCCGCGAGGCTGCTAAGTGAATACCACGTGCTGGTCCAGCCAGGTTACTTTTTTGACATACCGGGAGAGGCGCATGTGATAGTGAGTTTGATTTCCGATCCAGATGTTTTTGGCGAAGGGATACGGCGGCTGCGGCGCCTGTCAGGATGCTAACCTACACAAGAATCGACTAGAGATTCTTTTGCGAGGACAACACTCTAAGTGCGTCGCTTTCCCCCGACTTTCTCCGTTTTCGCCGCAGTTTACGGATTTCTACTGGTTATTGCCAGCCTGCTTCTGCCGCTGCATCTTGACGAAATTCTACAAACGGCTGCGTCCCAGCATTTTTACTGGAAGCACTTATTCGAGTGGATTGCACAAACGCCCGGCGCCCAGCCCCTTAGTTACCTTGTTCAACTGCCATTCTCATTGCTGAGTCATTCACGCTTCGTTTTACGAATTCCTTCGCTGCTGTTCGCGATGGGTTCGTGCTACTTATTTTTTCGGCTGGCGAAGCTAATTCCGCTGCGGCGCCGTTATGTGGCGTTACTCGCTTTCTTAATCATGCCGGTGCACTTTTACTTTGCCGGGCAGGCGCGGCCGTTTGAGCAGGGGCTGTTTCTCGAGCTGCTCGCGGCGCTGTTGTTTTTCCGCTTAGTGCAAACGCCTACCGTGTGGCACGCCGTCTGGTACGGGGCCGCCCTGACAGCGTGCTTGTATACCGATGCGATCAGTTTTCTCCCGGCGATTGGGTACGTCCTGTTCCTGCTGCGCTTTGCCAGCGGAAAGGCCGAACGCCGCGCACTGTGGTTCGCACTGCCCCCAACCGTAGCTCCCGCCCTGCTCTTTGCGCCGTATTATGCCTGGGCGCGTCCGAAGGTGGACGGGGTGTGGCTCATCGGTCAGGCTTACCCAGCGGGCGATTGGGGCGTCTGGACGGGCATGGCCCTGGCGGTCCTTTTACTTGCCGGACTGATCGGCGGCGCCTGGAGTAGCTTCCCGTCCTGGAGGACCTTGGTGGGAGGTAATCCGCCAATCACCGCCGCTACACTGCAAAGGCGCATCGTCGTGTTTTGTCTTTCCGGCGGCGCGCTGGCGGCGATCGTGGGGGCGTCGGTAAAGGCCGTCAACCTGACGGCTTTTACGCCCAATGAGATCTTGTGGGCTTTGCCGGGCCTTATCCTGGTTTCCTTCGCGGGGTTGGAGCGGCTCTCCGCGCTGGTTTTACCGCCGGTGCTTTCCGTGCTTCGCCCGGTACCGCGAGTGCTCAGTCCGGCTCTCGCCATTCTTTTCATCGCGCTATGTATTCCAGCGGATGCCTTCTATCTCCTGAACCCGCCCCAAGATTTGGAGTCTCTCACGCAATTGATCCGGCCGGAGCTCAACGAAAAGACGTGTCTCGTCTTTGTGTCCGAAGGCTTGTCGAGATACCTGTTCCTGGCGTTCGAGCCGGATCTGGAAGCGCATGAGTGCCGGAATTTTTCTCATCCCCGGATAGTGCTGGCCGAGCACCCCTACGTGACCCCCGCCGACAAACGAAATGCGGAGCTGTATTTTCGCGGGCTGAACTTCGTCGAGAAAAAGCGCCAGAGCGCCGCGGGCGGACAGATCGTTACCGTGCAAGATGGTGAAAATTGAGGCCTGCTTACTCAACTTGGAACGTACTCTTGGCTTGGTATGTGCGATTCGCAAGCAGGTCTTTTACGGTGACTAATACCACGTAAACGCCCTTCGGACTGTCGGCAGACGTGGTCACGGCGATATCGCCCGGAACGAATTGCGCCGGATAAAAGCTGTCCGAAGTGAGTTCGGCGGCGTTCGGTTCTTCGACAAAGGATTTGCCGTCGGGCTTCAAAACCTGCAGGCCATAAGCCAGATGGTATTTGTGATCCGGATCGAGCTGATACCCCACCATGACGAAGCGCGCATACACCGTGTCGCCCGGGCGATAAGCGGCCAGGTCAAGACTCTGCCGGTCGTCTTCCTTCCGGAAGTAGCGGAAATTCTGCACCGTGACCGTAGGGGACGGGACGATTTCCGTTCCACCCATGGTGAACGGAAAATCGCGCGTGGTCTGCGTGTTCGCCACCAAATCCTTCACGGTCACGCGCAGGTGAAATATTCCCGCCGCCGCAAAAGACGGCAGCAGAAAAGTGGCACGGCGTTTGGGCATCCAATTCTTGTCTTCCGGGCTGAGCTCAGCCTTGATCGCTTCGGTGGCCGGGGGAGCGAGGAGCACGCCGTTGGCGTCCAGCGGGCTGATTTCGTAGGCGAGCGAGATGCTGCGGGTCTCCTTTGTTTCGTCGGTGTGAACGCCAAAACCGCCGACCTGAAAGCGGAAGTAGAGATAGTCACCGGGATAGAAGCGATAATCTGCTGCGGCAAAGGGAGCGTCTTCGGAGCGCTCGACGCCCGCGTCAAGAATCGCCAGCGAGGGTTCCGCCTGGCGGCAAAGCAGGTTCGCGGGTAAGAAAAAGATAAAGAGAAACCCTACTAAAGCAACGAGGAAGGATTGGCGGGCATCCAAGGTGCGACAGTTGTTTAGCGCTGGTGGCCGATAAGGCGAACTATGGTCTTCAAGCATGGCGGTCGAATAAAGAACACGGCCTCTGTCTCTCCATTTTGGCTGATGATCGCCATAAGTGCGTGGCTGAGCCTGCACGGAGTCACGGCTGCCGCTCAATCCGTCCACCCTATCACCGGACGGCGGATAGCCCCGGTTATGGGCGTGAACGGAGCTGACTGGCTCGACAGGGAAGAGCGCGAACGCGACGAACAGCCGGAAAAAGCCCTTGCCGAACTTAATCTTAAGCCGGGCATGCGAGTGGGCGACGTGGGCGCCGGGACCGGGTTCTACAGCTTGCGGATTGCCAAGGCTATCCTGCCCGGCGGAGTCGTGTACGCGAACGATATTCAACGCGGAATGCTCGAAAGACTCGAGAGCAACGCTGCCGCGCAGCACTTGGCCAATGTGGTCACGGTACTCGGCACGGAAACCGATCCACGATTCCCGGCGACGATCAAACTCGACCTGGTGCTGCTGGTGGATGTCTATCACGAATTCTCGCGTCCGCAGCGCATGCTCGACCACATTCACGATTCGCTCAAACCAAGCGGTCGGCTGGTGCTGCTAGAATTCCGAAAGGAAGACCCCACCGTTCCCATCCGTCCTGAACACAAAATGAGCGTGGAAGAAGTGAAGGCCGAAGTGACGCCGCAAGGATTCGAATTCGAGAAGGTAGTGGACTCGCTGCCCTGGCAGCACATTATTTTCTTCAGTAAGGTTTCGGCGGCGCGGTAAGCCGGTCAGGGCATCCAGAAAGCGGCAGTTTGAATTCAACAAATAGCGCCAGCCGAGCGTCCGTCAGCCGCTACATTAATTTCGAACGTGAACAGTGGAAAGCCCTGCGCGCCAATACACCACTGCTTTTGAGCGAGGACGATCTGGTTGCCTTACGCGGCATTAACGACCAGGTCTCATTGCGCGAGGTGGAAGAAATTTACGTGCCGCTGTCGCGCCTGCTGAATTTGCACGTGGCGGCGGTACAGCATCTTTACGAAGCGCGGCACGAATTTATGGGATCGCCGGCGCCGCTGAAAGTTCCTTACATCATCGGAATCGCCGGCAGCGTGGCGGTAGGCAAGAGCACGTTCTCGCGCGTCCTGCGCGCGCTGCTGGCGTGTTGGCCGGCTCATCCGAAAGTGAGTTTGGTGACTACGGATGGTTTCCTGCTCCCCAACGGGCAACTGGAAGCGCGCGGATTGATGCGGCGCAAGGGTTTCCCGGAAAGCTACAACCAACGCATGCTGCTGCAGTTTTTGGCCGACATTAAGGCCGGCGTGCCAAAAGTGTCAGCGCCGGTGTATTCGCATCTGCACTATGACATTATTCCGGGCGCAATGCAGTATGTAGAGCGGCCCGACATCCTCATGATCGAAGGCTTAAATGTGCTGCAATCGCCGGACGAGTCACGCGATGGTTCGCGCTTGTTCGTCTCCGATTTCTTCGATTTCTCGATCTACCTGGATGCCGGCGAGCAACTGGTGGAGCGCTGGTATATCGAGCGCTTTCTGCGCCTGCGAGATACGGTCTTCCAGAACAAATCTTCTTACTTCCATCGCTACTCGGAGCTGAATGAGACGGAGGCGGTGGAGACCGCGCGGCAAATCTGGGAAGAAATCAACTTACTGAACCTGCGCGAGAACATCGGGCCCACGCGCGAACGCGCCCATCTCATTCTGGAGAAGAGCGCCGATCACCAGGTGCGCAATGTCATGCTGCGTCGAATCTAATGGGTGACGGCTGCGCGGACCAGATCGAGCAGATGTTCCAGTCCGGCGGCCAAGTCCTTACCGAACGGACTCTTGCCAAAGTGGATGCGCAGCACGCGCCGCCGCCATCCGGCTAGAACCTGAAAATCTCCGCGCGCCTGCGCAGCTTTGACCAAGCCAAATGTATAATTCCGTCCCGGCACTGGCAGATCCCCGGCATGATCGTAAGTGATCTGCAGGAACACTCCGGGATTTGTTTCGTCTAAGTAAGCCTGGCCGGCGCCGTGCAGGAGTTTAGGACCGAAAGCCAGGACTGTCGCGACCTGCTTTGCGGCCATGATTTCTTTGCGGATTTTCTGCAGCTTGGCTTCATGCTCCGGCAGCATCGGAAGGTAGGCAAGCAAGCCGAAGTAGTCGCCTGGTTTGAGACTATCCAAGTGGCTGCGGATCACTCCACCCAAGGCGCGATGGCCGCCGTTCAGCAACCTATCCGCGCTTAGTTCACCGGCGAACAGCTGGATGCCATCCTGATCGAGAAGCGGTTTCTCGGAAGGCAGTGCGCCGTGCTCTTCAAACTCCGAGAGCAGAGCGCGCGCGGCCAGTTTGCCGGCCTCCGCGCCAGGCTGATGGAACGGGTTCGTTCCCATCAGTGAGGCGGCTACCGCGGCTGCAATCTGCCACTGAAAGAAAGTCTGCCCGAGATCGTAAAGATCCTTCAGCACAATGCGGACAACCGGTTCGCCGGACTTCTCGAGGGCGGTCACCTTGCTCTCAAAATCCGCATCTTTGTCCCCGGCGAAGCTCAGAAACACAAACAGACGGTCTTTGCCATACTGGCCGGGCGGCAGGACCGGTTCCCGGTCCACAGGAACCAGCCCGCGGCCATGCTTGCCGGCCGGTTGCGCCAGCAACTGCTCCAGCCACGCACCCAGCTTGCCAATGGATTTCGAACACAGCAGGGTCACTTTGTCGCGTCCGGCTTTAGCGGCCGCCCCCAGAATCAGGCCGAGCGCAACGCCGGGATTTCGCTCGCTGTCGGGGTTCTTGCAAGCTTCGACCATAATGGCCGTCCGCTTCAGAAGCCGTTCGGTATCCAGTCCCATGCCCGCGTGCGGAACAAGTCCGAAATCGGACAGCGCGGAGTAACCGCCGCCCATCCCCGGCAGGCCATGATAAAATTGCCGGAATCCAAGCTTGCGCGCCGCGTCTTCTAGCGGGGAACCCGGATCCGTTACCGCGACAAAGTGGTGGCCCGCGTTCTCACCCACTACCTTCCTGGACTCTTCGAAGAAGTACTGCAGGAGGAGGTCCGGCTCGAACGTAGCGCCGGATTTACTTGACACGCAGAACAGCGTGCGGGCTGGATCAATCTTCGCCCTTAGCGCCTTAATCTGAACCGGGTCCGTCGAATCGAGCACAAGCAGCTCCGGTGCATTGGCCTGTTTGCCGAAACTGATTCCGAAGACTTCCGAGCAGAGGCTCGCACTGCCCACGCCTAAGAGCACCAAATGCCTGAAGCCATCCTCGGCAATTTCCGCAGCCAGCGCTTTGAACTTCGAAATATCGGCCAACTGCGCGTCGACCACATCGTGCCAGTCCAACCACTTGTCTTCGCCGGCATCCGTCCAGAGCGAGGCGTCTTTTTTCCAAAGGCGAGCAGTTCCTCCGGCGTTATCCCAATTGGCCCGGGCGGCTTTAACGGCCCGGTTTAGATCGTACGGGAGCGAGTGACTGAAACCTTCGATGCCTAGATCACCGGCTACGCTAGCGGAACTCATTCTGCTCGATCCTTCTTGCGCTTCTACTTTCCAGCATAAACTCAGCCACCGAAACGTTTGAAGACCAGAGCCGCGTTCAAACCGCCGAACGCGAACGTGTTGGAGAGCGCATATTCCAGCTGGGCGGGGCGAGGTTCGTTCACTACCAGGTTCAGGGCGCAGGCGGGGTCGGGGGTTGTGAAATTTGCGGTAGGTGGAACCAGCCCGTGCCGTAAGGCCAAAATGGCTGCCACGCCCTCAATCGCGCCGGCGGCGCCCAAGGTATGGCCATGCACTGCTTTCGTCGAGCTGACCAGCACGGCATCCGCGCTGCTGGCGAAAACGCTTCGGATCGCCTGGGTTTCCATGGAGTCGTTGACCTGCGTGCCGGTTCCGTGAGCGTTGATATAACCAATCCGGCCCGGCGTAATGCCAGCGTCTCGAATGGCCCAATCCATCGCCTTGATCGGCCCGTCGACGGACGGCTGCGTAATATGGCTCGCGTCGGAACTCATCCCGAAGCCAACCACCTCGCCCAGGATGGGTATGCCGCGTGCCAGCGCGTGTTCCCAGTTTTCGAGCACCAGCATGCCTGCGCCTTCTCCCAAGGAGAGGCCGCGGCGGTCGGCCGAGAAGGGCCGGCAAACGTCGGGCGAGACGACCCGCATCGCTTCCCAGGCGCGCAGCAGCCCCTCGGCGAACACCGCCTCGCTTCCTCCCGCGATAGCCGCCGTCATCTGTCCGCCGCGAATCATCCAGAACGCTTGACCGATGGCGTGGTTGGACGATGAGCAAGCGGTAGCCACCGTGTAAGCCGGTCCATGAATGCCGAACTCGAAGGAGATGCGGCTGGCTCCGGCATTCGCCATGGTGCGAGGAATCGTGAGCGGAGCAACGCGCGGATTATTCTCCCGGTACAGCCGCCGGTAGCCGTCTTCTTCGCTAAACTGGCCGCCGACGCTGCTGCCGGTGATGACGGCCGAGCGATCGCTCAGCTCGCCGTGAAAGGTTAGGCCGCTTTGCGCCACGGCCTCCCGCGCGGCTACGGAAGCGAGCTGGGCGAAGCGCTCCAGCACAACCAGATCTTTCTCGTTGAAATGATCGAGTGGCTTGAAATTCCGCGCCTGGGCGCCTTTTTGAGACTTATAGGGGGGCGACCCGGGATCGTCGAGCGGGAGGATCCGGCATTCGCCATTCGACAGCAAGGGCCAGCATTCGGCCACCGTGTTTCCCAACGCGCAAACCAGTCCGGTCCCCGTGATAGCGACGCGATTCAAGTCGTTTCGTCCCGGAAGATAGCCGTGCGCGTGGCCGCCAGCAGCGGTCTCATGCGGTTTCGTTCACGCTGCTGGAAGCCTTGTTCTTTTGCTCGATCAGCTTCCGAATGCCTTCTACCGTATCCCGGACCGAGTGCATGTTCTGCACGCCGTCATCGGGGATGGCAACGTCAAAGGTATTCTCCAGCTCAAAAACGATGTTGATACCGTCGAGTGAATCTATTTTTAATTCTTCAAAGGTGCTTTCGAGTGAAATAGATTCGATCGGGATCCGCTGGGTTTTAGCTATGACCGCGAATACCCGAGTATCCAGGTCATTGGTCGCCAGTAGGTCGGGCATGTCTAGAAAACTCATGATAACCCTAGTTGCCTAAACGCACCCTAAACAAAAAAAAAGCCGGACGCACCAGCAAGCGGTTGGTGCGTCCGGCTAAGTCAAAACTAGGCAGCGATTTGGCTAACCTATTGGTTAACCCAGCAGGCCGCCGTGCCCGAGGCAAGCGATTTCCCAGCCTGAAATTCGATACTTGGCTAGCATGGGCGGCAGCACCAGATCCAGGATATTCGGCTTGGTCGATCTAAAACAGCAGGGGGCCGAAATGATCGGCACGTCGTCTTTATAGCCGAGCAGCATCAGATTGCCGGGTTCCACTGGGGCTAGAAAGCGTTCAATGTGGGCGCCGAGCTTGACCATTGCCCGCCCGATGACGTCTTCCGGACCGGCAGGCGCGGTGGTGGAGGCAATCATAATCGTGGCCGGTTTGGCGCGGAGCAGGTGCTGCAGGGAACGCACTACTTGTTCCTCCTCCTCGACCGCGGCCAGCGCGTAGCGTACTTTGGCGCCGAAACGTTCCACACGCGTGCGGACGACGTTCTCAAACAACGTGCGCGCGCGATCGCCATGCACCGGGTCGGTGTAGAGAACACCCACGCCGGGATCTTTGATCGGCCTGGCCTGCAGAATCGCTCCCCGCTCGTTGAGAATGGAAAGGACTGCCTCCAGTTGCGATTGAGCTACCGCAAACGGAGCGCTCTTGATGGTCGCGATCCGCTCTCCTGCCCGTACAAAGTGATAATTCAGCACGGTGGCGATGACGATGCTGGCGGTACAATTGATCTGCTTGAGCAGTTCGTCGTCGATCAAAGCACAGCAATCGGCAGTGGCGATTAAATTCGCCCGTCCCCCGGCAGCTAGCCTGATCTCCACGGACCCACAGCACATGGCCTCAGCTACCGCCATTACTGCGTCATCTTCTCCGACCTCACCTTCCTCGAGCTCGGTCACCCAAACTTGCTGCATCCCTTCTGTTTCGAGTAGACGGATGTCCTCGTCGCTCAAAATGTGACCCTTGGCTAAAAGCTTTCTGCCTCCGGGTCTAAAAATAGTGCAACAAAGAATGCGACCCGCGGAGCTTTGTACATCAACAGTAAGCGCCTTCACCTTTTATTCTTCCCCCTTTGAATTAGCCACAACTACTGGCGGCTGTGGTACCGAGTATACTGGTACCTCGAGGAAAAATTCTAGTACTAAATCGTTGTTTTGAAAAAAAATTTAATAAAGAAGCGTGTTAGGGAGAGTTATGTTACGTTTGCGTGAATTTCCACCTACACGAACGTTTCTTTTGCAACAGTTGGAAGCTGAATCAGGTCGTCACTCCGTGTGCTAAATGACAGATTGGCGTCTTCCGTCGATGCAGTACTGTGGCGCAATCGCTTCAAAACTGCGATCTCATCGCAATTCTGAAACTTGGGGCACCGTAAACAATCTTTCCAGGCCTTCAAAGGCAGCTCTCCCCGCTCGATTTCGCCAAAGCCCAGCTTCTCAAAAAAACCCGGAACATAGGTGAACGCAAAAATCGCTTCCAGGCCGTTGGCGCGCGCTTCCTGCTCAAGGGCCTCGACAACGGCGCGGCCGATACCGTGCTGTTTGGCCTCAGGCAGAACTGCCAACGAGCGGACTTCCGCAGTGGTGGGCGTATAGAAGTGAAGAGCTCCGCAGCCCACGAGCATATCGCCGTCATACGCGACCGAGAAATCGCGTATGTTTTCCGACATTTCAAATTCGGTACGCGGCAGCATGATGCCATTGGCCGCATAGCTATTGATCAGGGCCAAGACATTCGCTATATCGCGCATGGTGGCCTTACGCACGGCAATGGCAGTGCGAGCCGCGGCCAGCGGGGTTTGTAGCGAGGTCATGCCGCCTCCCCTTTACCGGCGGAAACGGTCAAGCGCGTGCCAAGACTCTCTCCACGGAGCAAACGGCCGCATATTTCAGGCTCCTGGCCGGAGGCGATGACCACTTCGGACAGTCCACTTTCGAGCGACCAGACAGCTGCTTCGAGCTTTGCCTGCATGCCGCCATGCGCCACGCCCGAGGCTACCAGCTCCAATACTCCTGGGGGCGTAAGGTGCGCCACAACGGCTCCGTCCTGGCCCTTGACTCCTGGAACGTCGGTCAAAAACAGCAGCTTATCGGCTGACCAGCCCAGCGCGCACGAAACCGCCATTTGATCCGCATTCACGTTATAGATGTTGCCGTTTCGATCGCCCGCGATGCAGGCTACCACCGGCACATAACCACTATCGCCGAGCAGTTGAAACAGTTTGCCGTCAGTGCCGGTAGGTTTACCCACGAAGCCCAAACGTTCCAGGTCCAGCGGCTCGGCGCTGGTCAGCAATCCATCCACGCCCGACAATCCGACCGCCAGCTGGCCAGCGGCCGTCATGGCCGAAACCAGCTGCTTGTTGACGCTTCCGGCGATTACTTTGGAGACAGCATCGATGACCGTTTCGTCGGAGACTCGAAGACCTCCGGAAAAACGGCTCTGCACGCCGCGCTCTTCAAGAAAGCGTGTCACCTGTTTCCCGCCGCCATGCACCACTACGAGTTCGAACTGCTTTGCCACGGTGGATAGCTGCCGTGCCATGTCGCGCCGTTTGAATGCATCGTCCAGCAGCGTGCCGCCCAGCTTGATCAGTACCTTCAAAGCAGCGCCTCGGTCTCCGGATACTCCAGCAGCAAATTCATGTTCTGCACTGCCTGTCCGGCCGCGCCTTTTCCCAAATTGTCTTCCGCCACGACGATGATGACGCGCTGGCTGGCGGCATCGAAGACAAAGCCGATATCGCAGAAATTAGTATGCTGTACGGCGCGCAAGTCGGGCACTTTCCCGGGCGCGTACAAGCGGACGAAGGGTTCGTCCGCATAGAACTCCTCATAGATAGCGAGCAGTTCCACGGCCTTTTCGATCCGCCCGGTCCGTACGTAGATCGTTTCCAGAATGCCGCGTTCGACCGGCAGAAGGTGGGCGGTAAACGTGAACTCACGCTCGCCCAGGCCGGAATTTTGCAGCACCTCCGGCACGTGCCGGTGTTCGCCGATGCCATATGCGCTGAAATTCTCCGTGACCTCGCAGAAGCTGGTGGTGAGGGAAGCCTTACGGCCCGCTCCGCTGACTCCGGATTTTGCGTCGCAGATGATGCCGCGCGAACGGTCGATAGCTTGCGCGTCGAGCAGCGGACGCAGGGCCAGGTTCGCAGCCGTCGGATAGCAGCCAGGGTTTGCGACCAGCCGCGCACCGCGGATGCGATCGCGATGAAATTCGGGCAGTCCGTAGGCAGCTTCGGCCAGCAGCGCAGCGGCGGTGTGCGGCTCTTTGTACCAGCGCGAATACGTTTCGAGGTCGCGCAACCGGAATGCTCCGCTGAGGTCAATCACCTTTGTCCCGCTCGCGAGGAGGGCGGGCGCGAGTTCCATGGAGACTTCGGCCGGCGTCGCCAGGAAGACCAGCGAAAGCCCTTCCCGTTTCACGGCTTCGGCGGTCGCCGGAATGGTTTGAGGCGGTTTCTGTCCGAGCGGGATGGCCCGGGAGCTTGAATCCGAGCGATGTTCCAGCAGAAATACTTCGACGCCGGAATGGCGTAATAGGATCCGTACGAGTTCGGCTCCGCTGTAGCCGCGAAATCCAACGACACCCACGCCGTGCCGCTTTGAGTAATTATTCACTTCTATGAATAATTATACTATAACTGCTCAGTTGTGGAGCGTGCCGCCAGATCGCCGAGGATAGGCAGTTTCACCTGCTCCTGCTGCGTGGCTTTGACCAGGAGGTATACCCAGCTAAAGAACAGGACTATCTTCATCGCTTCCACGAAGATGTGTTCCAT
>DATHIZ010000273.1:0-4127 GCA_035316385.1 Bryobacteraceae bacterium | reverse complement strand
CAACATACCGCGACGAAAAAGGAAGTAGCGCAGGAGGTTACTCAAAGATTCCGCGCCAAGCAGAGTGATCGGTTTCGGACAGCGTGCTAAGAGCTTGCCGGCGGGGTGGTCTTGGAGATTCGTTCCGACACCCGGCAGCTCGTGAAGAACCTCGATCCCATGCCGCTGGATTTCGTCCGCAGGGCCAACGCCCGACAACATAAGAAGTTGAGGTGAGTTAAACGCTCCGGCGCACAATACGATCTCCCGTTCGGCGTGTGCAACTTCCTCTTGACCGCTTCGGAGGTATGCAACCCCGACGGCGCGTCGGCCTTCGCAAATGATTCGTGATGCGTGAGCGCCTGTGATCACGGTCAGATTCGAGCGTTCGAGTACCGGGCGCAGGTAGGCATCGGCCGCGCTGCAGCGACGCCCGTTTCGGATATTGACCTGAATTAAACTCACGCCATCCTGGGTCGCGCCGTTATAATCTTCGTTGTGGCGGATGCCGACTTTGACTGCCGCTTCCACGAACGCGCGAGAAAGCGGATTTGGATCGGCCAAATCACTCACGGTTAGCGGTCCGCCCACGCCGCGCCAAGTCGACGGACCGCGGTTGCTGTCTTCACACCGTTTGAAGTACGGCAACACCTCCTCGTAGCTCCAGCCGGTATTGCCGAGTGCCGCCCACTGGTCGAAATCCGAACTGTGCCCGCGCGTGTACATCATTGCGTTCATGCTCGAGCTACCGCCAAGCATTTTCCCTCGGGGCACAAAGAGCCTGCGACCGTCCATGCCCGGGTTGGGTTCTGTTTCGTAGGCCCAATCCCAATCCGACTTGAAAAGCTTCGACCAAGCAGCCGGAATCGAGATCTCCTTACGTTGGTCGTCGCGACCAGCTTCGAGCAGCAACACGCGGTTGGAGAAATCTGCGCTAAGTCGATTTGCCAGCACACAGCCCGCTGAACCACCGCCAATTACGATAAAGTCATACATCGTTAACCTGCCGGGATCGTATATTCTTACTCTACTAACTCATTTCTCGATGGTTACTTAATAGCATTCCACATCGCCGGGCGCTGCTAATTTAACCGTAAACACGGATTTGGGTTGACATCCTTTTTTCATATTCGATAGATTAACCGCCACAATGTTCTTCAGCTTGGCACGGCGTGTTACGTTTCACGGGCCCAGATAGTCCCGCGTAATAGGAGGATCCATGGCTTACAAACTTGAAGGCAGCCTGCTCGAAGTCTGCAATTGCGAAGTGCTGTGTCCCTGCTGGATCGGTATGGACCCGGATAATGGGACTTGCGATACAGCATTAGCGCACCATTTCGAAAAAGGTGACATCGATGGCGTCGATGTGTCGGGCCTCACGTTGGGATTTACCGCACACGTGCCCGGAAACATCTTGCAAGGCAACTGGCGCGTCGTCGTGCACATCGATGAGCGCGCCACCAAGTCACAGGAAGAGGCACTCCTCACGGTTTACACCGGCAAACAGGGCGGACCCGTTGCCGACCTCGTGAAATTGATTGGCGAGGTGGTTTCCGTAGAGCGCTCGCCGATTACCTTTGAGGTTTCGGAAGGCAAGGGAACTTTGCGGATCGGCAGCGTTGCCGACTGTGAGATGGAACCTTTTCGCGGTCCCAACGGCGAGGTAACCACGCTCCGTGATTCGATCTTTTCGACCATTCCCGGTGCACCCGCCTATGTGGCAAGGGCGACTAAGTTCAAGATGAAGAATCCTGCTTTGGGGCAAAACATCGACCTCAAAGATCATAACGCGATTCAGGGAAATTTTATTTTTCAGAGCTAGGTTCTCCTGCGCGCGTATGTGCACAACATGATTCGCTGAACGCTGTGACCAACCGTAGAGCTTTCTTTGGGTTGATGGCTTCGGTGGTCGGCGTGGCGTGGTGTGCTCTATTGATCTGGGATCGGTCGCCTTATAGCCGCTACCTCAGCCATCAACAACTCGGCAAGATCGACGCCGGCCCTCTCCTGCTCCCGATAACGCTCTACCTGATCGGTTGGACACTGATGACGGTGGCCATGATGTTGCCGACGACCTTGCCGCTGCTCGACATCTTCCGTCGCTTGACTGCGCCGCGCCAGGATCGATCCCAGCTTATAACCCTGGTCGTTGCGGGGTATTTGGGGGTATGGCTGGGGTTCGGTATTGCCGCTCACGGAGCCGATTGGTTGTTGCACGAAATCGTCGAGCGCAGTTCCTGGCTCGAAGCAAACGCGTGGTTTGTCGGCGCGGCCACGCTGCTCTTGGCCGGCGCCTTTCAGTTTAGCCGTTTGAAATACCGCTGTCTGGACAAGTGCCGTGCGCCCTTGAGTTTCGTCACCCAATACTGGCGCGGCCGCCACGAGCGGCGCAACGCATTTTTGCTGGGTATCCATCACGGCCTATTTTGCGTCGGCTGCTGCTGGGCGTTGATGCTCTTAATGTTCGCCGTCGGGGTTGGGAACGTCGCCTGGATGTTGTTGCTCGGGGCAGTGATGGCCGCGGAGAAGAACCTGCCGTGGGGCCGCAAACTGAGCGCGCCGCTGGGCGTCGCTCTGATCGGCTGGGGCGGGTTGATTCTGCTCAATCACCCTTGATCGCGCCACAGCCAAAATCCACTGAGAGGTTAGCCGAGATGGAACAAAAGCGCGCGAACCAATACTTTCCAACCGTCGGCGACGGCAGCGGGCTCGCTCCAACCGGTGGTCTTTATAAAGAAGAGCTGCAGCTCGCGCTGCGCAATAGCGGCATGCCTCTGGAGGCGCTGCGCTATCCGATCACACCGACCGGTCTGCACTACCTGCTGATCCACTATGACATACCGGCGGTAAACGCCGACCAATGGCGCCTAAAAATCGCCGGCCGAGTCGCCACACCGCTGGATCTGACTCTCGAGGAAATCAAGAAGCGGCCGCGCCGAACCCTCCCCGTCACCATGGAATGCGCCGGCAACGGCCGCGCCCTCTTCGCGCCGCGGCGCATAAGCCAACCGTGGCTCCTCGAAGCTATCGGCAACGCCGAGTGGACGGGCACGCCGCTTCGAAGCATCCTGCAGGAAGCCGGCGTCAGCGGCGATGCGATGGAGATTGTTTTTACCGGTTTGGATCAAGGTGTCGAAGGCGACCAGATTCAACACTACCAGCGCAGTCTGACCGTCGACGAAGCGATCCGGGACGAGGTCTTGCTGGTCTACGAGATGAACGGCGCACCGCTGCCGCCGCAACACGGCTATCCGTTGCGGTTGTTGAAGCCGGGCTGGTACGGCATGGCGAGCGTGAAATGGCTGGACCGCATCGAGGCTGTTGCCGAGCCGTTTCAAGGCTATCAAATGGTGCGCGCTTATCGTTACGCCCAGTCGGCGGAGGACCCGGGAGAAGCGGTCAACATGATCAGAGCGCGCGCCCTGATGATTCCCCCCGGCATTCCCGACTTCATGACCCGCGACCGGCTGGTCGGCGCCGGCCCGGTTACTCTCGCGGGTAAAGCGTGGGCTGGGCATGGCGGCGTGTCGCGTGTCGAGGTTAGCGTCGACGGCGGCGCGAGTTGGTGCGAAGCGGAACTGGGCGAATCGGCATCACCGCATGCCTGGAGATCATGGACGTTCGTATGGAACGCCGCACCGGGCGCGTACATGCTGTATGTCCGCGCCAGCGATGCCAACGGCAATGTGCAGCCACTCGTCCAGCAATGGAATTTCGGTGGCTATGGTAACAACGGCGTGCAGCGCGTCAATGTCGTCGTACGGTGATGCCTTGTTTACCCGACGCAGTCACCTCGGAGTTTTTAGCTCAGCGATCAAATCGGCGAAGACGCCTGTTATCTTCCCAGCGATGAGGTTCCCTCCCATGGAAGCAGGGCGTCATACAAATCAGGTCTGGCGATATCCTCGCTGTGACTAGACTTAAATCACAGGCCCCAGGCCCCATCGGCTCTTTAAGAACCGGTTCTTTACGATTGCGTCTACAACACACCTCGGCGAGGCCGGACGTGCCAAGCTGTCGGCGGCTAGCGCTGGTGGTGAACACGTGCTAGCTTGCGTCAACTTTTGTGTTTGGCGAAAAGGAAGGCATATGCGAGTGCAAGAGCTAATTCGGCTATGGCGAAGCAGCCGTACCTTATGCCGGCTGAT
>DATHIZ010000272.1:0-6246 GCA_035316385.1 Bryobacteraceae bacterium | reverse complement strand
TTGAATACCTGGCAGGACAAATATCCGGCCAGCGACTACGCTCCGGAGCGTTTGACGTATTTCGTGGCCACGCTAGGGCAGCTTGCGGGCAGCGATCCGACGCAGCGGCAGCCGCTGATCAACAAGGCGCAAGAGCAATTGAAAACCGATCCGGCGAATTTCAGAGCGTTGTATTCGATCGCGCTCTGGGGACCGGCCGTAGGTGGAAACAGCCCAGCTCCCGATCTTTTGAGCCAGGTAGAGACCGCCGCGCGCGGTGTGCTCACCGCCGCGGACGCCACGTTTGACGCCTCGAAGAAGCCGGCGAATGTCTCGCAGCCCGATTGGGAAAAGGCAAAGGGCCAATCGACGGCGGTTGCCCACAACTCACTCGCGTGGGTAGCCACCTCCAAGAAAGACAATGCCGCGGCGGAGGCTGCATACACGGCGAGCTTGACCGCTAATCCAGATCAAGGGAACATCTCAGCGGCCTTGGCCAAGCTTCTTTACGAAGAGAAGAAGCTTCCAGAGGCATTGTTTGAGTACGCCCGCGCTGCTCAATATGCAGGTCCCGGCCTGGCGGTGCCCGCCGATAGCAGGGCGAAGCTGCTAGAGTTCTTCAACAATGCCTACAAGGGCTACCACGGCAGCCCAGAGGGCGCGGACAAGGTATTGGAACAGGCGAAGACCAGCGCATTGCCGCCGTCCGGATTCGCCATCGGCAGCGCCGAGGCCGCGGCTAAGAGTGAAGTCGCCGCCATACAGCAGCGCTTGGATTCGGACCCGGCGTTTAAGCTCTGGTATTCGATTCAGCAGAACTTAACGGGCGACCAGGGACCGACGTTCTTCACCAATTCCATGAAGGGCGTTGAAGTGCCAGCCGGAGCACAGGGAGTGCAGAACTTTAGCGGCACAGTGATCTCGATCGACCCGGCGGATAAACCGACGAAGGTGACCTTGGGCGTCGACGACCCCGCCAAAGCGGACGCGACGCTGTCGTTCTCACAGCCTTTACCGGCATCCGCACTGGACAAGATCAAGGTTGGTCAAAAACTGGAATTCGACGGTGTTGTGGATAGCTTCACAAAGGAGCCTTATATGTTGACGTTTGTAGATCCGACGGTGCCCGGCGTTCAGACAACCGCACCCGCGAAGAAGGCTACGCGGAAGCATAAATAGGACGGACAACAGCAACCAGAAAGCAAAAAGGCCCCGGGGGTTCCCGGGGCCTTTTTGCTTTCAATCCGCCGGATTTGAAACTACATTTTATAGCGGCCCATGTCTTCGTCGTTCAAATTCTCAAGCCACTTGCGCAGTTCCTCATTGTTCACTTTCTCCGAGACGGTAGCGGAATTTTTGGACGACTGCAAGACCTTGTCATCGACAAAAATCGGGCAATCGTGGCGCAGGGCGAGCGCCAAGGCGTCACTTGGACGTGAATCGACGCTGATGAGCTGGCCTTGTCTTTCGAGCCAGATCAACGCATAGAAGGTATCTTCCTTTAATTCGCTCACGACCACTTTCTTAACGGCGGTTTCGAGGCCCATGAGCAGGACCTTAATGAGGTCATGAGTCATCGGACGCGGAGTCGTAACCTTTTCAATTTCCAAGGCAATGGCGTTTGCTTCGTATATGCCGACCCAAATGGGCAGTACAGAATCGCCCGTAATATCCTTTAACACCACGATGGGCATGTTGGTCATCGGGTCCATCATGAGACCGCGAATTTTCATTTCTACTTCCAAGTTGTGCCTCCATTCCCCAAAACTTTTTATTGCACCGGCAACGAAATTGCTGAGAGCCGCTCGCCGGCCAAACTATTAGGCCCAGCGCGGGTTACCAGTACGTCCAGATACCGCCCCACCAAACTGCTTTCGGCCACGTTGTCCGCGCTCTCGCGCTGCGGCGCCGGCAGCTCAGGACAACTGAAATTCAGTGTTTTATTCTGACTCGTGCGGCCGATCCACTGGCCGGTTGCGAGGTTGTAGCCCTCGACGTGCACTTGCTGCGCGTTGCCCACGTAACGGGCATTGCGGCGCATTTGAATGGCGCGCTGGTGCTCCTGCAGAACCGTCCAGCGCAGCGTCTTCTCTTCTTCCGGAATATGATCTTCAAGCTGCAACGCGGATGTGTTCGGCCGCTTTGAATATTTAAAAATGAATACCGAATCGTAGCCAACGTCGGTCAGTAGACGCAGCGTCTGATTGAATTCAGCTTCGGTCTCTCCAGGAAATCCGACAATAATATCGGTCGTGATGGCGATATCCCGCTTGGCGCTTTTCATCCAGTCGATGCGGCGCATGTACTCGTCGTTGGTATAGAGACGCTGCATGCGCGAAAGCACTTCGCTGGAGCCGGACTGGACGGGCAAATGGACATGGTTGCAGAGCGCCGGATTCTCGTCTATGGCATCCACAATCGACTTACCAAAATCGCGAGGATGAGACGTGGTGAAGCGCACGCGGCGCATGCCAGGGATCTGCCCGGTGGCCGCCAGCAATTGCGCGAAGTCCCAACCGGCCAGCGAGGGATCACGGTAACTGTTCACATTTTGGCCAAGCAGCTGAACTTCCGAGTAGCCGGATTCGGTGAGAGAACGCGCCTCACGCAGCACGCTTTCGCTGGTCCGGCTGCGCTCTGGACCGCGGGTAAAGGGTACTACGCAATAGGCGCAAGCTTTGTCACAGCCTTCGATGATGGTGATATAGGCGCGATGCGGATTGTCGCGCCGCGTGAAGGGCGTATCGAAAGCTTCGCTGGTATCGAGGCTAAGGCCAGTGACGCGGCGATTCCCGGCTTCCAACTGGATCAGCATCTCAGGCAATTTGGAATAACTGGCGGAACCGGCCACCAAGCTCACATGCGGCGCGCGTTCGAAGATGCGTTCGCCTTCCTGCTGCGCCACGCAACCCAAAACTCCGAAGACTTTTCCCTTCCCCGCGCGCTTGAACTGGTCGAGGCGATGGAAGACCTTTTGTTCGGCCTTGTCGCGAATGCTGCAGGTGTTGTAGAGAACCAGCTCGGCTTGCTCATGCTGGGCGACTTGGGTGTAGCCCCTTTCCAGCAGAGTACCCACGACTTTTTCAGAGTCGTGCGCGTTCATCTGACAACCGAAGGTCTCAATGTAAAACGTTTTCATGACAGACCGATAGGGAGATCAACCGTGCAAAATATGCATGAACCAGCCAATACCGAAGAGGGCGGCAACGAAGCAGCCGAAGCAATACAGGCCATAGCGGAGGCGCTCCTGGTCGGTGCGTTTTGTCACAAGTCCCAGAATCACGCTGGAAACCAAGGCAAAGAGCAGCGACGTTTCGAAATGATCTAAATTGAGTTTCATGAAGCCAAACTAGTCTTTCAGCCGCGTGGTGATTTCGTAAGCATCCACCATAGCGAGGATATTCAGAAGGCCGGCCCCGACAATGAACTTCGAACCATAGTCCGCGGCATGCGCGGCGATGTCAGGCGGGGCGTAGCCTAGGGTCCTTGCCCCGAGGTAAAACAACCCGGAGGCGAGATCGCCGACAAAGCCACCGTATTGAATGAACCGGGAGAGAACATCGCCACCGTCGGTTGGCTGAAAGAGCGGACCACGCATCAGGACGCCTATAACAAATGGGACGAGGACGGCGCCAAAAACGATAGCAGCCCTTCCGCGCCGCCCTAGCAGGAAATGGCCGCCGCCGGGAATCAGCCAGCCGACAGCGACAACCAGGAAAGGAGGGCGCAACGGGGCTACGGCGGTAGCGCTAACGGGTATGGTGGCGGGCATCATTACAATTCTAGCGTTACGAAGCCGCCGCCGGGCCCTACATGGTTCTCCGTGGAGGCTCGGAGACCAGCAGACTTATCAATTCCCGGACGCGGTCGACTTGATCCGGCTTCACAATCAAATACCGGCAGTTTCCGGCGGGATCCGGAACGAAGACAGTGGTATTCTTTTCACCCAGACGGACACGGCCGGGCGCCGAGAGCCGGAAGTATCCGCGGTTGGGCCGGATGGCTTCGAGCACGGCGGTGGAATCCCAGTTCGGATGGTCCTCGGGCTTGCCGACGTAGAGGTGAAACGCGTCGACAACCGGATGATGCGGCACGTAGGACATATCTTTCTGGATGGCCTCATAGGGGAACCTGATTTTCAATCCCACTTCAAAGCCGCTGAAGATCATCGGCGACGGCCAGTCTTTCATAAGGCGTTCGAAGGCGGCGGCATCGGTGAAGACATTGAACTCCGGCTGGGGCTTTACGAAGTTGCCGGCCATCAGGCAAAGCAGCTTCACCTTGCGTTTTATGAGAGCCGAACCACCTGGAGAAGCGGCGAGGCGGGCAAGATTGGTGCTGAAGCCGATTTGCGCGATGGTGACGGACTGGTCGGGCTGGCCGGTGAGAATGCGCGTAAGCAGTTGCACCGCTTCGGGAGCTTGACTCCCGTCCGGCAGCCGGTGTGGGTACACGTATTTGCCTTGCTTGTCCAGGCGGGTGGCGGGGACCTTCAGCATGGGGGCGTCTTCCGGCGCTTTGCCGTCGTGGACCATCCCCACCGGAATGTCAGGCCGGCCGTAGAAGGTGTTCATGAGGTCGATGAACGGCGCCGCGAAGCGGTTGTCTTTAGTGATGGTGACGGCCAGAAGCTGCACCTCTCCACGGTTCTGGAGAGCATGGATCATGGCGACCGCAAACGCGTCGTCCACATCGTTGCCCATGTCGGTATCGAGGATGAGACGGACAGGTTCGGCCGTGAGGCCGGGCGCCGCGAATAAGCACAACGAGAGTAAGATTTGCAGAAATAAAGGGCGCAACATAGACTTGCGGGTGATCGTATCACGTGATTATGGCGGTAGATTACAATGGTGTTCGTCGCACTCATTCATGCGGATGTGGCGGAATTGGCAGACGCGCTAGATTCAGGTTCTAGTGGGGGAAACTTCGTGGAGGTTCAAGTCCTCTCATCCGCACCATAGATTCTAAAAGACTTAAGCTCAAAACGCCGCCGGCGAGACTGGCGGCGGTTCTCATTTTGGACCCTATTTTGGACCTTATCCCCGTGAGACCGCTCTGGGCCGTGTGGGGCGGAATGGTACCGCATCCGAACGGATAGGCGATGGGATGTGCTCCAAGCTATTCCAGCCGAGTTGAGGAGCGTTTCGCTTTTTCGGCCTGAAACTGTTGACCGCTTTCGATCCTTTGGGAACGCTGTTCCCGGACCCATTGGTCCATCTCGGCGCCGCTCTCTTGAACGTCAGCAAGAGAGACGATGTGGTAGCGCTCGAAGCAGGAGCGGGTCTTGTGGCCGCTGATTTCCATCGCGCGCTTTTCCGACATACCAACTTTTTCAACCATATTGCGCACCGCTGATCGTCTCAAGTCATGGAAGAGAAGATTGGGCATCCCCGCCTTCTCCACTGCGGCACGCCAAGAGTCGTAGAACGACTTAATTGGACAACCAGGCGTTCCCCGCCTGCCGCCGTGACCCTTCTTTGAAATCGGTGCGATTTCGCAGTCTATGGGGTACCAGAAGAATACGAATTCGCACTGCGGGAAGTGTTCATCGCGAAATGCGCGCTGCTGACTTAACCACTTCCGCATGTCACCATAAATCGGAGCCGCAACAGGCACCGGCTTGCGATTCTGCATCCGGAGGAATCGGATAACACCATTCCGGAAATCCACCTGAGGCCATTTCAAATCAAGCAGCGCACCTTTTCGATTTCCGATGTGATAGCCGATTATAAATAGACTCTTCAGTGAGATCGGAAGCGCCTCAAGAACCGCCTCGTATCCATCGAATTCAAGAAAGCCGTGCCGGACATTATCTTCACCAGATTTTGGTATGTGAGGAACTTTATCCACCCGACTAGGAGTCTTCTTGTACTCCAGGAGGAGCGCCGATTTGAGATACGCTAAGTCGTGATCAACGGTATTATCCGAAACCATGCGCTTTCGGATGTCCCGGTAAGCCTCGAAATCTGTTGTCCGAAGTCTAACGACCCTCTTCGATCCAAAGAAGGGCCGGATATTCGCTTCTATGCACTTCTCGATTACATACGCAGATGGCTTCCGCTGTGCCTTGAGGAAGGTGGCATATTGAGTTAACAACTCGCCACATGTCACGTTTTCTACGCTTGATGTTACTACCTCCCCAGCAGTAACATCGGTGATGAATTGGTCTCGTATTCGTTTTGCTTCACGCCACGCAGCAGACTCACTCTTAAACTTCTCGAGCGGGCCAAGGCATTTTTTCTTCTTACGCTGCTCGCCATCTACGGT
>DATHIZ010000271.1:0-6285 GCA_035316385.1 Bryobacteraceae bacterium | reverse complement strand
CGGCGCTTCTGTTTGCTGTGCGCCACTCCGAAATGGACCGCTGTGGTGCTCTTCCCCTCTCGCGGAGTGGAAGACGTAAAGAGGATGCTGCGCGGGCGGCGTTCGAAGGCGGGCAGCAGAATGGAGTCGCGCAGGGTGCGAATTGCCTCTTCGAACTCGACAGCCTGACGCGTGCCGCTGCCAAGGCCCGGCAAGGAGTTCGCAGAACTGCTGCTGGGAGTTAGGAAGCGGCCTCGCCAGACCGTCACCATGGGCAGCGCGCCCAGTACCTGGGTTTTTAGAACGCGCTGCACGTGTTCCGGGTCACGCACGGTCTGGTCCATTTGGTCCGACAGAATAGCCGCGAGGACGGCCACAAAGCTGGAAGACAGGAAAGCCATGAGCCCGTTCAGTATCAGATTTGGGAAAACCGGCTTTAAGGCGGGGCGTGCAGGATCGGCTAGGCGAATGGAATTATTCTGAAAACTGGCATTGATACTCGCCTCCTCGATCTTCCTAATCATCTCTTCGTAAATTCCCTTGTCGCTGTCAGCCTCCTGCTTTAGCGCCTTGTAATCGAAGGAATGTGAGTTGAGGCGGTCAAACTCCTGTTTGGTTACCGAAAGCGCGCCTTTCAACATCGACTCGCGGTTGAGCGCTTGTTGATAATCCGAGGAAGCCCGCCCGCCGATGTCCGCTCTCAGCACTTTTACCTGGCCTTGTAATTCGGAGAGCTCAGAGTAAGCCCGCTTGTACTCGGGATGATTTTCGCCATAGTAAATCTTGACGGAGGCGAATTTCGACTGTGCGTCGGCGATGTGCTCCACGAGTTTGCGAAGTTGATCGCCCTGCACGGAAGCTTCCGCGGCTTCGAGGCTACCGTCCTGTACGGCCCGGTAAGCCGCCTCCTTGGAAACCCGATCAGCCTGGGCAGTGGTGAATTCTGTATTCAGCTGTAGCAACCGTGAGGAAAGGATGCTGGTCTTTGCCTCCGGGTCAATCACGTCCAGGTCTTTTTCAAACTGTACTAGGGCCCCGGAAGATTTCTCCATTTTGAGTCTGAAGGTTCCCGTCTGCTTCTCCATGAAAGCAGAAAGACCAGCCGAAGCCTGATAGCGAATGTTGTAAGCGTGCTGAATATAACTCTGGACGACACCATTCGCGACGGCGGCGGCTAACCGCGGGTCCGGCGAGCGATAAGTAACCAGAAGCAGATAGGTATTTGGCAATCGGGTGATCTTAAGCCGGGAAAGCGAGATCGGCGCGTCTTCAGGCCGTGTCTTGGACGCGTTTGTTTGAGAGCGCTGAACCTCGGAGAGTGAGATGCCGAGACGTTCTACTACCGGGCGCAACACAGAATCCGATTCAATCAGCCTGACCTGAGTAGCTAGAAACTGATCCGCGTCTTCGACTCCCGCTCGCGTGTTAGCGTCGTTGCCAATGACGGCGGCGGGCATCTGCCGGTCAATATCGATGGTCGCGGTTGACTCGTAATAGGGCGTAAGCTGGGCTGAGATAACGAGAGTGGCAATGACCACTGTAAGGACAAAAATTGCTATCCGCCAGCTATGGCGCTTCAGTATCCAGAAGTAATGAGAGAACGGTATTGCGTCCTCTTCGGGTTCTACCGGAGTGTACGTCTGAAAGTGCGGCGCATACTCCTCAGCAATTGCACGAGATCCAGTGGGTAATATGGGCAGTACGATTGAGTGGGTCTTTTCAGCCATGTTTTGCCTTTGCGTTCCAATCAACGAGTGGTGAAAACTAAGGCGGACGAGACCGTGGTTCCCGCAGTGGCGAGACGCTCGATCGTAGCTACGGCCAACCGCTTGCCTTTGTTGTCTGGAATGTAAAAGATGTCGTTGGCTAACAAGGCGACATCAGGCGATTTCCGCTGCATAATTTTTGAAAGAGGAATGGGTATTTCGTTTCTAGCTCCCGAAGCTCCGCGGCGATAGATGAACGCCTCCTTTGTGGCAAAGGGCGCGAGTCCTTCGGCCAGCGCAAGCATCTGCAGGATCGTGGTGTCAGATCCGTTGTTCTGTACCGGAAAGGCTCCGGATTTCTTTACATTGCCGATCACGTAGATTTTGTCGACTACGGGGACAAGAATATTCTCGCCTCCGTTAAGCGTCACGTTCAGAGTGGGATCGCTGGCGTCCATCAGGGCCCGCACAGGGATGTGTTGCGTGAGCAGCTTTGACTCGCCGTTGTCAGAAATCTGTCTTCGGCTAACCAGCACTTCCTGTCCGGCATCGTCGCGCAAACCGTTTGCTTCCGACAGTGCTTCGAGAAGGGTCACGGGAGTGGAGGCCTGAAAAACCAACGGTTGCTTCACTGCGCCCGAGACGCTAATTGGATGGCTTTGGTATTCCGCGATGGTGACGGTGACGAAGGCGTCCTTTAAAATGCCCTCCTCTGTGAGCGCGGCGGCGATCGACGTCTCAAGATCGGTGGGGTACGCGCCCTCTGCCTTGATCGGCTTCTTGACCATCGGCAGGTGGATCAGTCCATCGGTCCCGACACGAATTGTGCGACTCAATTCAGGAGAGCCATAGATGGATATGGCTATGAGGTCGTTCGGGCCGACAGGCCGGGCCGGGAGATTGTGGCCTGCATCCGTGGCCACGGGGCGCGGGGCCTGCTGCGCCCACGCTGGTGATGCAATGGCTGATATTAGCAACGTAACTAGAATTACACGCATTGAAGTGATAACCATGGTGCGAAATGACATTAGCTACAGCTCAGAGTGTGCTAGGAGGAAGGTAAAACGAGTGAAAAAGTCTTCAAAAGGCTTGACCCACAGCGGAGTTGTTCGGGTCGGTAAGTATGGGCAGGCTCCCGCCCTTTTAGTCACAAATCCCGCTTGACCACCTTGGAGCCGGAATTTGATGCACTTACTACAAATGTACAAGTAGGAAGTCTCGTTAATATTTACCATAATTTGGGGGACAATAATAGAAATCCAGCTTACAGAAAAAAATTAGTAAAACCTTTTTTTGATCGGAGTAGGTGATGGCCGGAATATGCCGACGAAAGAGGCTCGCCATTAATCGTGAAGCGCGTTGAATACAAAGAACAAAGTCAAGCTTGCAACGTTACTGACATATTCGAGATATGCGGGCATACTGGCCAATTTCTACCACTCGTAAAAGTAACATAGATAACGCAGCCGAGAGCGGCCAGATAGTTCCGAGCCGCAGCTATTCTGTGTTCCACTAACTTGCCAGTGGTGGTCTCCTAAAGGGCTTCGATTTTTCCAGGTTTACACGTTTTTCTTCACGCCGTGAAACGTTCCTCGCGAATAATTCACTTGATAATTGCGGCGAATCGGCTCATTGTGTCCTGAGAGAACGTTTTCTCTAAGAACGTCCCGTGGCCGTGCTCGACCGTTGTATCGAAAAGTCGTATCCCGTGAGTGGAGGTCGTATGCTGAGTGATTTAACGGACACCGAGCTTTGCCGTTTGTTCGAGAGTCACGGGTTCATCACCGGATCGACGGCCATGCTGCCCATTCTTCGACAGGCACGCAAGGCTGCCACTGTAAGCGACATAACAGTGCTGCTTGAGGGCGAAACCGGGACCGGCAAGCAAGTACTGGCGCAGGCGATCCACAATCTTGACGAGAAGCGAAAATCGTTTCCTTTCATTACGGTGCATTGCTCCACAGTCACCGAAGCGCTGGCCGAGAGCGAATTGTTCGGCCACCAGCGTGGAGCGTTTTCCGGCGCAACGCGGGATCGAGAGGGATTGTTCCGGGCCGCCCATCGCGGCACTCTTTTCCTGGACGATGTCAATGATCTTCCACTGGCGCTGCAGCCGAAGTTACTGGACGTTTTGCAACGTGGGATGATTCGGGGAGTAGGTTCGGATCATGAGGGGAACATCAACGTTCGCATCATCGCGGCGGCGAATCAGCCGCTTGCGCCGGCGGTTCGTGAAAATCGCTTCCGTGGGGATTTGTATCACCGGTTAAACGTGGTGCGGCTGCCGCTGCCGCCGCTCCGCGAAAGGAGTGACGACCTGCCTTCGCTGGTGCTTGCTTTTGCCGCGCGTCATCGGAATATTTACCCGTACATCACGCGTATCGACGGCGATCTGGTCGAATTCCTGAAGTCCTGCACTTTCCACGGCAACGTCAGAGAACTGGAGCACGCGGTCGAACGGATGCTCTTCGCGAAGACCGCTGGCGAGAGCTTGCAACTATCGGACTGGACCCAGCAATGTTGCGAGGCAAGCCCCGCGGAAGAGGGGCATGATCTGGTATCGCAGGCCGCCCAGAGATTATGGACCGCCATCTTCCAGCACGGGGTTCCGTACAGCGAAGCGATTCGCCGCCTGGAGCGAAGATTACTCGAGAACGCCGTGCGCGGCTGCGGGCAGACTCGGCGAGAAATCGCTTGCCGGCTACATACGAGCGAGCGCACGCTCTATCACAAACTTCGTAGCCATAACCTAACTGGCCAAGCCGTAGCCGATTAGAGGCGCGTTTCGGGACTGCAACTTCTTGCAGGTGGAGCATGCGACAAGTTGCATACCTCGCCTGAACGAATCGAAGCCAGGACTGCACAACTCACCGTTAAACCTCTGATTCGACACCAGGCTGCTCACGCGCCAGTCGATGGCCAGTGAAGTGCCTTTGAGAAATTGCTCGAGGGGCCTGCTTTCGAAAGGGGTTCGAAAACGTACGTCGGCGACAGAGTCAAGTTTTCGCTCGGTAGCGTTTTCCTGCCGGACCCGGAGGAGACGCTGGCGGCGCTCTCGCTTGCGTCGGAACTCGAAGGTACGATTGTAGACTTTTCGGATTCCGGTTCGGCGCCTCGGGCCTTCGCGGTGGTGGAAATTATTCGTAGACAGATGGTTGTGGTTCCGGTCGACAAATTGCGGCTGGAACAGGATGAACATCCAAGTGGAAAGGATTTAGCGTGACTCCAACGTACCCTGGCGTTTATATTCAAGAGCTACCTAGTCCGGTGCATACGATTGCCGGTGTGGCGACTTCTATCACGGCATTTGTCGGATACACCGCTCGCGGAATCGACAATCGCGCGGAACTGGTCTTCAGCTTTGGAGACTTTGAACGTCTGTTCGGCGGTCTTGCATCCGACAGCGAACTAAGCTACGCGGTCCAGCAGTTTTTTGGGAACGGCGGCACCCAGGCGTACGTGGTGCGTTCGCCCCGCACGGGCGCTCTTGGGGCGCAAGTCATTTTCAACTCGCTCACATTCACCGCGCTCAGCAGCGGATCGTGGGCCAATGGCCAACTGTTTGTCGACGTCGATTACAACAACCTTTATCAGAACGTCAAGGGAACGGTTGCTTTGACCGCCGGCTCCGCGAATATCACGGGTACGGGCACATCGTTTCAAAGCTCACTAAAGGCGGGCCAGTTCCTGGTGTTTGCGTCGGACGCAACCAAAACTCCGTATCGAATTCTTTCCATTTCCAGCGACACGAGTCTCAAACTGGACGCAAATTACGCCGGGGCTGCCGCGCCTTCATCCACGGCGATTGTTTCGGCGGATCCAACAGCATTCAATCTGACAGTCACCAATTTGGTGGATGGCACGGTGGAAGCGTTTCCGAATGTGTCGCTGAATTCCAGCCGGCAGAATTACGTGCTCGCGGTGGTCAACGATCCCGATAACGGTTCGGAGTTACTGAGCATTTCCCTGGGCGGCGCCCCTCCGGTAAATCCGCCAGCGATGACCGGGATTGTGGGTGCGGCGATTATCGCCGGAGCGGTAGTCGTCGCGACGACGGGCGCCACGCTGGCGGGCACTGCCGCACTAACGCAAGGTTCGGCCACGGTCGCCGGAACGGGCACGGCATTTGGTACGGCGCTGCAGGTGGGGCAAAGCCTGGTTTTTGCCGCCGATCCGACGTTCACGCAATACCAAGTTGGCGCGATCGCCAACGATACGAGTCTCACGCTGTCGTCCAAATATGCCGGAGCCAACGCTGTAGGTTCGAACATTTCCGGACTGAACGCCGGCGCAACCGCGGATTTCGGAATTCGCCTGAGCGTTTCGTCTCCATCGACGGCCCCGGCTCCTCTGCCTCTGAACATTAAAGTATTCCCGAAGCTCGCTCCAGTGCCCCAGACGATTTCGGGATTAGCCGCTAAGGTTCAAAGCGCGATTAATTCGGCGCTGGCCGTCCAGATGCCGGGAGCGTCCGTTACCTGCAGCGTCTCGGCGATTGGCGCCAGCCAGTCGATTCGCGTCAATGCGCTGATCCCGCAATTTCCAGACGCCGTGATCACGATCGCCGCGCCGGCCGCCGGGCTTTCTGACGGTGCAACGC
>DATHIZ010000270.1:0-6882 GCA_035316385.1 Bryobacteraceae bacterium | reverse complement strand
GGGCATGGTTGGGAAGCATCACACCGCCCGAGCCCACGCGCAGAGTAGAGGTTCCGCCCGCGACGTAGCCGATCAGCACTGCCGTCGCCGCACTCGCAATGCCGCTCATGTTGTGGTGCTCGGCCAGCCAAAAGCGCGTGTAACCCCAACGCTCCACATGTTGAGCCAGATCGAGCGTATTGCGGAAAGAGTCGGCAATACTGCTGTTCACCTTGACTGGCGCAAGATCCAAAACCGAGAAGAGCGTCTGCTTCAATTCACCCA
This sequence comes from Bryobacteraceae bacterium, assembly GCA_035316385.1. Lineage (GTDB taxonomy): Bacteria > Acidobacteriota > Terriglobia > Bryobacterales > Bryobacteraceae > Bog-105. Next base: position 6,618 of record DATHIZ010000270.1, on the reverse strand, counting down.
TGCTTTTTTTGGATGAAGACACGCCATCGAAAGTGGCTATTTAGGTTGGAAGGACCGGGCCATCTCGACGTCCGCTTGCACCTTGGCCGTCAATTGCATCAGATCTACGTGCCCCACGCGGTTCAAGAGCTGCGGCTTGTATTGCCGGCCCGCAGTGGAGGCATAATTCTTCCAGTGTTGAACCGCCTCTTCCAAATGTTGTATGGCCGCTTGCTTCTGTTGCGCCTCTCCGCTCAATTCGTAGAGGGCTAGATTCGTGGCGCCGCGAATCTTCTCCGAGTAGTAGCGGCCCAGGTGAGCCATAGCTTCCAGATCACCTAGCGTCAGCCGAAGTTCCTTGTTCTTAGCAACGGCGTCTTTCCCTGTGCGCAGTTGAGCCAGCGTCTTGAAGGTTGAATCGGAATAGGCGGAAAGATTGTCCGCGACTTGGAGCGGCGTGATTCCGGGCGCGGGTTTATGACCCTGCAGGCTCGCTCGATATTGGGAGATGCTGAGAATGCCGCTTCCCTGCATGCACTCACCTGCCATGAAATGTTTCACGGTGAAGAACCCCCTGTATCTGGGGTGGCTCAGGCATGCTTCGGGAAACCATTTCAGATCGATATCCTGCCAGAAAAAGCGCGTCACTTGCGGAATGATTTTCGAAGCTATGGAAGAAGCCTCAAAGAGCGATGAAGCGGACACGCCGGGGAAGCGCTGCGCCAGGAGTTTTTGGAAAAAAGCGTTGCTCAAGTTGGGATTGTAACTGAGCCGGCCCCACAGCATGAAGCTGTACCATTGTTTCTTGATCACCAACTGACGCACAGGATCAGGCTCCGTGCTGACGAATTCCCTGCCCCAGATGTAACCGTCCGGTCCCATGTAGTAACCGGCCAACTTATTCGGGCCTGGTAAGTTGCGAACGTAGTCACGCGCGTAATCCGGATCGCCCCAGCGAAATGTATAGATATCGTCATTGCGCACGGTCATCCACATGCGCAGGCGCGGCGGCAGTTCCTCGAGAGACGCTTTGGCGAATGGCGGCGCGGGTGACGAGTACATATGCGCAACCGAATATTTGTAGCTGAGGTCGAGCGTGTCCGTGTGCTCTCCAAACGCGTCCAGTATTGGGCCCAAGGCCGATTCATGGTAGCGATGAATGAGCCGGACCCGGCGGCCCGGTTGTATTTTCTTGGCGTCGCGAATACCCTCGCCGTAAGTTTTCCAAAGCCACTTCTCACTCGAAAAATCGTCCTTTCGATTCTGCATGTGCTCGCCAGCCGTTATGCCGATACCAGCCAGCAGAGGATAAGTCAGAATGGCTTCCCGAACGCTCTTCCGCATATAGTCAATGGTGGTCGGGTTATCTTGCGCCGAGGTAATGCCATATTTTCCTTCAGCGCCCCATACAAAGATGTTCCATGTGATCAGATAAACTTCGATGCCCCGGTCTTGCGCATACTGCATCACCGAACGCCAGAATTGAATTTTCTCGTCTATGGTGATTTTTTTGACGGTTTCGACGCTCCGCAGCATCTCCGGCCGTACCATGTCTTCGCCCCTGGGGGAAAAGTTATCGGGCAACGTGATTGTCGTGCGCAGCACATCGTTGAGCGCAACATCGGGGTATTCAGGAACTTTGACCATCGAGGGAAATGGATGCAGGTTCCAAAGAGAGAGGACGTTATAACGGTCGCGCGCCATCTCATCGAGGAACTCTCTCCAAAAATCGAAGCTCCACATCTCCGGTATGTTGTGCTGCGCGGCATCGCTGCAATCGGAATAGCTGGGAGTTCTCACGTCAAGAGGGATATTGAATTTTATGCCGCGCCGCGCGATGTGAGGGGTTTGCTCCTGATCGCCGATCTCCGCCAGCATGTCCAAGCGAATGGCCTCGGCGACGTCGAGACCTCCATACATGGCGCCTGCGGCATCGCTGCCCAAAACAGTGTAGGTCGTCCGGCCGCCTTCCACGCGCCGGCCGACAGCGTAAGACTGCGGCAGCGTCGATTTAAGTGCCGCTACTTCGATGCCAGCCGCTGAGCGTGCACTGGCCTGATCGGAAAGCAGAACAATTCGGGTGGAATTCCCTGACGGGGACAACTCGGAAAGCTTCTTTTGCACTAAGCCGGCGCCACGCGCCCGCAGCGCGCTTTGAATCTCGTTCGCCGCGAACTGAAGCTGGGGAATTTGCTGGTCATAATAAACAGTGATACTGGCCGGCAGGGCTGATGCCAAAGTGGCCAGTCCGGTTTGCTTTAGGAATTCGCGGCGTTTCATAAAGTAAGGGCAGCATTCTATGTATCACATTAGTTCCTGAACACATTAGTGCCTTGATCAGGGAGTCGATATTATGTTGTTTAAACAAGTCAGCAGCGAATAGGAGCTATGGCGACAAAAAAGTATGACGTCATTGTTGTCGGATCCGGAGCATCCGGCGGTTGGGCGTCGAAGGTACTCGCGGAAAGTGGATTGCAGGTGCTAGTGGTGGATTGCGGCCGGCCGCAGAAGGATTCGAACTTCACCGAGCATGTTCCTGTTTTCGACCTGAAGTACCGGAACCTGAAGTTCCACGAACCCGTATCGCCCATAATCCGCCAGACACGCCCCGTGCAAGGGCAGTGCTACGCCTGTACGGAGTGGAATTACGAATGGTTTGCTAACGATCATGACGAGCCCTACACGACCGCGCCAGGCATGGACTATAGCTATTTTGGCCGCCTGCGCGTGGTTGGCGGACGCACGAATGTATGGGGCCGCCTTTGCTATCGCTTGAGCGACCTCGATTTCAAGGCTGCTTCCCACGATGGCTACGGCGAGGACTGGCCCATATCGTATAAAGATGTTGCTCCTTATTACGATCGCGTAGAGCGTTACGTGGGCATCACAGGAATGCGGGAGGGCATGGACGTTCTGCCGGACGGGCATTATCAGCCGCCCATGGGTTTAACGTGCGCGGAATGGAGGCTACGGGATAGCGTCAAGCAAAAATTCGGGCGCACCGTTACGCAGGGACGTTCGGCTAACATTACCCAGGCTCTGAATGGCCGGCAGCCCTGCCATTACTGCGGACCGTGCGAGCGCGGCTGCGTTACCCATTCCTACTTCAACTCTTCCTATACCACGCTGAAGGACGCTTTGGCCACGGGCAAGTGCGACTTGGTTGTGAACGCGATGGTCTACAAGGTGTTGATGGACCCCGCAACAAACCGAGCCACCGGGGTCCTTTATATTGACCGCGTCACCAAGCAGCCGCGGGAAGTACATGCCCGCGTTGTGATTCTGGGCGCGGCGGCGCTGGAATCCACGCGCATTTTATTGAACTCGAAGACCAGCCAGTACTCGAACGGCTTGGCCAACTCAAGCGGCGTGCTGGGACACTACTATACGGATAGCTTGAAGGGCGGACTGGCGGCAGGCACCGTTCCAGGCGGGATCAGCCAGCTTTCCATCAACAGTCCGCACCGTCCGACGGGCGTGTACATCATGCGTTTTCGCAATGTTCCCGGCAGTCCCAAGATGAAAGACTTCCGGCGCGGCTATGGAATGCAAGGTTCGAGCGGTTCGGGTTTCCATGCGAGTGCGCCCGGCTTCGGCGAAGCCTATATGCGGGCGGCCAAGGAGCCGGTGGAGACATTCAATTTGCAATGCTACGGGGAACCGCTGCCCCGTTTTGAGAATTATGTGGAACTGGACCCGAAAGTGCTCGACGCCTTCGGCATACCGGTGCTTCGCATGCACGTGGCCTGGGGCGACGAGGAACGCAGCATGATGAAGGACGCCAGCGAGCAGGCTGCTGAGATGCTGGAAGCCGCGGGGGTCAAGGATATCAAGGTCCAATCACAGATTCACCTGCCTGGCGACGCGAATCACGACGTAGGCACAGCACGTATGGGAAACGATCCGAAAAAGTCGGTGCTGAACAAATTTCAACAAACGCACGACGTGAAGAACCTGTTTGTGATGGATGGTTCCTGCTTTAACTCGCCCGGCTGTCAGAATCCCACTCTGACCATCATGTCGCTCGCCGTGCGGGCCTCCGACTATTTGAAAGAAGAGCTGCGGAAGGGAAATATTTAGAATGCTGAAGCGAACGGCAAAGTGGATGGCGGCTGCCCTGCTCGCCTCGGCGCCGGCATTGCTGGGTCAGGGAGTGCAGCGGCCGCAACTTCTTGGTGTAGAGCACTTGTCACTTTTTGTGCACGATTTCGACAAGGCGCATGCGTTTTACCAAGACTTTCTCGGATTCGACGAAGCGTATTCACTGAAAAATGCCGACGGTTCGACAGCTATTTCTTTCTTTAAGATCAATGACCGGCAATACATCCAGATCTCAAAGGAAAAGGAAGCCAATTCAGACCGCCTGAACCACTATGGGCTGCAGACCGAAGATGCCGAAGCGTTGCGGGCGTATCTCGGTTCGAAAGGCGTGGCTGTTCCCGAGCATGTAAAAAAGGCGCGCATCGGAGTGATAACGTTTACCTTCAAAGATCCCGAAGGACACAGCATCGAGGTTGTGCAATATACTCCCGATAGCTGGCCCACTCGCGAAACGGGAAAGCACATGCCAGAGACGCGGGCTTCGAAACATATGATGCATGTAGGCATCATCGTAACCCAGTTCGACGCCGAGATGAAGTTCTATCAGGATGTCCTGGGATTCAAGGAGATCTGGCGCGGCAGCAGCACAGGCACGACTTTATCGTGGGTCAATCTCAAGTTGCCGGATAGCGAAGACTACATAGAGCTCATGCTTGCTAAGACCGCCGCGCCTCCCGATAAAAGAGGAACCTCTCATCACTTGTGTCTTGAGGTTCCGAATATTGATGCCAGCGTGGCGGCGTTAAACGAAAAGCCGTATCGCAAAGAATATACCCGACCGATAGAAATCCGCACCGGCAAAAACCGCAAGCGCCAAGCTAACCTGTTTGACCCGGACGGCACACGGACCGAATTGATGGAGCCGCATACAGTTGATGGCAAGCCGGCGCCACCGTCAGACGCACCGCCGCCTGGAGCCGAGACCACGAAGTAATATCCTATGTGCCGACCCCTGCTAATCAGGCCAAGGCGCGGTGGAAGAAGGAGTGGGCTTGCCGTCGATCGTTTTCGGCTCCATCAACTCTGTTCTGGTCCCGTCGGGGTCGAACAGATTCAACTGACGCTTGCGATTGGTTCCCACCCGTACCTCCAATGGTTTGCCATAGAGCTTGAAGTAGGGGTTTGCTTTCAGCGCAGCGGCGCTGGCAGTTATATCAGGCACTTCCAATGCGAGGTGATGCGCGCCGCCGCGCTCTGTCTCCGCCGGCGCCTCTTTATACAGCATGAATTCGATATAATCGTCCCCGTCCGGAACTTTCAAGTTAGTCCATGAGAGAACGGTTCCGGATTTGCTGCCGCGCCAAGTCTCTTTGAACCCGAGTATGTCTGTATAGAATTTTGTCTCGGCGTCCAGATGACTAACAATGATGCCAACATGCATCAGACGCTTTGACACGCGAGTGGCGGGTAGATGCTTTCCTTTTTCACGCACAGTCCAGCCATCCGGTGCATATTGCACCAACTCCACGGTATGGCCTTCCGGATCAGTGATGTTGAAATTGAAGTTTCCAATTCTGCCCTTTTTTACTTCGTCCGGCACTTTGACGCCCTTCGAGCGAAGGTAGACCCGCATGGCTTCCAAATTATCCGTTTCCAGCGATATGTGGTTGAGCCGGTCGGCGCCGGGCTTACGCTCCGGAAACAATTCAATGTACTGGCGCTCGTTAATTTTGTAGAACGTCATGGACGGCGAACCGTCCGCGTTCTTTAAATCGTACGGCTCTTCGTAGCCCAGAAACTGCCCGTAGAAAGCGCGCGATTTTTCGTAATCGTGCGCATAGATGGCAATATGGGCCACGCCGGTAATGCGCGGGCGCGTCTGGGCAAACAGAAGTGATGTCGAGAGGAGCCCGATACAAGTGAAACAAGTAAAAGTGGATCTAAGCATGGTAATTAACTATTTTAATGCGGCGAGCGCGCCCTTCATGGTCACGCCCAACTTGAAGCTGCCGGCCTCATTATTCACAGTGGCGGATGCATTTGCAGGCAATAGCCCGGCCGCGGCTGTTGCGGTAGCTGCGCCCAGAAAACCGCGGCGCGTAGTTTTTGTCGACATGAGAAGTACCAGTCTACTGCTAGAAGCCAGCGACTAAAAACCTAGCCGCAAACTGAACTGAACAGTGCGTTGATCAATTCCTTCCCGGCCCGTGTTGGCGATTCCTAGAGCTTGCATAAACGTTCCGCTGCTGACGCTGGAAGTCGGATTCGAGTGATGAGGCGTATTGGCTGCATTGAACATCTGAGCCCGGAATTTAAGGTCGAATCGTTCGGCGAACGTGAAGCTGCGAGCCAGGCCCAAATCTAAGTTAACCAGGCCAGGGCCCCACAGATTATTCGTGCCGCACGTACCGAAACGTCCGGCTGAAGGCACAGCGAAAGCAGACGGGTTGTACCACTGGTAGATATCGCCGACCTGTTGAGGCGTGCTTTTGCAATCTCCGAACTGGTTGGATGCGACGGCGTTGAGCGTGGTATTCGCGGCAGTCACGGTGAAAGGCGTGCCCGTGCGAAGCGTGGAGACAGCCACGCTCAACGCCG
>DATHIZ010000269.1:0-24105 GCA_035316385.1 Bryobacteraceae bacterium | reverse complement strand
GCCATTTCCGGGCGTCACTGCATTCAGCAGTTCCGGAGAAGGCAGCCGGTAGATGTGCTTCTGCCTGGCAGGATTGCGAGCCAGTTCGGGATGCCGCGCGGGCGGCGGTTCCGGCGAAACCTGGGCCATCCGGATGGCCTCGTCTCCGAACGAATCGGCGGGAACCACGGGTTGATCTACCAGAGTCCGGATGGGGATCTCGGTGTTGCGATCAGGCGTGCGTTGCGGAATTTGCCCCGGCATGTCGAAGGGCGGCCTATCGTCTTCTTCTTCAGATAGCGCGGGCGCGAACTCCTGTACTACTGAGGTGGATAGGGGGGAGCCGTTTTGAGCGCCAGTTTGCGCGGTCTCTTGCGCAGACGCAACTCTGCGAGGACGCGCAGATGAGGCCGGGTCCGCTTCCGTAGCGGGCCGGAGGAGACGGCGCGCGGCGCGCTGAGCGGCCTTAGCCCTCGCTCGCTCGATGGCGCGCTCCCGCCGGGCGGCACGGGCGGCTTTCCATTTTGCAAACCAGAGCTTGCATGCCGCAATGGGTCCGCCGAATATGCTGGTAAATATTCGGGTTAGGGTGGCAACTTCAAATGTGGTGGCAAAGTAAATGGCGATAACGGCGGCGGCGGCGGTGATGATCGCGGATCCAGCAAGATCGAAGCGGGCGCGCAGATAATCGGCTAGCACCAGACCCACCAGTCCGCTGGGGCGAACCGTTCCACCGATTAGCCAGGGCCGGGCGATCAGGCCGCAGCCGGTGCAAACACAGAACCACAACGCCAAGCTGCCCAAAACGCGGAACCAGGGGCTTTCGATGGCGGAGGAGCGAATCCACTTCCACCCAAGGACGCCAAGGTGAATCGGCAAGAGGAAAATAGCAAGACCAAATACCTGGAGGAAGAAATCGGACCACCTGGCTCCGACCAAGCCCAGTAGATTGTGGGTGCGTATGGCCCTGGCAGCAGTATTCCAGGAGGGATCCACGCCGGAATAGGAGAGCAGCGACAGCCACATAGCGAGGCTGACGAGGAGCAAAAGAATCCCAACGGCCTCGTTGAGTCGTGGGGTGCGAGTTGGAGATAGGAAATTCATCCGCCTATGCGGAAGAAAACAGCCAGAGCGATTACTATTATGCCAAATACGATTCGGTACCAGACAAATACGCTCAAGCTGTGGCGCCGCAGAAAATACAAGAAAAATGCAATAACGATGATACCGACAAAAGCGCTGACCAAAATACCGGCCAGGTAGGGTAGTTTCATGTCCGGCGGAACGCCGCCTTCTTTGTGCAGATCCCAGGCGTCTTTCAAGGCAGCGGCCGCAATCACCGGAGTCGAAAGCAGGAAAGAGAAGCGGGCGGAGGCTTCGCGGTTGAAATGACGAAAGCGCGCGGCTGCAATGGTGATGCCGCTGCGCGATACGCCTGGAACGATGGCAAACGCTTGCGCGATGCCAATGATTAAAACGTCGAACCAGCTCATTTGATCGATGCCGTTTTTCTCAGCACCGGTCTGATCCACGAGGTACATGACAATGCCGACCCCGATCAGCATCGCGCCGATTACGTAGGGGCTGCGCCAGGCGTGCTCCGCATATTTTTGAAACTTCAGACCCGCCAAGCCGGCCGGAATGGTGGCCACCACCAGATACCACAGTAAGGAACGGCTGTTCTCATCGGGCTTGGAGCCACGATAAGTAATACCGATCCCATTGGCGACTACCTGCACCCAATCCCGGAAAAAATAAATGAGAACAGCGGCCAGGGTACCAACGTGGAGAGCCACATCGAAACCTAAACCGGGATCGGCCCAATGAAGCAATTGGGGAACGAGCGCCAGATGCGCGGTGCTGCTGACTGGCAAGAACTCGGTTAGACCTTGGATGACGGCGAGAACAATCGCCTGATACAGCGGCATAGTGAATGACGAACGAACAAGTATCTGTTAGGCGGTTGAACTCTCGCTATGTTAGCGTACCGGCGAAAGAAGGCTGACTGGCTTGTTTTCAGCGGTGAGGCAGTGCAGCGCCGCCGCGATTGAAATACGCCAGCAAGGCCGCTATGAGCGCCGCGCCCAGGAGCAGAACCTGCCAGGACCAGCGCTTTCCGGCTTTGGAATTGACTCTTGCCCGCAGTTGCCTAGCTAACGGAATTGGGCTCGAAGCCAATATGCCGAGCAGCAATACGGCAGCGGTGGAGAGAACCACCGGGGCGGAGGCGGTTCCCAATCCGGTGGTTTGCGCAATCTTCTTTTCGATTTCCGGGCAAGTGTTTGGGAACAACAGAGTCAGGAAGTCAGATCCCGATGACACGGGGGCGGCCCCGCTAGCCGCGGCTGTCCGGGATGCGCGGAGCAATGTGGCGACCTGCGCCGCGAAATCAGGTTCCTTCACACGGCAGGCAATGGCGCCCAGCATGGTGACAGCGCTGGCTTTTAACCCTTGCTGGACGAGTTGTTCCGGTTCCCCGAGTTGGACCGGAAGCAACTTTGCGGTCTCGGGTGAAACGACATCGAAGTACTCGATCACGGAATTCATTTTTGTCCATTCTGCTTCCGCGTAAGATCCCGAGCAGCTAGAAGGATTATAACGGTTTTGAGGTAGTTAAGGCCGCCAGGCGCTTCTTAGCGGCAGGAGGCTGGGGCGTGAGAAACTCAATGGCTTTGTCCAGGGTTTCGTCTTTCCCGGACCGAATGCCGGTGAGAGTGGCCGGAGCGGCGATGTTGGGTTGGATACCCAGACGCTGCAGTTTGCCGCCGTTGGCATGACGAATATCCTGGCCGGAGAAGGAAATCACCACATCGCCGGGGACCACGAAATTGGAGAGGCTGCTGTTGGCGCCAGCGCTAGGCGTGCCGATGAACTCGGTCTTGTTGGCCACTTCGAGAAGCAATCCGGCGTGCTCGGCAGCGCCGATGGTTCGCTCGTCGGTCAGCATCACGGTAGTACCGGTGAATTTCGGTTTATCAGAGGGCCGACCGGAAGCGCCCAAAGTCTGAACGGAGAAATAGCTGGCTGACTTGGTGGCATTGCCCCGCTGCGGCACATCCGGAGCGAGCGTCAACGGGCCGGTGACGATGGCCGTGGCGACATCAGGATCCGAAGCAAGTCCTGAGGCGATGGCGGAAGCGGCAGGGGCAGCCGCGCCGCGAGCGTCAAAGATGATGGCTTTCGCGTCGTGGAACTTTTGGAACATCGCCTCTACTTCTTCGGGAAGGAGGCGATCCAGATCGGCATATCCGATGTTGCCGGGAAGAAGTTTCACGGCATCTCCCGTACGCTGTTTTGCCAGACGCGCGCTGTAGGCGGCGCTGCGCTTCAGGCTGGCTTCCTTGCGCTGTCCGGCGCGGTCTTCGAGGGTGAGCCTGGCAACGGAAGCATCCGGACCGTTGAGTATGGATCCCAGAACGCTAAAGCCCAGGTCAGGCACGGTGGAAGCGGAAACGTATTGGGATTCGCGCTTGAAACGGTCGATCAGGGTTTCGCCATCGACGGATTTGACTACGTCACCGATGCGAACGCCGGCGGCCGCGGGATCGAGGACTTCGGTGATGACCGCTTGCTTCTCGACCAGGCGAAGGCGTAGACCGGGAGGCGAATTGCCGAAGTAATCGGCAAGTGTGGCGCTAGTTGCGCCGGTGTTCGAATCCGCTGCGTGAACCAGCATTTCGGAAATTGTCAGGTTGTACGCGCGAGCGTCCTTGGCGTAGATAAATTTGGGCAGGAAGGTGGGAAGCAGTTCGTCCCAATCTTCATCCATAAGATCGCGGTAGGCGAAGAAATAATGGATGACGCCCCAGATTTTGTAGAGCGCGAGAATACGGAGCTCCGGGCTTGGATACGGCGTTTCGGCGTAGGCGCGATCGGGCTGCGGCGCTGGGGATGCACTGGAGGCGGGCGCAGGCTCGGTCAGGCGCACGGAAGCGGCGAAGCCTCCCATGGGAATGCTGACGGTTTCGCTGCCGGTTTTGACGAGGAACGCGGAATAGAAGCTGGGAGAGCCGGCACCCACGGCAGGCGCAAGACCGTAGTGAATCCAAGCGCGCTGAGGCGTCGCTTCAACCGGGACGGGGGCTTCGGACCGGACGCGCGTCTCCGGATCTTTTAACGCGCCGAGCATGGAGTCGATCGCGGCGGTATATTCGGCGGACGTTTTCGCGGCGCGGATGTTCGGGAGCGCATCGATCAGCGCTTTGTCCCAATCTATGTTGCGGTAGGCCAGATAGGGGTGAAAATATTTGACCGTCACCCACAGCTTTCCAGTGGACACAAGCCGCTCAGTCTCGTCCGGCAAGGTTTGCCTGGAGGATACCTGCGCGTACGATAACTGCGAAACAAGCAGGGCGGCCGCAGCGATGAAAAGCTTTCGCAAGTTCCTATTACTAGGCGGGAGGACCCACGGCCAGCTGGTTGTCCACAGTCTTCACGCCTTTCACTTTCTTGGCGAGTTTGGTGGCTTTGTTTTTGCCTTTTTCGGTATCGACGCGGCCTTTTATGACAACCGTTCCGTCGCTGACTGTTACCTCGAGCGCGCCGCCTTTGACATCAGCATCGGTAGCAAGCCTCATCCGCACCTGGTCAGAGATACGGTCGTCATGATTCATCGGAGCCTGGCCGGCCAGCAATGCAGTCTGCGTGAAAGTTCCGCCCAAAAGCAGGGCACAAGCTAACACATAAGCTAACAACCGTCTCATGAGTGTGTGTCTTCCGAGCCTACCATCGAACGCCAATCGACCGCATTCAAAAAGGACGGGTCTTCGCGCCAATTGGGTTTCACTTTGACAAACAAAGCCAAAAATACCTTGCGTCCCAGGAGAGTTTCGAGATTTTCGCGCGCTTCGGTGCCGATCTTCTTGAGCATTTGGCCCTTATTGCCAATCAGGATGGTCTTTTGGCCGGGCCTTTCGACATGGATAGTGGCGGCGATCTTCACCAGGCGCGGGCTCTCTTCCCACGTGTCTACCAGTATCGCGCTTGCGTGGGGAACTTCTTCGCGCACGGAATGAAGAATTGCCTCGCGCACGATTTCGGCAGCCATGAAGCGCACAGGCTGATCCGTAATGTGATCGCCGGGAAAAATGCGCGGACCTTCCGGCATGTAGCTGATGATGATGCGTTTCAGCTCCTCGAGACCGTCGCCCTTATGCGCCGAAACCGGCACGGCTTCGGCAAATGGAAATAACGCGGCATAGCGCTCGAGGATAGGCAAGAGCAGGCGCTTGTCGTCGACGCGATCAATTTTGTTCAGAACGAAGAGGACTTTGCTTTCGCGGCCGAGAGCGCTAACCGCGTGCTCATCTTCGTCCGAGAAATGCCGGGTGGCGTCGGCCAGATAGAGCACCAGGTCACGGTCTTGCAGGGCGCCGCGGACGGTATCCATCATGCGCTTGTTAAAGAGCGTGTCGGATTTGTGGATGCCGGGCGTATCAATGAAGACCAGCTGCGCCTCAGGCAGGGTGAGCACGCCTTGAATCGAGGTGCGCGTCGTTTGCGCCTGACGGGCGGTGATGGCGACTTTCTCACCGATCAGGGCGTTCAAGAGAGTGGACTTTCCGGCGTTTGGACGTCCAGCGATGGAGACGAAGCCGGCGCGGTGGTGCTTGGCGTGTGCGCGGCTCACAGCTCGGCTCCAACCGGCGCGGGAGTGGGAACGCGGGAAATGCGGACTTCCTCGACGCGGCGCTCGTTACCGGCCAGCACTTCCACGCGAATGCCGCCGTGCTCCACAGTTTCACCCACCTGCGGGACGTGCCCGAGCCATTCGGTAACCAGGCCGCCCAGCGTGGTCGATTCGGTATCGCCGTCGGGGCGGAAATTCAAAAGGTCCTGCAAGCGGTCGAGGTCGAGACTGCCGGGAGCAATGAATACATGATCGGCTTCCTGGCGGACATCACGGCCGGGCTCATGTTCATCGCGGATTTCGCCGAGGATTTCTTCCACCAAATCCTCCATCGTGGCCAAGCCGGCGGTATTGCCGTATTCGTCGACAACGATGACCATGTGGGCGCCATCGCGCTGCATTTCGCGCAGCACATCGCTGCCGGGCTTGGTCTCGGGAACAAGCGGGATAGGACGCATGAGATCTTTCAAAGGCTTCTTTTGACGCTCTTCGTCATCCAGCTCAAAAAGATCGCGGACGTGGACGAATCCAATGATGTTGTCGATGCTGTCACGGTAAACCGGAATGCGGGAATATTGCTCATGAATGACTAGTTGGCGGAGATCTTCGAGGGACTTGTCGGAGGAGATGGCAACGATATTGGGGCGCGGCGTCATGACTTCGCGGACGCTCTTGCCGCCAAAGGCGACTACCGAATGGATGAGCTTACGGTCCTCTTCTTCGAGAATGCCTTCTTCGGCTCCGGCGGTGATAAGGGCTTCGATGTGTTCGACGGAGTCAGTGGAAGCAGGTTCGCCGCGCGGGTTGTGATCCAGATCGAGCAGCGACTCAAACGCCCTTACCAAAGCGGCAAGAGGAAAGACAATCGCCGCAAGCAGGCGGATAACGGGCAGAAACTTCAGTAACCAGCGGCTTTCGGTCCGGCGGTAAAGGAAGAACGGGACAAAGTAGCCGGAAAGCAGCATGGCCAGCAAAGAGAAGCCAGCCGCTTCGAGAACGCTTTGCCACACCGGGACTTCATCCCGCACCAGGACGCACAAAAAAAACAGGCCGAGAAGCGGAAGCGAGACGTGCTTCACAAGCGAAAAAGCAAGCGAGCCTTGTTCCGGTTCCAGGCCGATTTTCGACACCAAAGTCTCACGAAAGAAACTGAGCGACGGCAGTTCACGGCGAATCAGGCGCAGCGATTCCAGGTAAAGCAGCTGGACATACGAGACAAAACACAGCAGGCAGATCAAGGACAAGACCAAACCCAGGCAGAGGTACGTCACAACGACTGAACCCCTCTATGAGTCTTGTGGGCATGAAGCCGGCGGATGCGCGCGATCAAGGTTTGGGGCAACTGGAATTCCGAGCGCCAGCGCTGCTCGGCAAGGGCCATTTCGCCGTTGTCCTTTTCGTGATCGAGGCCGATGAGGTGAAGCAGCCCGTGCAGCATCAGGATGCGGAGTTCGTCGAATGGGGCATGGCCGAACTCATGTGCCTGCGCGGCGGCGCGTTCAATAGAGATAGCAATTTCACCGATGTCTGAAGCGGCGGAGGTTGCGGATTCTGTTTGCGATGGTTCTGCTTGCGAAGGAAAGGAAAGTACATCAGTAGGGTATTCGTGGCCTAGAAAAGCATAATTGAGGCGAAGTAACTCGCGGTCATCCGCGATGAGACAGGTAAACTCCCGGCCGTCGGCGACTCGCGCGGAAAGCGTATTGGCGAAAACGGCCAACTGCCGTTTCTCCGCCGCGGAAGGTTTTAACTCAGCCGGAAGAGCTCCGAAGAGCACCGCCGCAGGCTTTTCTTTTCGCCCTGGACCATCTGAACCCATATGTACCAGTCAGGCGAGCGGAAATTCGGGGATTTCCACGGTCACGGTGGCAGGGGGCGGAGGTTCGGCTTCGGGTTCCTGACCAGATGCACCGCGTAGTTTCAGGGCAAATTGGCGGCCGGCGCCGATCATTTCGTCATATCGATCATACGCTTTGACAATGCGCTGCACCAGGGCGTGGCGAACCACGTCCGTGTCGTCAAAGGCGACAAAGGCTATGCCTTCCACGTTTCTTAGAACTTCAGTGGCGTGCAGAATACCGCTTTTCCGGCCGCTGGGAAGGTCGATTTGCGTCCGGTCGCCCGTCACCACCATTTTGGAATTGAAGCCCTGGCGGGTCAGGATCATCTTCATCTGTTCGGGCGTGGTGTTCTGGGCTTCGTCAAGAATGATGAAGCAATCGTTGAGGGTGCGGCCGCGCATGAAAGCGAGCGGAGCAATTTCAATGACGTTGCGTTCGAGCAGCTTTTCCACTTTCTCGGAATCGATCATGTCGAACAAAGCGTCGTAGAGCGGGCGAAGGTAGGGATCGATTTTCTGCTGCAGCGTACCGGGCAGGAAGCCAAGATGTTCACCGGCTTCGACGGCGGGCCGGGTGAGCACGATGCGAGCCACCTGTTTATTGAGCAGCGAGGCGACAGCCATGGCAACAGCGAGATACGTTTTGCCGGTGCCGGCGGGGCCAATGCCGAAGGTCAGATCATGATGCTCAATGGCATCAATGTAGCGGCGCTGGTTAACCGTTTTGGGAGCGAGAACTTTCTTGCCAAAGCTGCGCGATTTTCCGCTTTCGACAAGACGGCGAAGCGAGACGTTGGGATCGGCGGTGACCACGCGCAAGTAGTTGTTCAGGTCGCCGCTAGTGAAACGGTGGCCCTCGTCCATCAGACAGGAATAGTCAGATAGAATACGTTCCGCACGGCGGACGTCGAGCTCTTCGCCTTCGAGGTCCAGAGCCCCGCCGTCCACGATGCGCGTGCGCAGGTTGAGCTCGGTTTCGAGCAGGCGAATGTTTTCGTCACGTGTGCCAAATAGCGATTCGATGCCGCGAGTGATCTGGATAGAGGACTTCATTAACAGGCAATGCGAGGTGAACGTAGGAAGGACAAAATGACGTAAGGTACTGGACGGAGGTAGGAGTGCGTGGTTTGGAGGGTTGAAGCAGGCCGCCAGGATTGTTCACACCCGGCGTTAACCTGTAGAACCCACAGGCGCGGCCGCCAGAAGCTCATTCAGGAATGATTATAGCAGGTATGGGAGGATTACGGGAGATTTTACAGGTGAAGTCAGGTTTTGGGGAGCCGCCTTTGCGTTTTCCGTAGGGCCATTACCGCATTGAAGAGCGGGTGGGCAGCAGAGCAACGGCCACGGTGTTCAAGGGTACCGAGCTACGGACAGGCCGCCGGATTGCGGTCAAGATTCCGGAAGCCGAGGCGGGAGCGGATAGGACGGGATTTGGACCATCCGGGCGTCGTGAAGGTGCTTCCCCGGGATGGCCAAAGCAGTGGAGCGTGCGGTGCGGAGAGCGGTTGCCTCGCTCAGTTCGCGAGCCGGCAGGAAAACGCACACTGTTCGCTTTCGCCATGGGGGTGATGGGGCTGATTCCGGCTACCATTTTTCTGCTTCTTCTTTACCTGGCCCGGCGCGAATAGCCGAAAGCGATGATAGTTCGCCGACGGTGATGCTACATTTCAAAATACTTCGATGATTCTTGATGTGGGTTGCGGCACGCGTAAGGTTGAATCCGGCGCGGTGGGTATCGACGTTCATCCACGGTCGGCCGCCGACGTCGTCTGGGACCTGGATGAGTTGCCCTGGCCCCTGGAGAGCGATACGTTTAGCCGTATCTACATGCTACACATCATCGAGCATGTCCGGGACGTAACGCGCACGATGGCGGAGATCCACCGGGTGGCGCGCGACGGCGCGGATGTTTTTATCGTGACGCCGCATTTCAGTTCCCACAACTCCTACACAGACCCCACTCATGTCCGCCATCTGGCTGCGCGGAGCTTCCATTACTTCACGGGAGAGGATTTCGCCACTTTCGGCGGTTCGAATGTCAGGTTCAACATCGAGGAAATCGAGCTGACATTTGGAAAGAATTTTATTCTGGATGGCGCTGGGCGACTGCTGGCGCACCACAATTTAGAGTGGTACGAGCGTCATGCCGCGTGGGTCTTCCCAGCGCAAGACATTCGTTGTCATCTTCGAGCTACAAAATAGCGAATCAATCGAAATACCGAACGTCCTCGTTCAGTTGCGGAGAGCCCACAGCTTGGTCGTGAGAGTGAGCAAATGACGTTTTCGCGATTCGCGATCCTCGGGCTGGACGGGATGCGTCTCAACCTGCGGGGCGGGGGCCACCGACGGCCGGGCAAACACTCGAATATCCGGAGCCGCAAAAAATGCGTTGTGCAGTATTGCCAAATAACTGGACAAATAGTTGGCGGGCATGACGATGCGCAGCGCGCAAGAAGGCGATTCTTGCGGGAGCAGCAGGGCCTGGGCGCCCGAGAGCAGGGTTACGAGCTGGCGGCGGATGTCCTGGTTGGAAGTGAGTCCGTCTCCCACCAAAGTAATTAAGGCTTGATCGGAGCGTAAGTGTACCTCCATGCAGGCGGCGCCGGGAGTTTGCAGTTCGGGGTATTCGGCTCCGCGGTCCACGGCCAGGTAGATCACCGAGTCAGACATGCCGAGAAGTTCGATGTTCTTCTTGCGGCCTACGAACAACTCACGCAAGGCCAGCGAACAATCCCCAACCGAGACCTCCGGCCGCGGCGAATGGATTTCCAGGAGCGTGATGCCGGACTTGCAGACGATGGATTTTACGGGGTTCGCACAGGCTGCGGAGGTCGCGGCAATGGTTGTGCCTGGAGCCTCCGGATTGAAGGTATTACGAAGAGCAATCGGAATATGCAGGCGCTGCGCCGGCGCGACCGTTTCCGGATGGAGAATTTTTGCCCCGGCTTTGGCTAGCTGCGCAGCCTCATCGTATGAGAGGGTTTTGACCAAGTATCCGTCACTTCTCAACCTGGGATCGCAGGTCAACATGCCATCCACGTCCTTCCAGATCTGGATCTCATCGGCGTTGATGGCGGCTCCCACAATGGACGCAGTGAGGTCGGAGCCTCCGCGCCCCAAGGTTGTGGTTTGCCCTTTTTCGGTGGCTCCCATGAAGCCGCCTAATACGACAACCGAGTCCTTGGCAGCGTGGGGAACGGTCCAACGGATTTTCGCGTAAGTCTCCCAGTAGCGGGGAGTGGCGTTGTTGAACCGGTCGTCTGTCAAAATCAGCTTGCGAGCGTCGAAATGGGAAGCGGGAATTCCAAGGTCGACGAAGGCGGCGGTCACAATCCGGCTGGAGAGCTGCTCGCCTAAACTCAAGACCCAATCCGTTTCCTCGGGAGTGACCTGGCGCTCGCCGTCTCCTACTTCCGCCATGCGGACGTGGAGGTCCCGGAATGTTTCGCGGAGATACTGGTCAATCGGTTGGAGGCTGTCCGTGGAGAGGAGATCCTCCGCCACGCAGAAGTGGAACTCCCGTAGTTCCTTGATTAGTTTCCACGCCAGGTACGATTCACCGGCCGAAGCGTGTTGGAGGATGGAGGAAAGCTTGTTGGTGGTAGTCCCCATCGCAGAAACGACTACCACCGGCTTTAAATGGACTTGCGATTGCACAATCGAAGCAACGCGTCTTATTGCCGTTGGCGAGGCCACAGAGGACCCGCCAAACTTCATCAAAATCACCGAATCTTCCTTTCCAGCATCTTGCCTGGGTCTTACTTGATCGCGGCAATTCCAAGATAAGGCGAAAGTAGTTAAGAAAGCCTAAACGAGGCGTAAAGTAAACGTCAAGACAGCGATTTATACTTTGCGCTTGGCCAGGTGCTGGTCCAGCAGCGTATTGAACTGAGCTAAGAAGGCTGGGTGAGCAGGCCAGGCGGGACCACTCACCAGGTTTTGGAAGGTAATGGCTTGGTCCATGGCGATTTGGGCATAATGGCCGCCGGCCGCTTGGACGTCGGGCGCGCAGGCGGGATAGGCGCTAACCTGCTTGCCTTCAATAACTCGAGCGGCTGCAAGTATTTGGGCGCCATGACACAGGGCCGCGATGGGCTTTTTGGCCTTTTCAAAATGTTGGACGATTTCAATGACCTTGGGATTGAGGCGCAGATATTCCGGAGCACGGCCGCCAGGGATTACCAGGCCATCATAGGCCGAGGGTTCCACATCGGCAAAGGTAGCGTTCAGGACGAAATTGTGACCGCGCTTCTCCGAATAAGTCTGGTCACCTTCAAAATCGTGAATGGCAGTGCGAACGAAGTCGCCGGTTTTCTTGCCGGGGCAGACCGCATCGACGGTGTGGCCGACCATTTGCAGAGCCTGGAACGGAACCATCACTTCGTAATCTTCGACGTAATCACCAACAATCATGAGGAGTTTTGCAGAAGGCATACGCCTCTATTGTCTCTTGAGCCCAGTTTGGACCGGTGTCGAAAATTCAGTCACAGCAATGCGTTAAAAATTCTCAAGTTTTTTTCTCCTTTCTTTTGAAAGGCTTACGCAAAAGTAAAATTATATTGCGGCGTACAGAGTGATCGTTTTCCTAAAGCGGCATGCTACGTTCGGATCGCTTCCAAAGATTCGGGGGCTAAATCAAAGCAGCCGGGACTCAGGTTCCGGCTTTTGCATTTTCGGAGGACTCGGATGGGCGAATTAATCATGATGCCGGTTGTCAATCAGGAGACGGCGGAAACTACTGGGATTGATTTCTCGGTTTGGACAAAAGCACCCAAGGAACGGACCGCTGCTTATTTTTCGACATATTCGACAATTTCAAAGGCTATGCAGTGGGCGCTGCGTTGCTGGGTGCGGGAATGGTTCACGGTGAATGCGGAAGCCATTTTGGTGAGACCGCACACGGCTTATCCGATTTTGGTGTACCAGTGCACGCACCCGTTTGCAGGAAGACCCACCAACACGTTTACCTACGACATTCAGCAAACCGATGCTCTGAACCGGGCGTTCGCGTCGGCGGTAAACAAGTTGGGCGGCGAGCTGAGGATGCTGGACACCAAGCGCTTCGCATGGTTTACCCGCGAGCACTACTTTGCCTACCGCAGCAAAGAGGTAGTGAATTATGTGATGAAGAACCGGCGGGCTATTTACAGGATGTTGAATGTGGAGACGGTTCTGATGGATAGCATCTTGAAATTCGCGATTCAGGATATTCCGAAGCTGGGCCTGGAAGCTTCCGTTACGCTGCTGCGGCGCACGTTCCGGACGCAGATGAAGCGCTTTTCCAAGGAGTTCGATTTGAGCCCCCGCACGGACGAGCTGCTGCAGATTGTGACTAATGCACTGACGACAAAATTGACGGCGGACAACCTTGTCCTCGTTCCGCGGGCGGCATAGAATGACACGAACGCGCGGACACTCACGCAGGACGATCCGGCCTCTGCACGATTTTCAGGTCTTAAAAGGCCGGACCGAAGAAACGATGATGCTTTTCGGAGGGCCTGTCATCGCGCACCACGAAGCACGGCTGCTGGTTCGCAACGACCAGGAACGGGCAGCGCCGGGGCTGCCGGCCGTGTATGCCATTTACCGGCGCTCGGAAAATCGCATTTTGCGGATCTTCCGAACGCCGGAGGCGATATGCCTCGATTTAGCCGCTTGACCGTCAGAGTTTGACGGTAACGGTCTTTATCTCGGAATACTGCTGCAAGCCATACTCGCCGAGTTCGCGGCCGATTCCGGATTGCTTGAAGCCGCCGAAGGGCGCGCCTGCATCGAACACATCGAAGCAATTGATCCAGACGGTGCCCGCTCGGACGTTGTTGGCGACGTGATGAGCTTTGCCGATGTCGCGAGTCCAAACTGCGGCGGCGAGGCCGTAGATGGTTTTGTTGGCGCGCTCCACCAGCTCATCCATGTCCTTGAATTTGAGAATGCTCATGACGGGGCCGAAGATCTCTTCCTGAGCGATCTTCATTTCATCTTTCACGTCGGAGAAAACGGTGGGCGCGACAAAGAAGCCGCGGTCGCCGACACGCTCGCCGCCGCACATCAGTTTGGCGCCTTCCTGCTTGCCCGATTCCACAAAGCTCAACACTTTGTGAAACTGGTCGCTGTCCACTTGGGGACCCTGCTCGGTTTTCTTGTCGAGTGGATCACCGACGGTGCGGCGCTTGGCGCGCTCGGTGCTGCGCTGCACGAACTCGTCATAGGCTTTTTCCTCGACGAAGACGCGCGAACCGGCACAACAGCACTGGCCCTGGTTGAAGAAAAGGGCAAAGTGCGAGCCTTCAACAGCCTCCTCCATGTCGGCATCGGCGAAGACGATATTCGGGCTCTTCCCGCCGAGCTCCAGTGTGACGCGCTTGAGGTTGCTCTCGGCGGCGGCTTTCATGACGAGATGCCCAACTTCGGTGGACCCGGTGAAAGCCACTTTATCTACGTCCATGTGACGCGCGATGGCGGCTCCGGCGGTGGGACCGTAACCGGGCAGGATATTCACTACACCTTCCGGGAAGCCGGCTTCGACGATCAATTCACCTACACGCAGGGCCGACAGAGGAGTCTGTTCGGCAGTTTTGAGCACCACAGTGTTCCCGCACGCGAGGGCGGGAGCCAGCTTCCAGGCCATCATCAGCAGCGGGAAATTCCAGGGAATAATTTGTCCGACCACACCCACCGGTTCATGGCGGGTGTAGCAGAAATAATCGCCATTGATGGGAATGGTTTTGCCTTGAATCTTGTCGGCCCAGCCGGCGTAATAGCGGTAACAGGCAATTACCAGAGGAAGGTCGGCAGCCATGGCGACATGGCGGGGCTTGCCATTGTCGAGCGATTCCAGGGTGGCGAGTTCCTCGGCATTTTTCTCGATCAGGTCGGCCAGACGATTGAGAAGCTTGCCGCGTTCTGAAGCGGCCATGCGGCGCCAGTGCGCTTTCGACTGAAAGGCCTTGCGGGCCGCTTTTACCGCGAGATCAACGTCAGCGGCATCGGCCTCGGCGACATTCGCAAGCATGCCGCCCGTGGCGGGATTTACTGTCTCGAAAGTCTTGCCGGAGACGCTATCGACCCATTTGTTGGCGATTAGCATCTTGGTTTGTTTGATGGAAATTTCTGGAGTTTGAGGTTTGGTAAGAACAGTAGCCATGGTTCTCCTTTCAGCAACTCCGGTTCGCGAAATTGCTTCCGGAGCCATCATATGCCAAGCGCGGCAGGCTTGAACATCCTGAGTAAAGGCTAGCTGGATAAAAATTAGCTTGCGTAACGTGTTTAGAGGCTGGCTTGCGTCGCAGGAACTCGAATTCGCTTCCACTTCTTGCCGAGCCGAAGGACCAGTGTCCCGGTGGCTCCCGAAAGCAGCGGATCTTTGTGGGTTTCCCCGTTGATTTGGACGGCGCCGGCTTTGAGTTTGCGGGCTGCATCGGTTACGCTTTCCGCAAGGCCGATTGCGGCAAACAGTTTGTCCACGCGGATGCCTTTGCCGGTAACGGCCGAAGCGGGCAGGTCCAAAGTTTCGGTGTCGGCGGGCTCAAGGCCTTGACGCACTTCGCGGTCGAAGGAGTCAACGGCGGAACCGGCCTCGGCGGCGGAATGGAAATCTGCCACGATGCGGCGGCCGAGATCCATTTTTACTTTCATCGGATCCTGTTCGCCGGCAGCCACTGCAGCGCGGAGACGGGCGATGTCATCGAGTTGCATGTCGGTGAGCAACTCGTAGTAGCGGTACATGAGATCGTCGCTGATCTGCATGATTTTGCGGAACATGACCTTGGGCGGCTCGGTGATACCGATGTAGTTGCCTTTCGACTTGGACATTTTTTCCACGCCATCAAGGCCTTCGAGGATGGGCACCGTGGCGACAATTTGCGGCGGCTGTCCATAATCCTTCTGAATCTCGCGGCCCACCAGGAGATTGAATTTCTGGTCGGTGCCGCCCATTTCCACGTCACACTTCAAGGCGACGGAATCGAACGCCTGCGAGAGCGGATACAACAGCTCATGCATGGAGATAGGGATGCCCTCTTTGAAACGTTTGGTGAAGTCGTCGCGTTCGAGCAGCCGCGCGACGGTGTACTTGGAGCAGAGCGAAATCACGTTTTCAAAGGTCATTGGCCGCAGCCAATCGCTGTTAAAACGAACTTCGGTTTTGAGCGGATCGAGAATTTTGAAGACCTGGTCTTTGTAGGTTTCGGCGTTCCGATCGACCTCTTCGCGAGTCATGGGTGGACGGGCGGCGTTGCGGCCGGTGGGATCGCCGATCAGACCGGTCATGTCGCCGATGAGGAAAATGACGGTGTGGCCCAGATCCTGGAAATGCTTCATCTTTCGCAGCAGCACGGTGTGGCCGAGATGCAGATCGGGCGCGGTGGGATCAAAGCCCGCTTTGACGCGAAGGGGACGATTTTCTTTGGCGGAGACGGTTAGACGTTCACGCAGGTCTTCTTCACGAATCAGTTCGGCAAGACCTTTTTTGAGGTACGCCAATTGCTGGTCAACAGGAGGAAAGGGCACGGGGTATCGCTTTTATTGTAGAGGCCGGCGGTTGGGGCGAAAAGTTGGTAGAATGATGTTGAGGAAGTTGACAGGTCGCACTGCCAACTTCCTTTCGAACCAGACTAGAGATCTATTTTGATCCGCAGTTTGGCGCGACGTGTCCTGAGAACTACATTCAGAACGACGAGCAACATCAGAGTAAGCATCGCTCACCGTTTTCTACTCCAGTAGAATTTGCAGCCCCGCCCGTGAAGCGGGGTTTTGCATTTGTGGAGTCCACTAAGGCTCCTAGCAAACCGCGATTCTGCACACTGGACATAGAAGAGATTTAGTGGGTTCGTGCGGCGCATTCTCGCCAGGCACTTTGGGCGCGCATAACTTTTGCCTGCTAACGCGCGAAAATAGCTATTGATGACACAAAAAGCAACTTTCGGCGCGGGGTGCTTCTGGGGCGTGGAAGCGGCGTTTCGCGAAATAGATGGTGTGACCGAGGCGTTATCCGGATACGCCGGCGGGCATACCCAAAACCCAACCTACAAAGATGTTTGTACGGGCAACACTAATCACGCCGAAGTAGTGGAGGTAGAGTACGACGAAGACAAAGTCAACTACCAGCAGCTACTCGACTTGTTCTGGAAGTCGCATGATCCGACGCAGTTGAACCGGCAGGGGCCCGACGTGGGAACGCAGTACCGCAGCGTAATCTTCTTCCACACACCGGAACAGGAGAAAACGGCGCGGGCATCAAAAGCCGAACTGGAAAAATCGGGGAAATTCCGGCGGCCGATTGCTACCGTTATTGAGCCCGCTCCTGCTTTCTATCCAGCGGAAGAGTATCACCAACAGTATCTGGCGAAGCGCGGGCTGCGGCACTGCCACATTTAGGCTGTGGCTAGTGCTTCCTTGTTCCTGAAGTAGTCGATAGTAGCGGCCAAGCCTTCGCTCAGCGCTACTTTCGGCTGCCAACCCAGGACGCGCTCCGCTTTTGTAATGTCCGGGCGGCGCAGTTTAGGATCGTCCGAGGGCAGCGGCAAATATTCAATTCCCACGACGTTGTCAAACCGGCGGCGAATTTCGTTCGCGAATTCAAGGATCGTCATCTCCGCCGGATTGCCTAGATTCACCGGAAGGCGTTCGTCCGATTCACTCAGCAACAGCAAGCCCTCGACCAGATCTGAGACAAAGCAAAAACTGCGCGTCTGGGAACCGTCGCCAAAGACCGTTAGCGGCGAATTTTTTAAAGCATGATCAATAAAGGCGGGTACAACGCGGCCGTCGTTCAACGCCATGCGAGGGCCGTAGGTATTGAAGATGCGGGCGATGTTGGTGCGCAGATCATGCACGCGGTGAAAGGCCATGGTGATCGCCTCCGCGTAGCGTTTGCTCTCGTCATAGCAGGATCGCAGACCCACGGGGTTGACGTTGCCCCAATAGCTTTCTGTCTGCGGATGCTCGAGAGGATCCCCATAGCACTCTGAAGTAGAGGTGAGCAGAAAACGCGCATTGTTTTGCCGGGCTAATTCCAGCATGTTGCGCGTCCCGGTTGAACCCGATTCGAGAGTTTCGAGCGGGTGGTTGAGGTAATCAACCGGGCTCGCCAAAGAAGCCAAGTGAAAGACTCTGTCTATGGGACCGGAAACCGAGAGTGGCTGGCAAACATCGCCTTCCACGAATTCGAAGCCGTGCTGACCGATCAGATGCTCAATGTTTGCGATGTGGCCCGTGATGAGGTTATCTATGGCAACAATGTGATGACCGCTTTCCATTAGGCGATCGCAAAGATGTGATCCAATGAAGCCTGCGGCTCCGGAGATGACGTAACGCATGTTTCCCCTCTATGGTAATTGACAGGCCGATGGTAAACATTATTCTTCAAGGTTCCTTCGGCACGTACCCAAACGCTTTATCAAAAACTTTACTTACACTGCTTATCGCCCTCTCTCTCTGGTTGTTCTACAAGAGGTTTGAGCCGGTGGTTGAGCGCATACGCAAAGCGCGGCCGGATGCCGACTTCCAACTCGGCTCAATCGCCCGGCGCGCGCATAAGTTTTTTTGGGAAGTGCTGTGCCAGGCAAAGGTGATCCGGGAACGGCCGCTGCCGGGCGCGGCGCATGCTTTCGTATTCTGGGGATTTTGTGCGTTCGCGCTAGTGACGGTGAACCATATCGCCGCCGGCTACGGGCTGGGGTTCCTACGGCGTGAAACGTTTTTTGGAGCGTTTTACTTCTGGTTCGCGTTCCTCTTTGCGGCTTGCTGCGCGGGCTCTATTGCGGCGCTGGCGTTCCGGCGGTTTGTGATCCGGCCGAAGTGGCTGGGGCCGGTTTCTTACGAATCGGGCATTATCGCGGGACTCATTTTCCTGCTGATGGCGACCTACATGCCGGGCTGGTGGATACCCGAGACCTCTCCGGCAGGGCAGGCGCTCTGGTGGATCCACACGCTGTCGCTGCTGGCGTTTCTGCCTCTGATCCCGCATACCAAGCATTTGCACTTGGTTTTGAGTCCAATAGCGATATTCCTGGAGCGGCAGGAGTTCAGCCAAATTCCGCCATTGGTCGGGGATGAGGATTTCGGGCTGGTGGCAGGCAAAGACATTACGCAAATCACGGCATTGCAGGCGTATTCGTGCGTGGAGTGCGGCCGCTGCACGGAACACTGTCCGGCGAATAATACCGGAAAAGAGCTGAATCCGAAGCTGATTGCGCTGGGGCTGCGCTCTTATTTGAACGAGCAAGGAAACGGGAGCGAGACGCCGATTCTGGCAGCTTCCATCTCGCAAACAGCGGTTTTCCAATGCACGACTTGCGGCGCGTGCGAGTACCAATGTCCGGTCGGGATACAGCACCTGCCGATGATTGTGGGGCTGCGGCGCGGCGCGGTGAATACCGGCGCGTGGGAAGACGAGCATGGCACGAAGCTGTTTCTGAACCTGGAGCGAAACGGCAATGCCATGGGGTTTTCGCAAACGGAGCGCGACAAGTTCATTGCAAAACAAGCGCTTCCGATTTTCGACGGCACGCAAGAGTACTGTTTGTGGCTGGGCTGCATGGGCGCGTATGATCCGCGCGGCCGGGAAATCATTGCCGCGTTTACCGCCGTGATGCAGCATCTTGGAACGTCGTTCGGCGTCTTGAAGAAGGAGCGCTGCACCGGCGATCCGGCGCGGCGGCTGGGAAACGATCTGGTCTTCGATCAACTGGCGGAAGGCAACCTGGGCGTGTTGCAACAGGCCAAGGTGAAGAAGATTATTTCCATCTGCCCGCATTGCGTGCGAACCATGGCCGAGGATTGGCGGGGACATGCCAAGAACGCCGGGGTTACGTTCGAAGTGGAACATCACAGCGAATTCATGGCGCGGCACGCGAACCGGCTCCCGGCCAAACGCAGCGACAGCCGGGTGGTTTTTCACGACCCTTGCTACCTGGGCCGCTACCGCGGCATCTACGATGAACCGCGAGAGGTGATTGGCCGTTCGGCGGAAGTGATCGATCCTCCGCGCGCGCGAGAGCGCTCCTTCTGCTGCGGCGCCGGCGGTGGACTGGTGTTTCTGGGAGAAGAGACGGGCCAGCGCGTCAGCCACACCCGCGCGAAGGAACTTGCCGATACGGGCGCGGACACCGTGGGCGCGGCTTGCCCCTTCTGTAATACGATGTTCCGAGACGCGCTGCCGGCGGTTTCCGCCAATCCGCCGCGGCTGCTGGACATTGCGCAGATTGCGGCCGAACAGATTCAGTTGGAACAGACGCAGTACACAAACCGGAGCTAACCTTGAAAAATCACCTGATGATGGTACTGGCGCTTTGCGGCGGCACAGCCTTCGCACAGCAGCCGCCCGAGATTGCATTCGATTCCGAGCCTAATTTTTTGAAGCTGCCGGCGGATCTTCACCTGGGAGAAACGGCGGGCGTGGCGGTGAATTCGAAAGGGCATGTTTTCGTGTTTTCGCGCGGAAACAGCACCGGTCCGGCATATGGCGCTACAGCGGCGCAACTGCTGGAATTCGGACCTACCGGCAGATACATCCGGGAGATCGGCAAGAACCTGTACGCGTGGTCGTACGCGCATGCCGTGCGCGTCGATAAAGACGACAACATCTGGGCGATTGACAAAGGGTCGGACATGATCATAAAGTTCAATCCCGAAGGGCACGTTGCGATGGTGTTCGGACGCAAGAAGGAAGCATCCGACGAGGGCGAAGGGCCGTGGACGCATGTAAAGCCGCCGCGTCCCGCGGTGAACGGCCAGTTCCGGCAGCCGACCGACGTGGCGTGGGACACCGAGGGCAGCATTTTCATCAGCGATGGATATATCAATTCGCGCGTGGCCAAGTATGACAAGAACGGAGACTGGGTGAAGCAGTGGGGCAAGCCGGGCAGCGGCGCCAGTGAGTTCAACGTGCCGCACAGTATTGCGGCGGATGCGCGCGGAAATGTTTATGTTGCGGACCGGGGCAACAGGCGGATTCAGGTATTCGATCACGATGGAACATATCTGCGCGAGATAACGGTAGACGTCCCCGCGCCCGACGATGCGCAGCCGTGGATGGGCAGCCGCCCGGAGCCGGGAGGCCCTGGAACCATGCAGCCGGGTTCGCCGTGGGCTCTCTGCATCACGCCGGGACCGACGCAATATATTTATAGTTCGGATGCGTTTCCGGGAAGGATTTATAAGTTGACGTTAGACGGGAAAGTGGTGGGCATGTTGGGACGGACGGGGAGACAGGTGAAGCAGTTTGGCTGGATTCACGAGATGGCCTGCCCATCGGAAAACGAGATTTACGTGGCCGAATTGCTGAACTGGCGCGTGCAGAAGCTCACCTTGCATCCAGGCAAAGCAGCGGCGGGGCGGCAATGATTGCGGGCTTGGTATTACTAGCGGCCTTTCAAACGCTGGCCGCGCAGCCGCTGGCGCCAACGCAGGAGGGAATCCTTTACGGCGAAGCTAGCGGCGAGCGCCTAACGATGGACTATTACGCGCCGAGGGGACCGGGCGTGCACCCGATCGCCATTATTATTCACGGAGGCGGATATCAGCGCGGTGACAGCAAAAGTGGCAGCGAAGCCTATTGCGCGCAATTTCTTGTACCGGCCGGCTATGCGGTGTTTTCCATTAACTACCGCTTAGCGCCGAAATATCCGTATCCGTACATGGTTTACGACGTGGAGCGGTCTATCCGCTTTATCCGGCACAATGCAAAACAGTGGGACGCAGACCCGAACAAAATAGCCTTGGTAGGCGGTTCGGCGGGCGGCTTCCTCAGTAACATGGCCGGCTTGCTGAATGCGCCGGGCGACCCGAAAGCGACAGATCCGGTGGACCGTGAAAGCGCCAGAGCACAAGCGGTAGTCACGCTTTACGCTCAAAGCAGTTTTGCGAATGTTCCGCTAAACAAAGATGTACACGCTCTGCTGGATCCCTTGATTCAACAGAAAGGCGAGCAGGAGGCGCTGCGCGAATCGGCGCCGATTACGTATGTGACCAAAGATGCTCCGCCGTTCCTCCTGATTCAGGGCGACAAAGACGAGTACATCCCGTTTACCGAGGACACCAACCTGCAGACCGCGCTCAGAAAGGTGGGCGTCCGCTGCGACCTGATTCGCATTCCTGGCGGAAAACATGGCACCGGCGGCTGGCACAAATTGCCGAACGTACCCGATTGGGAACGGGAAATGGTGGAATGGCTCAACGCCAGATTTGACCACAAGGGGGAAGTGGGCGAAGGCATACGCCCCAGGCAACCGGTTCCTTCGTCTACGCAATGACAGCTACATTTGTTTTTCTATTTGCTGGTCTGTTTGTAGCCAGCGCGAGCGGCGCCGACAGAATTCTGGTGCATGGGCATCGAGGGGCGCGGGCGCGCAAGCCTGAGAATACGATTCCCGCTTTTCAATATGCGATCAGCGCCGGTGTCGATGCGCTTGAAATGGACATGGCGGTTACAAAAGACGGCGTAATCGTGATCTCGCACGATCCGGTCTTGGAGCCTCCGGTGTGTTCGGGGCCGCAGCCCAAGGCGGTGATCCATATGCTAACCCTGAAGCAGGTACAGGAATGGGATTGCGGGCGGGTGAGGAATCCGAATTTTTCCACGCAGGAGACTGTTCCGGGCACGCGCATGCCGACGCTGGACGATGCTTTCGCACTGGCGAAAGAAGGCAGTTTCGACTACAACATTGAGACAAAGAGCTTTCCCGATAACCCCGAGTACACGCCGGCGCCCAATGTATTTGCAGGAATGGTGCTGGACAAGGTACGGCAATACAAGCTGGAAAGACGAGTCATTCTGCAATCGTTCGATTTCCGGACGCTAGTTGCCATGAAGAAGCTGGGGCCGGAGATCCGGCTTTCCGCTTTGACCGAGCGGGATATGCGCCCGTTTACCGTCATCGCGGCGGCGGCGAATGCGGATATTATTTCTCCCCACTTTAAGCTGGTCACGCCGGCCAAAGTAGCGGAGGCGCATGCGGCCCACCTGCAGGTTGTGCCGTGGACGGTGAATACGCCGGAAGAGTGGGACAAGCTGATTAACGCCAAAGTAGACGCCATCATCAGCGATGATCCGGCGGCGCTGATTGCCCATCTGAAGCAGCGCGGTCTGCGCTAAACCTTTCCTGTGGAACACATGTGGTAAACCCACAGTAAGCGTGATACTTTATGTGTACATGCCACAGGAAACGGAAACGAAACTCGATCTTCTGCAAGGCACCCTGGACGTCATGGTGCTTCAGACGCTGGCCGCGCTGGGTTCGCTGCACGGATACGGAATTGCCCGGCGCATCGAACAGGTGAGCGGCGACCAGATTCTACTGAATCAAGGAACCATTTACGCCGCGCTGGTGCGCCTGCAGCAACGTGGATGGATTTCGGCGGAGTGGGGAACGTCGGACAACAACCGCAAGGCGAAGTTTTACTCCATCACCAAAAATGGGCGGACGCAGCTTGCGGCCGACATGGCGTACTGGCGGCGGTTAGCCGAGGTGATGGGGCGGGTATTCACCATGGCGGCTGAGGCGGAGAACTTGTGAGGACCTCAATGGGTGAATTGCTGGCGAGGATTGGTTCGTTTTTCCGGAAAGGCCAGCGGGACGGCGATTTCGAGGCGGAGCTGGCATCGCATCTGGACCTGGCGGTGGAAGAAAACATCAAGCAGGGCATGTCTCCAGAGGAGGCCCGGCGGAAGGCGCTGGTCCGGTTTGGCGGCATGGAACTGGCGAAGGAAGAGCATCGCGACGCGCGCGGGCTGCCGGCCATGGAAAGCGTTCTGCAGGATTTGCGGTATACGTTTCGCACGCTTCGGCGGGATGCGAGCTTCACTGTTTTCGCAATATTGATTATCGGGTTGGGCATCGGCGCGAGTTCGACGGTATTCAGCGTGCTGAATACACTGCTCGTCAGGCCGCTGCCGTTTCGCGATCCGGGCAGTTTAGTGTGGGTTGCAAACGGAGGCGGAGAGGGCAACTTATCCGGCCAGACGGTGCAGGTGAGCCGGCTATTGAGTTTACGCGAACGAAATAAATCTTTCTCCGACATCGCCGGTTATTTTGCCTTTTACGGCGTGGGCGACAACAAACTCACCGGGCAAGGGGAGCCGGAGCGGCTCAGCGGCGTACCGGTTTCACAGAATTTCTTCCCGCTGCTGGGCGTGCAGCCGCAAATGGGCAGGCAGTTCAGCGCGGCCGAATGCAAGTGGAACGGACCCAAGGCCGTGATGTTGAGCCACGGTCTATGGGAGCGGCGTTTTGCGTCCGATCCGGACATTGTGGGAAGGCCTCTCACGTTGAACGATGCGGCGTTCACGGTGGTGGGGGTGATGCCGGCCGCTTTTGATTTTGGGTCGGTATTTGCACCCGGCGCGCATATTGATCTGTACTTTCCGTTCGCGCTAAGCAAGGAAACAGACCGCTGGGGAAACACCCTGGCGCTGATTGGACGGTTGAAGCCCGGCGTGACCATGCAAACCGCGCAGGCCGAGGCGAGGGTGCTGGGCGTTCTCATCACAAACGAAGACCACCAAAAGAACCATTTAGTGCCAAAACTGAGCTTTTTGGGCCAGCATGTCAGCGGACGTCTGAAGCCGGCACTACTGGTACTGGCCTGTTCGGTGGGCGCAGTGATGCTGATTGTGTGCGCGAACCTTTCGAATTTGTTACTGGCGAGGACCGCG
>DATHIZ010000268.1:0-2195 GCA_035316385.1 Bryobacteraceae bacterium | reverse complement strand
GATTTCGCGCCCCAGAAAGATGTTTTCTGCTACGGTCAAATGCGGAGCCAGTAGAGATTCCTGGTGCACCATGGCGACACCGTTGGCCGAGGCTTCTGAAGGTTTCGTGAAAGAAACGGGCTGGCCGCGCCACAACATTTCGCCGCCGTCGCGCTGGTACAATCCGGCGACAATCTTCATCAGCGTGGATTTGCCCGCGCCGTTTTCGCCCATCAGCAGATGCACTTCGCCCTCGTGAACTTCGAGGTTGCCGTCGCGCAGGGCGTGTACGCCGCCAAAGCTTTTGCGAATGCCTTTAAGGGAGAGCAGCAATCAGCGAGTGTATCAACGGCTGCTTTGCGATCTGCCAGACGGCGTCTTACACCAGGGCGATCGTCACCCGGCGTCCGACCATCGCGGCGGCCCGCTGGAGGCTGGAAAGCGTGATATCGTTCCTTGGATCAAGCAGGCGATCCACCTGAGTGCGGCTCGTCTTCAGGAGTGTGGCCATGCGCGCTTTGGAGATTTTGTTTTTCTTCATAGCCTCGGCAAGTTGCCAAGCAACGACCTCTTTAACCGCCTGCGCTTGTGCCTCCTCAAAGATGCCTTCTTCTTTTAGGAAATCATCAACGCTCGAACCCAGATGTTTCTTGCTCATTGCTCCAATTCCTTTTGACGCTTACGCGCCAACGCCAAATCATCATCCGGCGTCGAGCGCGTCTTCTTAATAAAACCGTGCAGTGCCACGAGGTGCTGCCGGTAGAAGCAAATCAATACACGCGCGGTCCGTTTTGTCGGAAGGTCCGTGCGAACTTCCGAAAGTCCATCTCCCAACTGCCTGCATAGCGGCATTCCCGCTGGCCATCGCCATTGTGCCCGCAGAAGGTCGCTTCCTATGGCTTGACGCTCAGCTTCAGGTAGTCCCTTCAGCCAATCTCGCACAGGCTCACTTCCGGTTCGCGAGCGAAAAAAGATCAGCGGTATCTTTCGTGGTGGTGGGTCCGCCGCCATCCTGCACCTTATATGGTACAGCGTGCTGTCAAGAGGTTCCTAAACCAAGCGGGATTTTTTCTTACCTACTGCAGCGGCAGCGCTTTCGACAGCGCGGAAGGCAATTGATGCCACGCCCGGAATGACGCCGCTCCCAGGGCTCCCATGCAGCGGTCGAGCATGGGCGGGGAAGCGGTTCGCAAATCCGCCAGCACCAGGGCATCGATCGCATTCGAGAAGTGCGAGTCGACATTGAAACCCAGAAATTGGCCTCCGAGTTTCATATACTGGCGGACCAGGACGGGAAGCCCCTTGCCGTCGCGCTCCAGGTCCTGGATCGAGGCGGAGAGTTCTTCCACGCTGCTGAGCAGCCTGCTGAGCTGTTTGACATGCTTGGGCAGCATGGCATGGCCGCGGAACGCGCGGCGGGGACGGACCTGGCCGGCCAGGTGATTGGCCAAATGGCCGCTGAGATAGTTCACAATCAGCGTGCGCGAAAGCGACTGGTAGTCGCTGCTAATGCTCACCGCTCCAAAAAGCACAGCGCATTCCGGCCGCCGCTCCACAAAGCGTGCGATGCCTTTCCAAAGCAACAGCAACGGGGCGTAGTGCTTTTGATAATCGAGGCAGACGAAAGAGCGGCCCAGTTCTATGGCCGGCCCGATGCGCTCGAAGAAACCCGGTTCGTAATGGAACAGGCTGCTGGTATATAGCCCGGTCGCGCCGTATTTGGGCAACACATCCGCAGTCGTGGCCAAGCGGTACGCTCCGGCCACCCGGCGGTCGGCAGTGTGCCACAAGAACATGTGCTGGTAGTAATCGTCGAACGCATCCAGGTCGATCGCGTTGCCGGTGCCTTCACCGATTTCGCGATAAGTCTGTTCGCGGCAGCGTCCGATTTCACGCAGAACGTTTGGAATTTCCCGCGCCGAGGCCAGAATCACATCGAAACCATTGCCGGAGACCAGTATGCGGCTCCGGCCTAGCGCCGCCACTTCCCGGTCAAGCGATTCCGGAGTAGGAGCGGCGACAATGCTCTTGTTTCTGAGGCGAGAGAAGGCGGGCTTGTGCGGGACGGGCACGGCGGCGGATGCCGGACGGTTCAACAGCAGGTAGGTGCGGGCGCGCAAGTATTCGGTGGCAGCGTCCGCGTCCGCATACTTCTTCAGGACGTTGGCGGTGATGGCCGTACCCACGCGCACCTGTATGGTGAGGCTGCTCTTCTT